>CAZROJ010000001.1:0-17680 GCA_964601665.1 uncultured Pirellulaceae bacterium
GCTTCGGGGGAAGCAACTTCTGAAGAAGCAATTTCGGCCAAACCTGATTCGGCCAAGGCGGATTCGGCCAAGCTTGAAACGACTGCGAAATCCGAAACAAACCTGTGGCTGGTTGGGGCTTGCATTGGTTTGACGGCGCTTTGTTGGGGTGCCTATGGTCCGGTGTTGCATAGCGGTCAAGCAAAGATGGCGGGCAGCCGTTTGCGTCCTTTCTTGTGCGTCGGTTTGGCCTATTTTGCGATCGCGGTAATCGTGCCGTTGATCCTGATTCCCAATTTTCCCCCTGAACCGGGGTCGTGGGAGAGTGCGGCGGGGATTGGTTGGTCGCTTTTGGCGGGTGCGGCGGGAGCGATCGGTGCGCTGGGAATTATCTACGCTTTCAACTTTGGTGGAAAACCGATCTTCATTATGCCGCTTGTTTTCGGCATCGCTCCGGTTGTGAATACGCTGACCGAGACGCTGTCGAAGAATTTGCTGGGCCAAGTTTCACCGCTGTTTTTAGCCAGTCTTGCGACGGTCATTATCGGTGCGACGATCGTATTGGTGTTTGCTCCGCGGGGTCCCAAGCCAAAGCCGGCGGCAGCGGCCCAATAGATGTTTCCATTTGGATGTCGCCGAACATTTGTCTGCGGTCGCTAGGAGAATTTTAGACTGCCGACGAAGTTGGGTAGTCGCAAATCAAATGCTGGTTCGTGGTTGATTTTACAGGTTGCTAGCAGGCTGTCGTTAAATGTTTGCCAATCCGTAAAGTTTGACAAAGTGTGGCGTCGGGATGGTCGATACGACGAAAGAAGGTCTGCTGGGGGGCATGTCCTAGCGCTGGCGCTCCATCTTTGGATGGCGGTCAGTATTGCCCCGAATGTCTACTGTTGTCGACGACAACTCGAACCACCAACCTCTCCAGCGGGGCCCGTTCTTTCATTGGGTTGCCGACCGTGGCGGGGTGATCGTCAATGGTTTGGTCGCTTTGGGGTCGTTCAGCCTGTTCTGCTGGGAGACCATGATATGGTTGTTTACTCGTCTGCCGCGCAGCGAAACCGTTTGGCCAAATTTTTATCGAGTGGGCGTTTCTAGCTTGCCCGTAGTCGCGCTGACGGGAACGTTCATCGGCATGGTGCTGGCGGTTCAAAGTTATTTTCAGTTTCGCCAGTTTGGTTTGGAGACTCGGCTGGGCGGCGTCATCAACATGACGCTCGTTCGCGAACTGGGGCCTGTTTTGGCAGCCACGATGCTAGCCGGCCGCGTTGGCAGTGCGATGGCAGCCGAACTGGGAACGATGCGAATCACCAACCAAATCGATGCACTGTCGGCGATGGGTGCCAATCCAATTCGCTATTTGATTGTGCCTCGTTTTTTGGCATGCTTGTTCTTGATCCCAATTTTGACGGTGATGGCTGACTTCATGGGCGTCGCCGGTGGTTTCTTTTATTGCACGTTAGTGTTGGATATCGATGTGCATCATTACTGGGATAACAGTGCCCAATTTGTATCAAATTTTGACTTGTTCACGGGTTTGTTCAAGAGCGTATTTTTTGGTTCGGCGATTGCCATGGTGAGTTGTTATCAAGGTTTCAATTGCGAGGCGGGGGCCGAGGGTGTCGGTCGTGCTTCGACAGCTTCGTTCGTGTTTTCGTTCGTCGCGATTTTGGTGTTGGACCTGTTTCTGGGAATTGGTTTGGACGCGATCTACCTGTCCATCTACCCCGAAGGCTTTGGGGGGATCGGATGATCGAAACGTTTTTTGAGCAAGACGAACAGCCGCTGGTTCGCGTAGAAAATTTGTCGATGCGGTTCGGGCAACAGCAGGTGTTGCGAGATATCTCGTTGGATATTCCGGCGGGGCAAACGTTGGTCTTGTTGGGCGAAAGCGGTTGCGGCAAAACGGTTCTGATGAAGTCCATTATCGGATTGATTCGCCCGACGCAGGGCCGAGTGTTTTTTGATACAAACGATATTAATCGAATGAACGATCGGCAGATTAGCCGCATTCGTCTGCGCTTTGGTTTTGTGTTTCAGAATGCGGCGTTGTTCGACAGCATGACGATCGGGCAAAACGTCGCTTTTCCGTTGCGTCAACATGGCCGTTTTTCGGATGATGAAATTCGCGAAATGGTGCTTTCGCGATTGTCAGAGGTCGGCTTGCCGGACAACGTGGTTTTCAAAAAACCGGCGGAGCTTTCCGGTGGCATGCAAAAACGGGTCGGGTTGGCGCGAGCTTTGGTGATGAATCCAGAAATTATCATGTACGACGAACCGACGACGGGGTTGGATCCGATCATGAGCGATGTGATTAACGAGCTGATTATTCGAACACGCGATAACAATCCGGTGACCAGTATTGTGGTGACCCACGATATGAATACGGCCAAAAAAGTTGCCGATCGCGTGGTGATGTTGATGCCTGAACCGAGGTTAGATCCGGGCGAGTCGCAGGTCATTTTTGATGGCTCGGTTGCCGAACTGGAGGCGTGTCGCGATCGACGCGTGCAACAGTTTATAAATGGCGAAGCAGGCGAACGCTTAATGGAATTACGGGGAGCGGCTCAGTAATTATGGATGAAGACATCAAGAAATTTCGGGTCGGCATCTTTGTACTGATGGGTTTTGTAATCCTCGGTATTTTGATCGTCGTCAATTCCGAAGGTGGTTGGCTGGGCTGGGCGCAGCAGTATGACTTGTTTGTGAAACCCGAACGTGCACCGGGGGTGAAAATTGGAACGCCGATCCGCAAGAATGGGATTTTGATTGGTCGAGTCAAAAAGGTGACCACTCAGGACGGTTGTGTGCTATTACGGTTGGGGATTAACAAGGCCGAAAGAATTTACCAAAACGAAACCGCTCGGATTGCGACCGCGTCTGTGTTTGGCGACGCCGTGGTCGAATTTTTACCCGAGTCAAAAGTGAAGCGAGGCGCGTTGCTGGCGGATGGGGCGATGGTGCCGACCTATGAAATTTCGGCTGATCCGATGGAGATTGTGGCGAGCTTTGGCGATTTGCAGCCGCAGTTGGACGAGACGCTTCGGTTTTTCCAAGGGGCTGCGATCAGCATGGAAGGGGCGGGCAACGGCGTGGCGAGACTGACGAATTCTTTTGATGAATTGATGAGTGACGAGCAGGGCGACCTGAAAAAGCTGGTTCAGAATTTGACCACCGTCAGTAAGAAGGCCGATTTAGCTTTGAGCAGTTTCAATGCGATGTTTGAAAATTTGAACAACATCGTCGGCGACCCCAAGCTCAAAACAGAATTTAAAAACGCGCTGGCTGAACTTCCAAAGATCTTTCAAGAGATTCGTGTAACGATCACCGACACGCGCAAAGCGGTGCAGAGTTTTGGGACGATTCCCGACAACGTGAACGACGCGTTAAAAAATGCGAAAGGGACGATGGCGAATGTGGATGAAACACTCGAAAACATCAACGGCGTCGCGGCGACGTTGAACGAGGAGAGCCCAGAGATTGTAGCCAAGGTCAAAACAAGTTTAGAAAGCGTTGACAAATTTCTGAGCGACATCAAGAAGTTCACCAAGCAGTTTGAAAACATTCAGGACAACAACGGCACGATCGCAAAATTGCTCAACGATGACGAGATCTACGAGTCGTTGTTGAAGACGGCCAGAAATGTCCAAGACGTGAGCGTTCGGCTTGAACCGTTAATGGACGACATTCGTCTGTTTAGTGATTCAGTGGCTCGCGATCCCGGAGTGTTGGGCGTTCGCGGCGCTCTTGATCGCCGGCCAAGCAAAACGGGTTACAAAGGCAATGCCGGCAGAAACGGCCTGCTTGGAATTCCACGCAGACCCTAATCGCATCCACCAACGTCGTAGTTGCTCCGCCTTTTGAGAATAGCGATTCGTTGTCTTTCTCGGCCTTTTTCTCGGCCTTAACATCAACCATCGATCTAATCGATGGATCGAGCAATTCTGAATATTGGCAGACCGCGCCTGCTGGGCGAACCCTATCTCGCCTTTGGTAAAACCTTTCGACTGAGAAGTTTTGCCGTTGTATTGATCGTGATAACGTAAGCAGAGAAAGGCCATCTCCCTCTGTGCTGGGGCAGTGTCCTTTGTTTGGTCCTTGGCACCGTTGACGGGCAGTCTTATACTCTTAGCACGATCAGCTAAAATCAAAGCCCAAACGCAGTCGAGACTCCGCAGTCGAGATCCAGCAAAACCGCAGTCGTCGATCGTTGTGGGATCGGTTTTTGAATTGGTGCAAACCTTCAAAGAGCCTCGGCTACCTCAACCAAGCCCGTCAGTCGACAGGCAACAACACGCCATGGAAAACGAAACCAAAACCAGCCGCATTTTGATTGCGGACGACAATGTTGCCAACCGCGAACTGTTGGATGCTTATTTGTCCGAATTGGATTGTGAAACTGAAATTGCTGTCGACGGTCAGCAAACATTGGACAAGGTCGCGGAGTTCCAGCCGGATTTGATTTTGCTGGACGTGATGATGCCCAAACTGTCCGGGTTCGAAGTATGCCAAAAACTCAAGGCCGACCCGCAGACGCAAGGGATCATGATTTTAATGGTGACCGCGCTGAACGAATTGGGCGATATCGAACGAGCGGTGGAGGCAGGGACGAACGACTTTTTGTCCAAGCCCGTTAACCGAATCACGCTGTTAAAGCGAGTCGAAAACATGTTGGCGTTGAAGGACGTCTCTGACGAAAACGAACGCCTACGCCAGTACATCCAACGTGTGGAAGAATCGTAGTTGCCGCTTGAGTTGATGTGTCGACGGCAGGCGAGGTTGGCTGCTGAATAAATTGGCTCTTCGAGGAGCCGAAAGCGGAATAAGTTTTGACCGTGATCGATTGTTCGAGTTGGAATGGTCGGAAGTTTCTTTTGAATTTAGAGCCTCGGAGTCGCGGTGAATCATTGGGATCGAGTCGGGGTATTGTTTTCGATTGCCATGCTGGGCTTGATCGTGTTTGGTTTAACACGAGTAAAAACCAACACGGAAGATGTGTTGCAGTGGTTGCCAGATCAGTCCGATGCCCGAGTCGATTACAACTTTTTTCGCGAACATTTTAAGTCCGACGACTTCGTGATTCTGACGTGGGAAGGCTGCACGACGACCGATTCTCGGCTGACCGAATTGGCCGAGCAAATTCGTGGGTTGGCGGGTCAAGATTCTAGCGAAGGTGAAGCGGCGATTGTTGCTCAGGTTTCGACCGGTTTGGATATGACACGCGAGTTGAGCGAAAAGCTAAATGTGTCTCGTAAGTCCATCATGAACCGATTGAAGGGAGTCTTCTTTGGGCTGAAGGATATCGAGCGGACTTGTGTTTTGGTTGAGTTATCCCAGGCGGGCACGGCGAAGCGATCGCAGGTCATGTTGAAAGTTTTTGAGGCGATCGAGAATACGCCGGACTTGGATCGCTCGCAGGTTTCCATCGCTGGTTACCCTTTCATCGCGACCTACATCGACCAGCAGTTGAGTGGTTCGTATCGTAGTTTGCTGGTTCCGGCGATCGTTTTGGCGACGATCATTTCACTGTTGTGTTTGCGCAGTTGGCTGTTGGGGGCGATCGTATTTGTCACCGCGGTCGGTGCGGCGGCGGCTAGCGTGGCCATTACGCCGATCTGCGGGTACCAATTGGGCGGATTGATGTCGATTATACCGGCGTTGGTGTTCGTGTTGGCAACGTCCGGGGCGATTCATCTGATTCGGTATAGTTTGGATTGCATTGGCGATCCGGCGGCGCTGCTGCGAATCGGTTGGAAGCCGTGCGTGATTTCGACTGTGACGACGGCGGTCGGCATGTTGTCGCTGCTGCGAAGTGAGTTTCCAGCGATTCGAAATTTTGGATTGTTTTGTGCTGTAGGCGTCGGTTTTGCACTCGCCTTTCAACTGACGTTGGTGCCGTGGTTGTTGAGCCGGTTTGGTCAGCAGGGTTTAAAGGGGCTGAAGAGTCGTACGCAGACGACGGGGTTCTGGATCTGGTTGGCGACGGCTGTGAAAGCGCAAAGGTGGGGCATCGCCGTCGTCTTTGTTGGTTTGTTGGTGGCCGGCATTGTCGGGCTGCAATACTTGCGAGCGGAAGTCGAAGTTGAAAAACTATTTCGGCCCGAATCGCAGATCGTCCAGTCGCTGACCGAACTCGAGACGACGCTGGGGCCGATGGACCAGACGGAATTGCTGTTGGTGTTTGATGGTGTCGATTCATCGGAGATGTATCAGCGAGTCGATTTTGTGCGGCAGTTGCAAAACGAGTTGAAGAAAAGCGATCGAATCGACGTGGCCTATTCGTTGATAAATTTTTTGCCATCGCCACCCAAACGCCAGTCGGCTCGAAGCATTCTTAAGCGAGCGGCTTATCGCGAATACATTGAAAAGAATCGCAGTGAACTTTCCAGTGGCGCGTTGTTGGCGACTGACCAGGAAAGCGGACGTGAGATTTGGCGAATCAGTATTCGGTTTCCGTTCATCGAAAATGTCGATTTTGAAGCCGCGCGTGAATATGTGATTGGAGCCGCGGATCGAATTGCGGGCCGAGTCGAGGTGAATAACGTGAAGGTGCGGGCGTCAGCGATGGATCCGGAGGGCGAGGCTCGGGCGGCAGGCGGTGGCAAATCGCAGAGGGACGGCAAAGCGCGGGGCGGCGGCAAAGCGCAGGGCGGCGGCATTCCGGTTCCCTCGAAAGTGGTTTACACCGGCCAGACGTATCTGTTTCATCATGCTCAGCTGACGCTGCTGCGGGATTTGTTTCAGAATTTTGTGTTGGCGTTTGTGATTATCGCGCCGATGCTGGTGGTCGTGTTGCGGAGTGTCAAAATTGGACTGCTGGCGATGCTGCCCAACGTTTTTCCAACGGTTGCGATTTATGGGACGTTAGGTTGGTCTGGCCAGCCAGTCGATTTGGCGCTCGCGATGACCGCCTGCGTGGCTCTGGGAATCGCGGTCGACGATACGACTCATTTTCTAATTCGATTCCGCGAATTTGGCGGAAGCCTGGATTCGATGGACGGTCCGATCGAAAAAACGATTTCGCAATGCGGGCCGGCGATGTGGCATACCACGTTGATTGCCAGTGCGAGTATGTTGACGTTCTATTTTAGCGAGATGCTGGTTGTTTCGCGTTTTAGTTGGGCGATTTCTAGCTTGCTGGCGGTGGCTCTGTTGGCCGATGTGTTGATGCTGCCGGCGTTGTTATTTTTGCTGCGAAAAAAGTGAGCTCAAGAAGGGTTGCCAGAGCCGCTTAAGCTGAGGGCGGTTTGGTCGGTTCTCGTTTGGCGGCAATGCTCTGGAAAAGCACTGGGCCTTTTTTGGCCAGTCGGAAAAATTCGCTGTGTTCGAAAGTCAGCCCGGCGTCGGGAAAGTGTTTGATGTAGTCGTAGTTTTTGTGCAACGGCACCATTCCCAGGGCCCAGTAGGCGATCATGCCCAGCTTGAGGTAAACGATATTGAAGGCTTGGGAAAGCGGGTTGCCTTGCGAACGCGCCACGTCGGCGATTAAATAACGACCGCCGGGCCGCACGAGTTGGGCGGTGTGGTTGAGCATTTTGGTCATGCCGTCCAGCCGAAACACGTTCAGGAAATAGTTGGCTGCCACGACATCGTAGTGATCGAACCGGTCGTGAGAAAAAGCGTTTTCGCAGATCAATTCGACTTCCAAGCCTTTGGCGTCCAGTTTGCGTTGGACTTGATTCAGCATGCCCTGCGAGATGTCGATGCAAGTGACTTTTGCACCCGCTTCGGCGGCCATGACTGCGTCTTCGCCCGCGCCGGCACCCAGGAATAAAACTTTTTGTTCGGGATGGATGTAGTTCAGTTGATGGCGTTTGCTGGCTCGGATTTGATTCGTTGAATAGATCTTTGCGCTTTTTTCGTAGAACCAGGCGGCGCGGTCGTAGTTTTTGCCAAGCTGTTGGTCGTTGGTTTTTAGCGGCATCGTGGAAGAGCAAAAAACGTGGGTGATTGGAAACGGGTTCCGCGGGTCTGCAGGCCGGCGAATTGGTGCGGCAGTTAGTGGCTTGAGAGCATTTTCAAATCGGGCGCGAGTTGTTCGATGGACCGGGCCAAGAATTTTTTTACTTGGCCCGTGGTTTTAAATTTCATGACCGATTGGACAATCTGGGTAGCTTCGTCAATCGAAATGACGCTGGCCAAGCGTTTGATGGACGGCACAAAAGCGGGGCTCATGCTAAAACGACGCAAGCCCATGCCGAGTAAAACAACGAAGGCTCGAGGCGTTCCTGCCATTTCGCCGCAGACCGTGACGGGCACGTTGGCATCGTTGCAGGCTTCGATCACGTTTTTTAGCACGATCAAAACGGGAGGGGCCAGCGGTTGGCACAGGTGAGCGACTTTGGGGTTGTCGCGGTCGGCGGCCATCAAGTATTGGACCAGGTCGTTGGAGCCGATGGAAACAAAGTCGACCAAGTCCAACATTGTCGAAATTGAAACGGCAGCAGCGGGGACTTCCAACATCATCCCGATCGGTAGCTCTTTAGTTTTGATGCCACGTGCGTTTAGTGTTTTGTAGGCTCGGCGGACCATGCTGCGCAGGCGACGGAGTTCTTCGACCGTTGTGACCATCGGGAACATCAACCGGACGGTACCTTGCGGGAATTCACTGGCTGCGCGAACGATAGCGCGGATTTGTGTGTTGAAAAATTCAGGGTGTTCGAACGATAACCGGATGCTGCGCCAGCCCATAAAGGGGTTGGCTTCGGTATGGTCATGGCCTAAGTAGGCAACGGTTTTGTCGCCGCCGATGTCGAGCGTACGGATGGTGACGTTGTGGTTGGGGCTGGCGGCGACGATTTTGCGATACGTTTCGTACTGTTCGTCTTCGTCGGGAACGTTCGGGTGGGTTAGGTATAAGTACTCGGTGCGGTAGAGCCCGACGCCGGTTGCGCCCATCGCTTGAGCGGCTTCGGCATCGGTGACGCCATTGATGTTGGCTTGCAGTTTCAGTTCCGTGCCGTCTTCGGTCAGGGCAGGCCGGTCGCGGTTGGAGGCGAGTTTGTCTTTGAGGTCAACGAACTCGCGGACCAGTTTTTTGTAGGCCGATACGGTTTCGGAGTTTGGTTGGATTTCGATGTGGCCGTCGCGACCATCGACAATGATCGTATCGCCTGTTTTGATTTTCCCAACAATCCCTTTGACGCCGGACACGGCCGGGATGCCTCGCGAACGCGCGACGATGGCGGCGTGGCTGGTTTGCGATCCGCGTTGAGTCACGATGCCGTCGACTTCCATGTCGCCCAAAGCGACGACTTGGGAAGGGAGCAATTCGTCAGCGATGACGATCAGCGGTCCCTTGATCAAATCGGGATCGGCGTCGGGCTTGAGCACATCTGAAATGTGGCCCGACAGGCGAAGGACGACGTCGCGGATGTCTTGCAAACGTTCCTTGAGATAGGCATCGTTTGTTTTGGTGAAGATGACCGTGTATTCGTCCAGCAGTCGAGCGAGCGCGGCGGCGGCGGAGATTCGGTCTTCGCAAATCCAGTTTCGGATTTTATTAGTGAACGCCGTGTCGCGCAGGATAGCACCGTGAACGGCAAAAATCGCCGCTTCATCGGGGCCGACCTGTTTGGCGACCTTTCGCTCCAAAGCACGAAGCTCCGCGCCGGCTTTGTCCCGGGAGGTTTCATAATTCGCCAGTTCGGCGGTGACTTCGGCGTCCGCAAGTGTCTTACGGTCAGGATTCACGAAAATCTCGTGGATCACGTACGCGGTCCCAATCGCGACGCCAGGGGATACTGCAATTCCTCGTTTCATGGGTTCATTTTAGCAAAATTACAGCCGAATCGATACTTTGACTGCCCAGGCGTCAATTTTGCGATACCACCGCGAGGCGTTATTGAGTAAAAACGGTCGTCTGGTTAGAGTTTAAGCCTGACTGAAACCAAATCTGACGCACTTTTTGGCCGCCATCCATGCGATTCACCCAACTTGACAGAATCATTTCACTTGAAAAAGGAAAGTCGATTTCTGCCGTCAAATGCTTGGCGTTATCCGAAGAGTACTTAAATGACCATTTTCCTCGCTTTCCGGTGATGCCGGGCGTGCTGATGTTGGAATCGATGTTTCAAGCAAGCACTTGGTTGATTCGGGCATCGACGGATTTTGCGTTCAGCAGTATTGCATTGCGGGAAACCAAAAGTTTGAAGTTTCAAGGTTTTGTGGCTCCCGGCGATTCGTTGTCGGTGACTGCGGAAATTAAAGGTGTCAAAGACGATCATGTTTACAACATGAAAGTTGCCGGAACCGTTAATGGTGAAGTCGCCACTTCGGGGCGGCTGGTTGTTGAAGCATTTAATTTGGCGGATCGAGAAGGTATCGATTCGGCGATTGATACTTATTTAAATTATGAAAAACGGCGGCTATTTCGTCGGTTGTGTGATCCTTTGGATCCGAATAGCCCTGCCAATACCGAAAAAGTAGCGTTGTTTTAGTTAACGATCGACTTGGTTGTGCCAATTTTTGGTTCGAGCCAATCGACAATATTCCAATTCGAATAGGACCCATTAATCGATGGCCGGCAACTTCGTTCAAGCGATCGTTGCCAGTTTGGTTTTTGAATTTTATTCGGATCGTTCAAACGTTTTATGAGAGAGAGTTTTTAATGTCCGTAGACCCAGCGATCTTCGAGAAGGTCAAAGAAGCATTGATTGACGCTTTGGGAGTTGATGACGACGAAGTAACAGAAGAAGCCACGATGGTGGGCGATCTGGGGGCTGAGTCGATCGACTTTTTGGATATCGTTTTCAAATTGGAAAAAGCGTTCGATATTTCGATTCCGCGGGAGGAATTGTTCCCCGACGATATTTTGACAAACGCGGAATACGTCGCCGACGGAAAACTGACCGACGAAGGCTTGGCTAAGCTGAAAGAGCGAATGCCATTTGCGGACCTTTCCAAGTTTGAAGGCGACCCGCAGGTGCAGAACTTTGGCAATCTTTTGACGGTCAAAGATCTTTGCAAGTACGTGGCAACAAAAACTGCTTAATCGTTTTCGAACGAAGGCCGTTTGCCAGCTAGAATACAGGTCCACTGAATCATTGCATTCGTGGGCCTTTTATTTTGTTGAATGAAGCGAGGGCTAGAATTCAACGAACCGCTGGAATGTCGGGCTAAATTTTTAGGTTCGGCTAATCAATCAAAAAGTTGGGAACGATAAATGCGTTGGTTTTGGGTCGATCGATTTACCGAGTTCGTGAGCGGAAAAAGCGCGACCGCACAAAAAAGTGTCAGCCTTAGCGAAGAAGTGGTCGATAACTACGCGCCGGGACGAACGCACTTTCCTTCCTCGTTGATTGTCGAAGGGTTGGCTCAGACGGGCGGTTTGCTGCTGGGGCAAATGAGCGATTTTAAAGACCGTGTTGTGTTGGCGAAGGTTTCCAAATGCAAGTTTTATTGCGAAGCTTATCCGGGCGATACGTTGACGTACCGCATTGAATTGGGGTCGCAGGAGGGCATCGGCGCGGTGGCCGTGGGGACGGCTCACATTGGCGATAAGCTGCAAGCTGAGGTCGAACTGATGTTTGCCAAGCTGGACGATGATCGCTTCAATTCGGTCGAATTGTTTGAGCCGGCTGAGTTTTGCCGGATGGTTCGATTGCTGCGGATTTTTGAAGTGGGGGTCAATGCCGATGGGTCGCCGATTGGGGTGCCCGAGCATATGCTGGAAGCTGAGAAGGCTTATTTGAGAATTGGCGTTTGATGGGATTCAAATTAGCTGATAGATGTAGATCATTCGAATCGTTCTTGACTGTTTAAAATTTTTAAAATCATGATTGCAAGAAATTCTCGTCGTCGCGTTGTCGTTACAGGCGTTGGCGTTATCAACCCGCTGGGCAACGATATCGAAACGCTTTGGGGTAACCTCAAAGAAGGCAAGTCCGGCGTCGGGTACACGACGATTTTTGATGCCAGTAAGTTTCCGACGAAAATTTCTGCAGAGATCAAAGACTGGGATATCTCCAGCGTTGTCGACAATCCAGAGCTTTGGAAACTGCGAGGCCGACACACTCGGTTTGCCGCCGGAGCTGCCAAGCAAGCCTTTGATGGCTCGGGCGTGAATGACGCCATCAAAGACCGGCGTCGGTTTGGCGTTTACATGGGCAGCGGTGAAGGGAACCAAGATTTTCTGTCGTTCGCATCGATGATGGCAACTTCGCTGGACGAAGAAGGTAATCTGGACTTGGTGAAGTTCACGCGCGCCGGACTCGATACGCTCAACCCGGTCATTGAATTGGAGCAAGAGCCGAATATGCCGGTGGGGCACATCGCGGGAATGTTCAACGCTCAAGGCCCCAATGCGAATTGTTTGACCGCTTGTGCGGCCAGTAGCCAAGCGATTGGTGAAGCTGCGGAAATCATTCGGCGCGGTGAGGCAGACGTGATGCTGTCCGGCGGTACCCATAGCATGATTCATCCGTTTGGTGTGACGGGTTTTAATTTGTTGACCGCGCTTTCGACCAACAACGACGATCCGACGGGAGCCTCGCGACCCTTTGATCGACTTCGCGATGGATTCGTGCTGGGCGAAGGTTCGGCGATGGTGGTCTTGGAAGAATACGAATTCGCCAAAGCACGAGGGGCTCATATTTGGGGCGAAGTGGTTGGCTACGGTTCGACCGCCGACGCCTATCGCGTGACGGACATTCACCCTGACGGCCGCGGCGCGATTGGTTGCATGCGAATGGCCCTGGAAGACGCCGGTGTGGCTCCCGAGCAAATTGATTACGTGAACGCGCATGGGACCAGTACGACGGTCAATGACAAGGTGGAGACGAAAGCTTGTCGCGAAATCTTTGGCGATCGGGCGATGCAAACACCCATTTCAAGTACCAAAAGCATGATGGGCCATTTGATCGCAGCCGCCGGCGCGACCGAGCTGATCGTTTGCTTGATGGCGATTCGTGACAACGTCTTGCCGCCGACTATTAATTATCAAAACGAAGACCCGCTGTGCGATTTGGACTACATCCCGAACCAAGCCAGGGAAGTCGAGTGCAATGTGGCGTTGAGTAACAGTTTTGGTTTTGGCGGGCAGAACATTTCGGTCGTGGTCTCGAAGCTGAACGACTAAAACGCACTCGCCGCAGCCGCGGACACTGATACGATACAAAACCTACAAATTTTATTTACCCAGGAAACTTACGTGGAACGCGATCCCGAAACACAGCGGCGGCTCGACGCAATCATGCACCATCCAAGCTACCGTTTGGCCTACAAAGATCCAGACTTTATCGGCATGGAAGACCTGCGGCCGTTGCGTTTGGAAATGGAATTGCTCAAGCCCGAAATGAGTTTGGACGAACTGGGCATCAAGTCGACGATTGTGATTTTTGGTGGAACGCAGGTTTCACCAAAAGAAATCGGCGATGAAATGATGGCCGAAGCGGTCGAGGCGGTCAAGAAAGATCCCGACGATCCCAAGGCCAAGCGATTGATGGTTCGCGCCGAACGCGTGGTGGCAAAATCGCGTTACTACGAGGAATGCCGCGAATTCGCTCGAATTGTCACCGAGTACAACATGACGCATCACAAATGCGGCACTGAGTACATCGTCAAGACGGGTGGCGGTCCGGGGATTATGGAAGCGGGTAATCGAGGTGCGTTTGAGGCCGGCGGCAAGTCGATGGCGTTGAATATTATTTTGCCGTTCGAGCAAGAACCGAACTCGTACATCACGCCGGGCATGGGGTTTCAGTTTAACTATTTTGCGATCCGCAAGATGCACTTTTTGTTGCGTGCCAAGGCCTTGGTTTGTTTCCCAGGCGGATTTGGAACGTTGGACGAATTGTTTACTTCGTTGACGCTCAAGCAAACCGGCCGCATGCAGGACATTCCCATTATTCTCTACAGCAAAGAATACTGGGACGGCATTATCGACTTTCAGTTCTTGGCCGATGAAGGCGTGATTCAGGATAGCCATCTTGAGCTTTTCCAGTACACCGAAACGCCGGAAGAAACTTGGGAAGTCATCCGTAAATTCCATGACGACGAAAAGTAGTCGCGGCCGAGTCACCCGCTGGTCCGCTGGTGTTTTTAAAAAGAGAATAACTTCTAACGAAACAGAGTCATGCCCGAATTCAACTTGAATCGCAAACTACGTATGGGAATGGTCGGCGGCGGGCGAGGTGCTTTTATCGGTGCCGTCCATCGCATGGCAGCGGCCTTGGATGGCAAGATCGAACTGGTCGCGGGGGCATTTTCTTCCAACGCAGATAAAAGCAAGCTTTCGGGCGAGGATTTGCATCTGGACAGCGACCGCGTTTATGCCAGCTACCAGGAAATGGCCAATGCCGAAGCGGAACTGCCGGCGGACCAGCGAATTGATTTTGTTTCGATCGTCGTTCAAAACGCGTTGCACTATGAAGTGGCCAAGGCGTTTTTGGATGCCGGTATTAATGTGGTCTGTGAAAAGCCGCTGGCGTTTTCGTTGGAACAAGGGAAGCAATTGGCGGCGGCGGTCAAAGCGTCGGGCAAGGTTTTTGCGTTGACACATAATTACACCGGCTACCCGATGGTCAAAGAAGCCAAGGCGATGGTGGCGGCGGGAAAATTGGGACGCCTGCTGAAGGTGGTCGCTGAGTATCCGCAAGGTTATGCAACGTCTGCGTTTCACGATCAAGCCGAGGGGGCGATTTCGAATTGGCGAATGGATCCGAGCGTTTCGGGGGTCTCCAATTGCATTGGCGATATCGGTTCGCACGCCGAAAATTTGGCGAAGTACATCACGGGGTTGGAGATCGAAGAAATTGCAGCCGAGCTGACGACCTTCGTTCCGGGCCGCACTCTGGATGATGACGGCAATATGCTGGTGCGATACAAAGGCGGAGCCAAAGGGGTTTTGTACGCGTCGCAAGTTTCTGCTGGCGAAGAAAATAATTTGAACATTCGCGTTTACGGCACGCAGGCGTCATTGGAGTGGCATCAAGAGCACCCCAATGAGTTGACTGTTAAATTTGCGGATGCGCCGCGGCAAATTCACCGTCGCGGTAATAGTTACAACGGGACCGAGTGTGCAGCCAACACGCGATTGCCGTTCGGGCATCCCGAGGCATTCATTGAAGCGTTTGCCAACGTCTATCTGGCCGCTGCTGAAGCGATTGCCGATGAGGTCAATGGAGATTTTCCTCGCGAAGCTGGCTACGACTTTCCTACGGTCGAGGATGGCGTCGAGGGCATGGCTTTTATCGAAGCCGCCGTTGAATCGTCGCGGAATAATTCAGCATGGACAAAGTTGGATCTTGATTAGCGGTCACGCGGCTTAAAGCAGGACAAGACCCGCGGACAACAAAGCAGCGGGACGCATTCAAGGTAAATGTAAAACCGTACCCGCGTGTGCTCGACTTAATTTGGAGTCGCTTTAAGTAGCCGACTGTCGCCGCCACCAAGGCTAAAACAAATTCTTGTTTTGCTCCAGCAGTTTACTGGAGCTACGATCACGCTGGAGATTGATGTGGGCCGAGGTCATCGAGTGAGAGCTTCGCTGGGTCGGTGCACTAACGATCGTCATGGCGCTTTCGCATGGCTAGGACGCTCGAGTAAGTCGATACGCCGTAGGGGACGAAAAAAGTCAGAACGGAAGCCGAAAAACAAGCCAGGCCGAAATGGTTGCTCAGGATACAGCGACCATGATTGATGGCGACCAAAAGCGTGCCCACGACCAAGGCCATCAAAAACGCACGGCGCATCACGACCGGCATCAACGCCATATCTAAAAAGGTCGGCGGGCGGCGAGAAGGTTTTGGCTGGGCTGAATTCATGGGGGAAAATTGCCTAAAATGCTGTGGTCGAGCGGCTGCACGGGCGACGGTTCGAGTGCAAAAACCTTACGCCAATTGCAAGCGTTGAAGGGTTTTCGGACAAAAGTCTGACGGATATCGAGCAACGGCCGAGATTTTAGGTATTTTAAGCTTAAACCGAGCTGCTTTTGTTGAATTTCTGTTTTGTTTTGGCAATCAAAGATGACAGACCCCTCCACCATCCACATCAAAATCGTCAGGCCCGCAATTTATTTGACTGTCGCTTTGAGCATTTCGTTGGCCATCGGTTGCCTGGCCAAGTCCGAAGATGAAATCGTTGTCTATGCGGCATTGGATCGAGAATTTTCTGAACCGATTTTGAAAGACATGGGCCGAGAGCTGAATTTAACGATTCGTGTCAAATACGATCAGGAGTCGAATAAGACGGTTGGGTTGGCAACCGAATTGATCCAAAGCCAAAAAAAGCCACAGGCGGATGTGTTTTGGAACAACGAAATCTTGCATACGCTGCGGTTGCAAAAGCTGGGATTGCTCGAGTCGTACCAAGCCAAAAATGCGGCTCGATTTCCAGCGTCTTTTCAGTCTGCAAAAAGTCAGTGGTACGGTTTTGCGGGTCGAGCCAGAGTGTTGATCGTTAATACGGAACTATTGCCCGAGCCGAGCCAGCGTCCGGATTCGATTCGAGACCTTGCGGACCCAAAATGGAAAGGCAAGTGCGCGATCGCTCGACCGGTTTTCGGAACGACGGCAACGCATGCCGCCGTGCTGTTGGCGTCGCTTGGCGCCGAACCGGGTTTGAAGCTGCTGCAGCAGATCACAGAAAATGCGGTGGTGCAGGGCGGGAACAAGCAAGTGGCTCAAAAAGTGGCATCAGGGCAATTTGCTTTTGGTGTCACCGATACCGACGATGCGATGATCGAGGTCAACCGCGGCGAGCCGGTGGCAGTCGTTTTTCCTGACCAAGGCGATTCAGAGATGGGCACTCTTTTGATTCCCAATACGCTTGCGATTATTAAAAACGGACCGAATACCGAACGAGCCAAACAACTGGTCGATCGACTTTTGGAAAAAGATATCGAACAACGTTTGGCCGCCGGCTCGAGTGCTCAGCGACCGTTGGCTAATGACTTACGGGGCCAATGGCGAGTCGAGAAAGCGTGGTTGCCTAGTGCGTCGATGGTTGAGGCGGGAGCCAGAGCGAAAGTTGCGTTGGAGGCGGCAGAAGCTAAGCCGCTTAAACTGCTGGAAGCCGACTTTGAAGCCGCGGCTCAAATGTGGGACAAGTACAAGCAGGCCCTCCAAGATCTGCGTTGATCGTGGCAAATTTTTTTGTCGGTAAGGCTCGACAGCTCGAGAGCGGTTGGGGATTTTGGGAAGTAGGCAATGGCTTGCCCGGAGTAAGCAAGGGACAGGACGATTGCATTGTGGTTTAGGAAACGTTGAGCGGGTAAGGTGACGTGGGCTTCCTTTGGTTGTTCTTAGCGGCGTCTTTGGTCTCTTAGTTTGGCCGGGAATGGGCCGAGATTGGGCCGAGATTGGGAGAGTGCGTTCTGGCGACTTTTCGGTGTTTGGGCGGATGAATCGGGAGCAACGTAAAGGTGGGGGTTTTTCCCGAATAGACGGAATTTGATGGTTGAGAACGGTTAGTAAAGGTGTTAGCGTGTGCACTTCTCGAGGTTTCAACTCGGGTCAGTGTTAAGTATTCGGCTCTGTTGCATTAGTGAATGTGACCGGATGAAACGTCATCCTCCCATCGAAAAACGAGTGTTTCGTTTTCGAAGTACGAGCCTGTTTCGTTTATTTGAGGAAGAAAAAATGAAGAAGTTCTTTGCTGCAGTTTGCTGCACATTGTTGGTTGCTGGTTCTGTTGTTGCTCAAGAAGAAGCTGCGGCACCAATCGCTGCCGCTGCTGAAGTAACCCAAGCTGCGGTTGCTGAAGT
>CAZROJ010000001.1:17780-19459 GCA_964601665.1 uncultured Pirellulaceae bacterium
GTTGCTGCTCCAATGACAGTTGCTGCCCCAATGACAGTTGCTGCTCCAATGACAGTTGCTGCTCCAATGACAGTTGCTGCTCCAATGACAGTTGCACCAGCTGCTGTTTCGTCATGCGGATGCAACGCAGCTCCAGCACCTGTTGCATCGTGCGGTTGCAATGTTGCACCAGCTCCAGCTGCTCCTTGCTGCCGTCAACAACGTCAGCGTCGATATGTTGTTCGCGGTGCGGTTACAAACCTGCGTTCACGTCGTAGCTCTTGCGGCTGCAACTAACATTCGTTTCGAACGAATAAAAAGGTCGCGGTTTTGACTGCGATCGGCTAACCTAGTGGTCGCTCTGAGCTGACTCAACTTGTTAATTGACCACTTGAACGTCGCTCCTCGCCGAGCGGCGTTTTTTTTTGCGATGTTTTCCATTGCAGCGTCTTGAAAAAGATGCCTGCGTTTTATAAACCGAAGCTTTGATAAACCGAAGCTTTGTCTTTAGGCGGCAACGATTATGCGGCTGGTTTACACTTCATTTTTGATTTTGCTCGGTTGGGTTTGGGGCTCGGCAGCGTGCGCCCAAGAGCTGCAGTTGCAGATCGAGGATATCCCTAGCCCTCGGCCCAGCGGCTGGATTACTGATCTCACGGGTACGGTTTCTGAAGAAGCTGTTGAGTACGTCAATCGTGTTTGTGATGAGGTCAACGAAGCGACCAAGCGTGAGATGTGCGTCGTGGTTGTTGATACGATTGGGGATCGCGAAAGTCGAACTTTTGCGACTGATTTATTTAACCGGCGGTTGCGAATTGGCAATGCGGGGGTTCCATTTGCTCCAGGAGACTGGCGGAACAATGGCGTGTTGTTGTTTTTCGCGATGGGTGACAGAAAAGTCGAACTGATTCTTGGCGAAGGAATTGATAGCGACAAGCAACAGAAGGTGGCTCAAAAAATTATCGATACTCACGTCGTTGCGGAGATGAATAACGGGAACCCCAATTCGGCCATTTACCAAGGCATCCGGGCGTGTGCGACTCAGTTGATCGGTATCTCGGAATTGCGGGCGCCGGTAATGCTTCCGTCGGTAACAGGAGATCAACCGCAGCCTCGAGGGCCCCGGCGTCAGCAGCGTGGACCGGTCACTTGGTGGCCGTGGCTGGCCGGGGGCGGTTTGCTTGGCGGCTTGGGATTGATTGTGGGTGGTCGACACTATTATCGCTATCGGTCGCGCGAGTGCGAAGTTTGCAAGTTGAACATGGTAATGTTGGCGGAGAATCAAGACGATCAGTTTCTTAATCCCGCGCAACAGATCGAAGAGAGCTTAGGCAGCGTTGATTATGACGTCTGGGCGTGCTTGGAGTGCGACGAGGTTTTGAAGCTGCGCTATGGCCGACTGTTCACTCGATATTCAAAGTGCCCTGAATGTCGGTATGTCACCGTTCACAAGGTTGAACAAGTACTGGTCGCTGCCAATTATTCGCGTGGCGGTAGCGTTCGTGTCCGCGAGAGTTGTCGGCATTGTTCGTATCATCGACGTTATACCTATCAAACTCCGAAACTTGTAAAATCTTCGGGTTCGAATTCGGCCGGTCGTGGTGGTCGCGGAGGTGGATTTTCCAGCGGATTCGGCGGCGGGAGTTCATCGGGCAGAGGCGCCAGCGGCAGTTGGTAATGTCGAATGTCGAATGTCGAAT
>CAZROJ010000001.1:19559-22626 GCA_964601665.1 uncultured Pirellulaceae bacterium
AATGTCGAATGTCGAATGTCGAATTGGCTAAACTTCGAAAACATCGCTGGTGCCGTAGCGGTCGGCGACATGGATGGTCAGGTCGTTACCGACGATGTTTTGGTGAGTCTTGCGAGCACGATTCGGGCAATTGTTTTCTTCGGATAGATGGCACAAACAGGCCCAGCGAAGCCGCTGGGAATTGACGTCACGAAGCAGTGTCGCCGTGTCTTCGTTTGAGAGGTGACCGCCAGCGCCACTGATTCTGCGTTTGAGACTTTCTGAATAGGGGCCCGATTCGAGCATCTGAGAATCGTAGTTGCTTTCGATGATGACGGCATCAAGCGATTGGAGGACTTCTTTTAAGCCCTCGAAAACATGGCCGAGATCCGTCAAAATCCCGACTCGTGAATCACCGTCTTCGACCACAAACGCGACGCCATCGACACTGTCGTGCGGCGTTGGGATGGTGTGCACGGTGACGTTGCCAAACGAAATTGAATCGCCGGCGGCAAACAACCGAACTCGGTTCAGCTGGCCAAGTTTTTGGTTGCGGACCGCGTGGAGTGTCTGCTGAGTGACGTAAATTGGCAGATCAAACTTGCGCGAGAAAATGCCCATGCCTCGCGTGTGATCGCTGTGGTCGTGCGAGATAAATAACGCTTGGGCATCACGAATGTCTCGACCGTGAGAGGCCAAGCGTTCGTCGGCTTGTTTGCCACTGATACCCGCGTCAAAAATCAATGACACGCCGCCTGATTCAACAAAGAAACAGTTACCGTTACTTCCTGATTGCAGCGATACTACGTTCATGCGATTTATTTTGTTGCATGATCGTAATTTCGCAAAGGGGTGGTGGTTTGGTTTGCCGGGTATTGGCGTCTGAGTGAAAGTGCAGGCCAGGGCTGACGATTTTAGTGACAGAGCCACGGATGATGTTTGGCACCACTCGTTGGCAACGGCACATGAATGATCGACCTACCCGCCGACGCCGAAATCTTCGTTGCAAAGAGCCATCACCAAATTCATTTCGGCTTGTTCGTGCGCGGCCAAGTGTTTGCAGAACTCTTCGAATGTTTCGGCAATCGTTGCCACGGTAATCTCTGGGCCGCATTCTTGGTAAACCAATCGCATCGCCATTTCGACGACTTCGCTCAGTTCGAGGTACAAGCGTTCGTGATCGCCTTTGAGGTCGATGGCTTTGCGCGAAACGGGTGGGTTTTTGACTTCCGCGTCAGAGAAATACCCATAGCATTCCTCGAGGGCAAAATAGGTTTCCAGTTCGTCGCGGAGGTCGGCCAATAAGTCGGAGGCCTCGCGTGGGGAAGCCGGCGGCCCGGTCTCGGGTTTCAGCCGGTTGTAGACTCGGGTCAAGAGTTCGCGAAATCCGTAGTCGATTTTGATCTCACGAAGAAAGGCAACGTTAAAAGTTACGCCAGTCGCTTCGGCACCGCTTTGACGGTACTCTTGTTCAGACAGGAATCGCATGACAGTCCTCTTTCGTTAAATGCGTTAGGCGAAAGGCGATTGAAAAACTACCGGGCACCAAGCCCAAGATTCGCTATCGTGGCAAGCATCAGCGGTGGAGCTTCAACTGCCGATCGCTTTCAAGCAAAGACTAAGTTGGGAGACGACCAACGACTGGAAACAAAATCGCCAGCGATTGACGTCTCGTTTTGGTAAGCGGAGTCTAACGCGATTGGCTGGGAAAACAAAATTTTTTGCCAGCGTCACAAAGCGAATGCGGTACGACTAAGCTCCTACCAAGCGGCGCAAAGCACTGCGGTCGAGCGAATTACTGAGGGGCGAGGTGGTGTAAGTGCCGTGCCAGCGGTGAAAAGATTTTTATGCGGCAGCGGTGCTGAAAGGCGGTTGGCCGCCCGTTTCGAGCGTTTTAGCAATAGGCCAGGGCAGGGGCGAAGGCCGGGCGAGAAAGGGAATAACCCATCGCGGTGGCGATCGCTAGGCCTGAACTTTGTTGCCTTTCAGGAAAAACCAGCCGCAGACAAGCATGATGCAACACACGGCGATCCAGCCATTTTCGTCTAGCGATTTAATGGCGTTGCCGAGTTGCGAAATTAGGCGATTGAAAAAGTGGTTTAGATTGTTGATGGCGATACCCAAGTTTTGGAGTGTCGAAAAGTAAATGATTGGGGAAGGCTCGACGGAGTCTTTGCCAACGCGAAAATATAGGTTTCGAAAAGGTGGAGCCCGTTGAGCCTGCCTTGGTTTTTAGATTTCACTGATCGGATCACTGGACAATGAACCGGTTGTTTGGATTATTCCGGCGTTGCTGAATTGTTGGCAGCCAGTAGACTCGGTGGCGAGCGTCTGGGGCCGGTTTCAATTGAATCGAGTACGTGTCTTTCGAGTTGAAGAAGCGTGCAAGAGTGCTTTTGGGGGATTGTTATGGAAATCATCATCGATGGTTACAACTTGATTTTCCAGTGCGGGCTTGAGGGCCGCGACCGCAACCCCGCCTCGATACGCAAGTCGCGAACGCGTCTGATCAATTTGCTGGCGGAATGTTTGACCGCTGACCAGGCAAGGCGTACGACGGTTGTTTTTGATGCCCAACGGCTGCCTGCTGGCGAAAGCCAAATCGTATCCCGCCGAAAAGGCATGCAAGTGATGTTTTCGGTTGGCTATGAAGATGCCGATACGATGATTGAAGAATTAATTGCCGGTCACAGCCATCCAAAAAAGTTGCTGGTGGTCTCCAGTGACCACCGAATTCAAACCGCAGCGAATCGGCGCAGGGCACGAGCGATCGATAGCGACGTTTGGTGGGACCAAATTGAAAATGCCAGCCAAGCCAATCCGTCGACTAGCCAAACGCAGCCTGCGAAGGAGATTCAGGATTCGCATGATTGGCAGGCTGAGTTTGAAGTCGACAGTCCAGAGGCCTCGCAAGCACTCATTCGCGAAATTGAAAACGAAATGGGGCTTGAGGGAAATAGTAAGCAGACTGAAAACGTGGAAGACATTGAGCAACAATTCAAAGACATCGACTGGATGCGAGAATTTGGATTTGAAGAGGAATGAAGTTTCCGTGCGGAACAGGGAAGTTATTCTCGAGCGATGTCAT
>CAZROJ010000001.1:22726-34833 GCA_964601665.1 uncultured Pirellulaceae bacterium
GAAGAGGAATGAAGTTTCCGTGCGGAACAGGGAAGTTATTCTCGAGCGATGTCATCAGCAATCGTGGCCAACGCCATTGTCTTAGCCAACGTCGACGATCGATCGGTCGTAATCCTCGGGCGGTAAGAAGCCGAGGCAGGTGATCGCGGTGGCTGCCAAGCTGCTGATGCCCAGTGGCGTGGTGGCGGTGGCGGCTGCGGACAAACGGAGATTCGCCGCACCGCTGGCATCGTAGATGTAGCACGGGACCGCGTTGAGCGTGTGGCTGGTTTTCATTTTGGGTTTGCCGTTGCTGTCGAGTTTTAATTCGCCCGTTTTTTTGTTGACTTCGAACATTTCATCCGCGTTGCCGTGGTCGGCCGTCACGATCATGATCCCACCTTTGGCGTCGATCGCTTTTTTGAGTCTGGCCAAGCAAAGGTCAACCGTTTCGACCGACATCTCAACCGCCAACAGGTCGCCGGTATGGCCGACCATGTCGCCGTGCGGATAATTGGCTCGCAGGAATTGGTGCTTGTTTTGATCAATTGAATCGAGCAACACGTCCGTGATCTCGCCGCCCTTCATCCAGGGACGCTGTTCGAACGGCAGCAGGTCGGATTTTATTTCCACGTAGTCCTCGGTGGCTTCGTTAAACTTCCCGCTGCGGTTTCCGTTGAAAAAGTACGTCACGTGGCCGTACTTTTGTGTTTCGCTGACTGCCAGTTGCGTCACGCCCGCTTCGGCCAAATACTGGCCCATGACTTCGTCGATAGACGGCGGCGAAACTAAAAAGTTTTTCGGGATCTGCAAGTCGGCATCGTACTGCATGATTCCAGCGAACTTGACATCCGGGATTGGGCCTCGTTCGAATTCCGTCAAATCAGGATCATCAAACGCTCGTGAAATCTCTAAGGCTCGATCGCCGCGGAAATTGAAAAGCACGACACTATCGCCGTCCACGATCGGGCCAACCGGTTCGCCGTTTTCGGCAATGACAAATTCTTTTAGGTCTTGGTCAATGACGCCCGGAGTTTCCGACCGCAAGGTCTCGATGGCTTGGGTTGCTGAATCGAACTGCCGTCCCTCGCCTTTTACGTGAACGTTCCAACCTCGCTCGATCATCGGCCAGTCGGCGTTGTATCGGTCCATGGTGATGAACAGACGGCCGCCGCCGGAGGCGATTTTGTAGTCGAATTCGCCCGAGCTGTTGATCTGGGCCAGCAACGATTCTGTTTTGGTCACGTAGTCCAAGGCCGAAGTTGGTCCGACATCGCGCCCGTCCAGCAGCGTATGCAAACGCAGCTTTTTGATGCCTTGCGATTGCGCTTGTTGGATCATCGAAAACACAATGTCGATGTGCGAGTGAACGTTCCCGTCGGACAGCAAGCCGATTAGGTGCAGCGTGTTGTCGTCCAGCGCACTGGTCAAGTCTTGCCATTCTTTACCGTCGAACATGGCTCCCGAGGCGACGGCGTTTTTGACCAGCAGCGCCCCTTGGTCGAACACGCGTCCGGATCCGATCGCATTGTGGCCGACTTCGCTGTTGCCCATGTCGTCATCCGAAGGCATCCCAACGGCGCGACCGTGGGCTTTGAGCGTCGTGAAGAGGGCATTTTCTTTGAGCCAATCCAGTGTTGGAGTTGACGCTTTGGCAACCATATCGCCAGCGTCTCCCGCGCCAATGCCAACGCCGTCCATGATCACCAACATAACGGGGCCTTGAGGGCTGTTGTAGGACGAGTTTTTCTGCAGTGGTTTCATGATTATTTTTGAAAGTGAAAATGGGCGACTTCGATTCGTTGAAGCTCTATTGCAAGCTCAGCGAGGCGATTTGTCGAGGTCTAACGGCGGTTGGAGAGCGACAATTTACCAATCAATTACTGCCGCCCAAAAAAGCTGGCGGTCAAAAGCTCGTTTCAAAAGGGCAGGCCATTTGCCCGAATTCTGTTGGCTGCCGGGACTGGCATAAAACAGGTCAAATTGCGACAATGGAATAAACAACACAAACTCAAAACGGTTGAATACCATGCTTAAAATTGACCCGATCAAATTTGACTACAGCAATGCCTTGATTCCCGAGCATGGGATCTCGGAAGAAATGATCGCCGGGATCGCCGATCGCCTGAAGGCCGCTCAAGCTGAGGTTTTAAAAACGGACCTTGAGCTGTGGGCCAGCGGCGCGGAAGTGCCGGCGGAAAAACAGCCGTTGGATGCGGGGTTTCATGAAATGCCCGAACGCATTTTGGATGCTTACCAAAGCGACCGCGAGACGAGTGAGCTCGGGCGAATCCTGAAGACGGCCGCTCGGATTCGCGAATCGGTTGACAAGGTCGTGGTCTTGGGAATCGGTGGTTCCTACATGGGCGCGCGGGCTTTGATGGAGTCGTGTTGTCAGCCGTACCACAACGAGCTGCCTCGATCGGCCCGTGGCGGTCGGCCTCGAATTTATTTCGAAGGGAACAACGTCGATAACGATTGGTCGCAGTCGCTGTTGCAATTTTTGGAGTCGGATTCGCAAGGCGAAGGCCCGGAAGGGAATTGGGGAATCGTCGTGATTAGCAAAAGCGGCGGTACGCTGGAAACGGCGGCGGCGCTGCGCCAGTTTTTGCGGGCTCTTGAAGCCAAAGTGGGCTCGGACAAGTTGCCCGAGTTGGTGGTGCCGGTGACGGGCGCCGCGGGGAAGCTTGCCAGCCTGGCCGATTCAATCGGTTGCAAGGAAAGATTTGAAGTGCCCGATGGCGTGGGCGGTCGCTTTTCGATTTTCAGTGCGGTTGGTCTGTTGCCGGCGGCAATCATGGGAATCGATGTGGTGGCACTGCTGGAAGGGGCCGCTTTTATGAACAGCCAGTTCCGGTCGGCACCGATGGGGGGCAATCCGGTTTTGGATTATGTCGCGGTCAACCACCTGTTGGAAAAAGAACGAGGCGTGACGACTCGCGTGATGTCCGTTTGGACGAAATCGTTGGAGTCGGTTGGGCTGTGGTACGACCAGCTGTTGGCTGAAAGTCTCGGCAAGGCAGAGCAGGGGGCGTTGCCGCTGACATGTGTCAACACGCGTGACCTGCATTCCCGAGCCCAGCAACATCAAGAGGGGCCGCGAGATAAAGTCATGAACAACGTGGTGCTCGATTCGTGGCGGCACGATCCTTTGCCGATCGGCCATAGCGATCGCAACGACGACCAGCTAAACGAACTGGGCGACAAGACGTTGCCGGAAGTGATGGATGCGGCTCTACGCGGAACTAATTTGGCGTATCAAGAAGATAAGCGACCGACAACGAATTTGCATTTGTCGGCTGCGGATGAATCGAGTGTCGGGCAACTGTTGCAAATGCTGATGTTGGCGACGGTGGTAGAAGGTCGGCTGATGGGGATCAATCCGTACGGTCAACCGGGTGTTGAAAAGTACAAAAAGTATATGAACCAGTTATTGCGTGAAGCGTAGAAAATACTGGCAAGCGCCGGGCCTGACTCCGCAAGGGTTTGCCGAGTCAGCGCGTTGCGGTGACCGCCCGGTGATTATTTCATCAGGGCAAAGATGGGCGTTAGTTTTGTGAGTCAAACGAATTGAGCGATTTATGAGTATCGAGCTAACTTGGTTGGGGCACGCCACTTGGCTGATCCAATATCAACAACATCGGATTTTGCTGGATCCGTTTTTAAATGATTCGCCAACGGCGCCGATGAAGGCCTCGGAAGTCGAAGCCGACACGATTTTGGTGTCGCATGGGCATTTTGATCATGTCGCTGATGTGGCTGAGATTGCCAATCGCTGTGGTTCGACGGTGGTTGCTGGATTTGAGATTGCCGAATGGTTTTCAAAGAATCACGGTGTCGAAAAAACGGTCGGAATGAATATCGGCGGGTCGCTTTCGTTGCCGTTTGGTTCGATAAAAATGACTCCCGCGATTCATAGTTCGCAGCTGCCCGACGGATCCTACGGTGGTGTTGCCGCTGGATTTTTGGTGATGCTGGGCGAAAAGAAAATTTATTTCGCCTGCGACACGGCGCTGTTTTCGGACATGAAGCTGATTGCCGAAAAACAAATCGATGTGGCCGTGTTGCCCATCGGTGATCTGTTTACGATGGGCCCCAAGGATAGCGTTCAAGCGGCAAATTATTTGAATGCCAAGCAGGTTTTGCCGTCGCACTACGACACTTGGCCGCCGATTGCCCAGGATTCAGTGGCGTGGGCTGAAATGATGAAAGCAGGATCGACGACCCAACCTTTCGTACTGCAGCCGGGCGAGACACATTCTATTTCTTGAGCCGTGAGTTGGTTCTGGGGTTTGTAAAGTAAAGATATGAGCGATCTTAATTTGAGTTTAGTTGGCGTTGTTCCGGCAGCGGCGTTCCATCGCGAGGCAAAGACGATCGGCCGCGCGATTGGAGTGATGCCGATGGCAGTGGTTTGGCTGTCACTAGGGTTATTTTGCGGGCTGATTGTTTTCGTTTCGGAAAACGCGCAAGCTCAGGGTGACGTGCCCGCTTGGAAATTCAAAACAGCGGACGCGTTTACCGTGGCGGTGACCAAGCAAGTTCAACGCACGGCCAAATTGAACTCGAAAGTTACCGTGGTGGAGTCGGAGGTCGGACTGCTGTTTGACTGGAAGGTCGTCGAGGTGTCTGACGAAGGTACGGCAAAAATCGAACAGGAGTTAACTCGGTATTCGATTCGTGTTGGTGATCCCGCCGTGCCACGGCAGGCGATTTCATTTGCCTCGGATGATCCGCCCAGCGCTTTGGCCGTGCCGATTCGCAAGTTGCAACGGCGAACCAAACCTTTGATTGGGCTCAAGTCGACTTTTTCAATGTCGGCCAGTGGTGCGATAAGCGATGTGGTTTTGGCTGATGAAAGTAAGTCAAAATTAAAAAAGCTGGAGGACTCGCCGCAGGTCCAGTCTTTGTTGGACGAAGATGCCTTACGCGAGGCCATGTCGGCTTTCAATTTGAATGTGATGCCGAATGAAGTGAATGCCGGTAAGTGGAGTCGGAGTGAAGTTAAGAACGACGGCGCCGAGATCCAGCACGATTTTCGACTCGGCGATCCCGTGCAAATCAAAGACCGGTCGATCGTAGCGATTGAAGTGAAATCAAAAATGGCCGAATCCAATGGCTCAAAGTTGGCTGACAAAAAAGTGGAGGCGAAGAAGAATCAGATTTTGCAAACCTTTGTTTCGTTAGCCGGTAGCGGGCAGGTCGACTTTGATGTCGAAGCGGGCTACTTTCCTAATAGTAAATACTTGAGCACGGCTGTCTCTGAGCGAAAGTATCGCGAGAAAACGATTTTGACGACTGTTGAAAGCTCGACCCAAATGAAAATTGAGAAACAATAATGCCAGAATTCAAGACGGTTGCCAAAGTGGGCGAAATCGCAGTCGGGCAGGGCAAGGCGTTTGAGTTCGAGGATCAAGTTGTTGCTGTTTTTCTTCAGGCTGATGGGACGTACTTGGCGATTGACGATCTGTGCCCGCACATGGGCGCTTCGCTGGCGACGGGGCATTTTGAGGACGGTGTGGTTACATGCCCGTGGCATGCGTGGAGTTTCGATGCGCGAGACGGAGCGTGGTGTGACAATCGGAAACTAAAGATCGCGACCTTTCAAGTCCGAGTTGAAGGCGATGTGATTCAGTTAGCGGCCAACGAGAACGCGGACCAAGAATCGGCCGGCAACCCGTTGGGCGGAGCGACTTACGGTGGGCCTGTCGCTCCCACTCATCCGCGTTCGAGTGCCGAGACGACGGATGACTCGAACCCCACCCATGAAACTGAGTCAAATTCGGACGGGCAGGAGCGTGGGGATTGTTCATGAGCAAACGCGATGGCAAACTGGCCGAGGTAACGCTTGATTCTTTTCAGTCGTTGATCCGAAAAATGTACTTTGAAAAGGATCAAGCCAGGGGGATTCCGGCCACGTTTCTTTGGTTGGCTGAAGAAGTCGGAGAACTCGCCTCGGCACTGCGAGAAACAGATCCTGCCGAACAAACTCGAGTCTCGGACGCTGAATTTGCCAAGCGTCGTAAAAATCTGGAGGAAGAGTTTGCGGATGTTTTGGCGTGGTTGGCAACCATCGCAAACGTGGCCGAAGTCGACCTTAATCAAGCCGTGCATGACAAGTATGGCTCGGGATGCCCCGGCTGCGACCAGTTTGTTTGTCAGTGTCCGGATTCTGAAAAGCCCTAAAAAACATCCGTTGCCAAAGCGGCAGCAAAACAGGTTTTAAGATGCAAAGTTTTGCTGGCTTTGAAAGTTGATTGGAATGCTCAACTCCCGCCACCCAATTTGCGGTGACTCAACTAAACTAACGCACAAAGTCGATTTTTTTCGTCGTAACATCGGTAATTGATGATGTCCTTGTTTCTCAAACCAATTTTTTTATTGTCTTCGATGCCCGTGCTGTTGGCCGGGCTGGCCATTTTCCTGTTCGTCGAAAAAGAGGCAGGGGCCGACGATTCAGCTCAACCGGCCGCCGAAATTCTTGAAGCTGCGGCGCCGAACAGGCACATCTGTTACGAAGACGATAACTTGTCGATCGAAGTCGGAATCGAAGGAGTGGTGCGATTGGGGAAGTGGGTGCCAATCACCGTCGCCGCGAAACGAGACCAAGTGGTGAATGAGATTTTGGTTGAGACAAGAGATGGTCAAGACAAGCCTGTGCAGTATGTCTGTGCCCCGCAGGTACCCAACGATGCCGGCCTATTTCAAGGGCTCGTCCGACTGGGTCGCTACCAAGCTGCAATCGACGTAACGATTAACTACTCAACCGGAGATTCACAAAAAATCTCGGTGCCGATAAGTCGTTTGAAAACCGTGGCTTCTACCAAGGGCGTTGTGCTGGCGATCGAAAGCGGCAACAAGATGGCCACGGCGATTCAATCAACGGCCAATGGCGACGAAGATACTTCGCCTGTTGTCAAAAGTGTTGTCGGTATTTCGAGGCTTCCTCGCAGCTGGCTAGCCTATGACGCGGTCGATACCGTTTATCTAGCGACCGGCGACGATTCAATTTTAAGTCGACTTTCTCAAGAGCAAGTCGTGGCATTGGAGTCGTGGGTTCGCGAGGGTGGTCGGCTGGTACTTTCGGCTGCTCCAAAAAACGCCGAAAAATGGTTGTCGACTGATTCGCTGTTGAATGGTTTTGTTCCAGGCCAGTTGAGCGGTGTGAGTCGTTTTGCGAACAGTAGCCGGTTGGAAAGCTTTGCCGAAAGTCGCAATCAGTTGATCAAGATTGGTGGTGAGCCAATCCCGACCGTCGCGTTGAAGGATGTTCAGGGACGCGTTTGGGTGGGAAGTGAAAATAAGCAGCCGTTGATTGTTCAGCATCCAGTTGGTTTTGGGGATGTCGTTTTCGTCGCGTTTGATCTTTTGTCTGAGCGAATCGTTGAATGGGAGAGCTTTCCGTCGGTGATGCAGAAAATTCAAGAAATCAAAAAACGAACGGATCGCGACGGTGGGCAATCGAGCGCATTTTTAGGGGGCGGTTTGGGGCAAGTTGGTTTCAGCGATTTGATCGGCCAACTTTACACGCCGCTGGAGAGTTTTACCCAGGTCGGCTTCGTTCCGTTCACGGCGATCGCGATTTTGATCAGTCTGTACATTTTGTGTATTGGGCCGCTGGATTACTTTTTGTTGCAGAAGCTGTTGGGAAAGATGGAGCTGACGTGGATTACCTTTCCTTTGTTTTCGCTGCTGTTCTGTGGCTTGGCCGTTGGGATCAGCATTGCGAGTCGTCCGGCGTCGATGCAAGTGAATCAGTTGGAAATCATAGATATCGATTCGATAACCAAACAATGTCGTGGATCGGTCTGGACCAATGTGTATAGCGCGTCGGGCCGTTCATTGGACGTGCAGGTTTCAAGCGAAAATGGACTCGGTTTTTCCGTCGATCGATCGCTTGCCAGTTGGCACGGTCAACCCGGTCGAGGCCTTGGTGGAATGAATACCAGTTCGCTGACGACGCTGTCCATTCCAAGCTATCGGCATTCGGTGGATATGAATTCAGTGAGCAGCAGCTTGGAGTCCTTTTCGATTCCGGTAGCGTCGTCGCGAGCTTTGTTTTCACGATGGTACAGCGAATTGGGGGCGGGCGTACGTAGCACCCTGAAATACCGCGAAGGCTCGGATCAGGTTTACGGAACGGTTAAAAATCCGTTGGATGTTCAGTTGATTAACGCGCGTTTGTATCACGGAGAATGGGCTTATATTCTGGACGATCCGCTCGAGCCCGGCGAAGCGTTTGATGTGGAAACGAATACAAAAAACAGAACGTTAAGCTCGATCTTAAATCGCAAGTATCGAAGTTCGAATGATGACAAATTCCTAACTTCCGCGACTCGCTGGGAAGTGTCTGAGAAGGAGGTATCGCGAATTGCGGAAGTGCTGATGTTCTACGATGCGGCTGGTGGAAAAAGCTATACCGGGCTCAGCCATAACTACCAATCGTTTGTCGACATGAGCGACTCGCTGATGTTGGGGCAAGCGGTGTTGGTTGGCGAAATTCAAACGCGGGCTTCGAGTTTGAGTTTTTCAGAGTCGGGTGAAAAGGTCGATGATCTTGAATACGACCAAGTCACCACGTTCGTAAGAATTGTGTTGCCTGTAGAAACGGTTCGGTCGCGGTAAATTGGGTAGTGGGTAATGAGCAAAAAAAGAAGCAAATCGAGGGCTGCAAAGTCCAAAAAAACAGCCGCTGGTCAGTCCGTTAAAACTGAGCAAGGCCGCGAAAAAACGATTGTTGATAAATCGATTCAACGAGTGGCTAACGAACCCATTTTTGCTCAGTATTTTTCGTTCTCGCTTTTGTTGATCGCAATCGTGCTGGTCGGGATTTTGTTCTACGAGGTCATGGCTGCCTTTTGGATACCGCTGTTTTTAGCGGCTGTTTTGGTTGTCGTTTTTCGCCCTTGGTACAACTGGATTCGCCAACGGTTGAACGTGCGCGATTGGATGGCAGCTGCCATGACGGCGATCTCCGTTTTGTTGATCGTACTGGGGCCGCTCGGGTTGCTGTTGTTTTTGGCTGCGGTCGAGTCGCAGCAAGTATTGCAGCAGTTGAATAGCACGCAAGTCATTGAAAATGCCAGCCAAGTTCGCGACAAGTTGGGTTTGGATCTTCCCGAGCCTGTTGTTCTGGCTCAGGCTAATATTCAATTGTTGATGGATCAAAGCACGTTAAGCGGCGAGACCATGGAGCTGCATCAGACGGCACTTTTTGAAATTGAATATCAGGCGCAAGAGTTGGCCGAACTTTGGGAGTTGCCCAAGCCAGAGACGGTGATGGCCGATGTGAAAGAAGATTCAGAACCGTCAAATGGTGTAACCATCGATCTTGTCGCCGGCCGTTGGGACGCCTTCATTCGGCAGCTGGCGGTCGTCAGGCAACAATACGATGACTTGGGCTGGGACGTTGAAAATGCATCTGAAGCGTTGGAAATTGATGGCCTGCCAGAGGTTGATGTTCGAAAGCAACAGCTAACCAAATTTCACGATTACAAGCTGGAAGTCGGCGATTTGGCGACTGCTTTTAATGACGTAAAGGTTGAACGCAATGGTGGGAAAGTGGCGGCTTGGGTGGCGACGTTGCTCAACCCAAGCGAAAAACAAGTTGACGGATACTTGGAGGAAGCGACCAGTTACTTTGGCGACAAGCTGGTGTTTTTGGGTGGCAAGAGTATTACGTTCCTTGTTTTGATTGTGGTCGGAGCAATCGTGATGGTCGTGGCGTTTTACTTCTTCTTGCTGGATGGGCAGTCCATGATCGAGGCGTTCAAACGGCTTTCGCCTTTGGATGACGAGCACGAGCAGGAACTGGTAGCGGAATTTTCTAGCGTCAGTCGAGCGGTCGTGGTGGCGACCTTGTTGTCGGCGCTGGTTCAAGGGCTGTTAGCAGGTCTTGGGTTTTATTTTGTTGGTATCGAGTCGATCTTTTTATTGACTGTGTTGTCGGCCGTACTTGCCATGGTGCCATTCTTGGGCGCTGCGTCCGTTTGGGTACCCTGTGCCTTGTACCTGTATTTGGTGGACAACAATCTGGCGGGAGCGATCGGTTTGGCGGTTTACGGTGCGGCGGTAATTTCGATGGCTGACAATGTGATCAAGCCGCTGGTGCTGCATGGGCATTCAAAGCTCCATCCGCTGTTCGCGTTTTTGAGCGTGATTGGTGGGGTGGCAGCATTAGGGCCGATTGGGATTTTGATCGGGCCAATGATTGTCGCGTTCTTGCAGACATTGCTGGAGATACTGCAGAACGAAATGGCCGCGATGGATCAAGCGGCGGATTAGATTGTTGAAGCCGCCCCGACTTTGGCCTACCGGATGATTGACTTTTCCAGCTGTTCAGCCATCCTGCGGAGCTCATTCGAATCTGGGAACTGTTGCCTTAAGCCTTTAAGAGTTTCGTCGGCCTGTTTGGCCTTTCCGGCGTCGAGTTGGATTTGAACCAGTTTGGTGGCGATCGCTTCGGATTTGGAGCGTTCGGCGTTGGCTCGCCGAAGCGTCGCGATGGCGGCGGAGGTTTGGTCTAATTGCAGCAAGATGTCGGCTTTGGATAAGATCGCTTGTTCAGGCTGAGCGTCATTGGGGTGGCGATTGAGCAACAGATCGATGGCCGCGAGTGCCTTGTAAGGTTCGTTGTTGGCTCGATACGTTTTCGCCAGTTCCATTTGGATGTCTAAGTTCTCGGGAGCGAAACCGGCTGCTTTGTGCAGGCAATTGAGAGCTTCTTGGAGGTTGCCTTGGTATCGATTGATTTTGCCCAAGAGTATCCATGCCAACGAAAATTGGCGATCAGCTTTAAGAACTTGATCGACTTGGAGTCGGGCTGATTCTGCGTCGCCGATGGCGAGTTGCATTTGGCCCAATTCGATGGCCATCTGCGGGTCGTTGTTTGAAAGAATGACGGCATACTGCATTTCGCGAACGGCTTGGTCGTGTTCGCCAGCTTGAAAATGAGCGCGGGCTAGGTTGGCGCGATTGCGAAAGTCGTCGGGACGTTGTTCGGCTGCGCGTTTAAAGAATCCTTGGGCTCGTTGAACGTGACCCGACTGCAAGGCTTCCAAGCCGCCATTGGCCCATTTGCGAGCGGACGTGAGCTTGGCCTTGGTGTGTTCGGTGAACGGGTGCAACGCTTGGCAGCCACTGCCAATCAAAACGTAGCAGGCGACGAGGCAAAACGAGCAAATGGTTGCGGTGGGTGGGTTGGTGCGGCGGAGCAAGCGAATACCGTTTTAGCGGACAAAATACACTTAATGCTTCACCCAATTCCTCGCGACAAGAGAGGAGAAATGCGTCGCCTGAGAAGGTCGAGGGATCGGCTGCTGAACTGTAGCAGGGTTGGCGGATTTACCAAATAGAAACCTCGGCCGGATTCGATTGGTCGTGGCAAAGCACGATTGAGACAGTCATTGGGTTTTGTGATAATTTATAGGCCCACTTCAAAATTGCTGTCAACAAATTTCAATTGATCCCACAACGATCGCTATGCCCTCGACCTACGACAAACTTGGTTTAACGTTTTTGTACCCAGAAAACTGGAAGCTTTTGGACGAAACGGACGCTCAGCCACACGTGGTCACGCTGGAGGCCCCTGCAGGCAGCGCGACGTGGACCGTGCACGCGTATCCAGCTGGGGCCGATCAGGCAGAAATTTTAAAAGAAACGATCGATACGCTCGGCGAGACCTACGAAGATCTGGAAATTTCGCCGCTTGAAGAGCCACTTGGTGAATTTGCCAGCACGGGCGTCGAAGCGATGTTTTATTGCCTCGACTTTTTAGTCAAAGCCAAGCTGCAGTTTTTTACGACCGACGAACAGCTGCTGTTGCTGTGGACCCAGGCAGAGGACCGAGATTTTGAGAAACTGGATGTCGTTTTCCAGGCGATCTCGGTAAGTCTGTTGCGGCCGAGCGAATGAGGGCGAGGAAATTTGGGGCGGAGAAAGAGTGGCCAGCGAATTTCAATGTGGCGAAACAAAAATAGGGCTACCTACGAATTCGTTGGCGGCCCTTTCTCGTTGTTTCACGGAAGCGATCGTAAAGAAGCTTACTTCTTACGCTTGGCTTTCTTTTTAGTAGCTTTTTTCTTGGCTACCTTCTTCTTAGCGACTTTCTTCTTGGCTTTTTTCTTGGC
>CAZROJ010000001.1:34933-56172 GCA_964601665.1 uncultured Pirellulaceae bacterium
TTTTTCTTGGCAACTTTTTTCTTAGCCACTTTCTTTTTAGTAGCTTTTTTCTTCTTAGCTACCTTTTTCTTAGCGACTTTTTTCTTTGCTACTTTCTTTTTAGTAGCTGCCTTCTTTTTGGCTACTTTCTTTTTAGTAGCTTTCTTTTTCTTCTTGGCCACAGGACGTCCTCCGTTAATAGACCGTGGCAAATTTTCTCCCTGGCGGTCATCGCCAGTAACAAAGAAAACTCACCATTCGAAATTTAAACCATTTCATGGATATGGTTCGCATGTTTGACCGCAACGATCTTCATTGATCATTCGTTTTGAAGAGTTACTTCAAGAACTTAACGGCTAAGCTGCAGTAGTTTTAAAAAACCATTGAAACTTTTCAATGTTGTTTTCGGAGTTTTCGGATTTTTTTTGACGAAGGTTGAATCTGTTTTCGGATTCGAAAATCAAATTCGCTTGCGACACGATTGGATAGCGTAAAGTGAGTAAATGAAAATGCAAAAATTCAACTGCAACTAGTTGCTAACTTTTTTTCGTAATGGTTGTTTCATCGCAAATTTTAAAGGGGCAACCGAAGCAGAAGAATTGAGAAGTGTTATTGACTCACGCAAACAGTTTTGAAGTTTGTTTTTCAAATGTTGGTTGTAAATTTCTTGCGACGTTTCACTCATAAACGCTTGGGATTGTGTAGAAAAACAGTTTTGCGTTCTGTTGTGTCGAAGATGCAAGGCCGTGATCGCGCAATCACAGTCAAAGGTATTTGCAGAGCCTTAGATTGGCTTGCGTGTTGGTCGAAGCGCGTGCGTTGAGTTGTGAAACGCGAAAGTGTAGCCGCAATGGATAAAAACATTATCGCAACAACATAAGTTTTTGATGCTGCGAACGATGAAAATTTTAAGCGTTGTTGAGTGGTAAAATGTTTTTCAAAAAAACGAAAAAAAATTTTTAAAAACAACCCGTTTTCTTGCGCGACAAGCGATTGAAAAACAATTTTACCAGCGCGGACGACCATAAGTTTGTAACATTTGCCAACTTGAATACGCCATGAAGCCAAAGAAGATGGCCATGAACGTACCACCGGAAGTCAGTGCCCAAAGCGTTAACAACACGGCGGTTCCAAACGACAAATAAATAGAGTTGCGTACGCCGTCACGTGGATCAATCTTGTTCATGAAAGCGCGGGCCATCTGTCCGCCGTCCAGCGGGAAGACGGGCATCAGATTAAGCAACGCCCAGAATAGATTGAGCACAACGAAACCGTAAAACAAAAGAAAGAACTCGTAGTTGCTCGCAAAAATTGTTTCTTGGAATGTGACGATCGGCAGAGGGATCAGCAGCCACCTAATTTCCAGGATACCGCCGATTGCTAATCCAATGCCGACTGCAAGGGCAGCTTGTAAGATGTTGGCCAATGGGCCTGCAAACGCCACCATCATTTGGGCATTCGATGAAAGGCCGGCAGATCCAGTTTGATTTCCCCAAGTTCGACTTTGTTCAGGAATCGCTAAGCCGCCCATCCAGTGCAGAACGATTCGCGAATCGATTCCAAAGTACTTGAAGGCGATGGAGTGACCAAGTTCGTGAAGCAAGATCGATGCGAAGAAAATTGCCGTGACGATCAGCAGGGCGACGCCCACATTGTCGGAACCAGCGATCAGTCCGCGACCGAATAGGACCGGCGCGATAAAAAATGCCGGATGAACGCGGATCGGAAAGCCAAAAAGTGAAAACCTTATGTCGTAGTCAGTTTGTCCTGGCTCAGATAAAAACACTTGGCAACCGTTGGTTGAAGGTGACGGGGCGGCTTGAAATCAAAATCGTCTGACAGGCGTCGCTTCGGCTCGGCAGTTCTTGGGCCAAGTTTTCGGCCTGTCTTGCTCGAACAGTTTTTCGCTTAAGTGCTTATTCCAAACTCAAAATGCCAGCGGCTAGCGCCGTCGGCTCAATCGTTGTGGGGGTGAACTCCAAGCACAATTGGCTCAGGCACTTTTGCGGTGGGCCAATTTTGGGCCCTTGGCAACGTCGGGATTCAAACCGCTTATTGTCCTAACGCCCAACTGATTTAGCAAGTAATCGGCGGCAGTATTTGTCGCGCCAGGAATGGCAAATCGCGATGCCAATACGTCCAGTTCGGCAATCTTGGCATTCCGAGCATTTTCATCCTTGAGCCAAATGATGGCTCGTTGAGCCATACTGGCTGACGGATTTCCCGTCGTCAGGTACTCCGGCATCATGACTTCTTCGGCGCCCTTGGCATCGGGGTTGTAGGGACCCCACGTTCGCTTCTTAATATCGCGAGTCGCAATCAGATTGACCAACGTGATGAATTTCGTTTTCAACAAGACAGCCTGAGCCAGCATGGCCCAGCGTTTGATCTTGAACACGATAATAGATGGTTTGCGGTGGTACAGAAGTTCCATCGAAACCGAGCCACTGCACGCGATGCAAACCGTTGCCGATTTCATCAGCTCGGGCGTGCGATCGACCATCACCTCAACGTCAATTCGCCCCAACGCTTCGTGAGCCGTCATGATTGTTTGGGCCATTTTCTTCTGTCGGTCGTTGTAGCTTGCAATCACGATGCGACAGTTGGGGACGGCGGCCCGTACATGTACGGCGGTGTCCAGCAAGGTCGGTAGGACGTTTTTGACTTCTTGATTCCGCGACCCGGGCAGCAGCGTCAGCAAGGGTTGATTGGTAGCGGTCAAGTTGGCAATGAATTCTTCGTCGTAGGTTTGTGAGTCGAGTTGGTCGAAGTAGGGATGTCCAACGTAGGTCGCTTTGCAGCCGCGTTTTTCAAACCATTCGACTTCGAAGGGCAGTTTGCAGAGCACGTGGTCGACAAATTTTTGTATTTTGCGAATCCGCCACGACGCCCAGGCCCACATTTGTGGAACACCGTAATAGAAAACAGGAATGCCGTGCTTCTTGGCTTTCCGGGCAATCCACCAATTAAAACCTGGGTAGTCGATCAGCACGACCGCGTCGACTTTGTTGTTGGCAAAGTATTCGTCGGCTTCCCCGATCAAGCGAAAGAACAGTCGGATGTTTTTGATGACTTCGGCAATGAACATGACCGCCATGGTCGTCAAATCAAATTTAATCTCGCAGCCGGCGTCTTGCATCTTGGGTCCGCCAAAGCCGACGCACCGCACATCGGTTCGCGACTTAAGCCGACGGATTAAATTGGCTCCGTGCAAATCACCGCTCGGTTCGCCTACTGAAAAGAAAATCTGCATCCGCCCATCCGTGGGTGTCGATAATTTGGAGTCTCAGGTCGTTTGCGGGCCCGCTGCCCAGTTCGCCTAGATTATGACAGTTCAACTTCGAAGCTCAAAGGCGAATATCGAGTGCCGCCAACCGCAATTACCGCCGACCGCAATTCCAAGCCGCGGCAATTCCAAGCCGCGGCAATTCCAAGCCGCGGCTCTTGGGTCGTCGCGGTATTCCTCAGTCAGGCAGTTCGCAATCAATCACGCAGGAAGACAGGTTTGTCCGGCGTCGATTCTTCTGGGCTGTATCGGTAGCCGTCTTCGGCGAATTGTTTCAGTTTTTTAGCGTCCGTTATTTTTTTGCGGATGATCCAGCCAGCCATCGTGCCGCGTGCTTTTTTGGCAAAGAAGCTGATGATTTTGTATTTGTCATTTTTGAAGTCCTTGAAAACCGGAGCAATCACTTGGGCGTTCAACTGGTCCTTGCGAACCGACTTGAAATATTCGACCGACGCCAAGTTGACCAACACATCGGACTGGTTCTTTTTTATTTGCTTGTTAAGCGCCAGCGCAATGTCGTCGCCCCAGAATTCGTACAGGTCTTTGCCCGCGTCGGTTTTTAGTTTGGTGCCCATTTCCAAACGATAAGGCTGCATCAGGTCCAGCGGGCGGAGGACGCCGTAGAGTCCCGAAAGAATCGCCAAGTGGTCTTGAGCAAACGCATAGTCGTCTTCGTTGAACGTCACGGCGTCCATGCCAACATAAACATCGCCTTGAAAAGCGGCCAGCGATTGCCGCGCGTTCTTCTTGGTTGCTTTGGGCTGCCAGGATTCGTAGCGAGCGGCGTTCAGTTCTGCCAGTTTGTCGCTGACGGACATCAGTTTGGCCAGTTTTTTTGGTGAGTAGTCGCGGAGTTGATCGACTAGTTCCGCGCTTCGTTTCATGAACTGCGGCTGGGTGTATTTTTTGATCGCAACTGGAGTTTCGTAGTCAAGTGTTTTGGCGGGAGAGACGACGATCAGCATGGCGTATAAATCAGAAAGAAGTTATTGATTAATGACTCTGTATCTTATCGTAACCGCGTTACAGAAGCGATTTCAACTCGGCATAGCCACTATGTAAAAGTTGTTCACAATGAGCCCTGATCGCGTAAGCGGCCGGGCCTACCAATTCACACGCACAATGAGCCGTGATCGCGTAAGCGGCCGGGTATCCCAACTGATCAAACCCACTAATCCACGGCCAAAGAATCCGCACCCGAACAAATAACACCCGAATAATTAACGCCCCGATCGTAGCCCATCAATCGTGCTCAGCCACCACCACAGCGCCACCAAAAGGGCCGTTCAGTCCAGTCGAGCCGGGAATTGGTGAGTGCCATTTTCAAGCGGCAATTCTTCTTCCCACACGACGTGACTAAAATGCAAGTCGTCGTAAAGGTGCGGGAAAAGGTCTCCACCCCGCGAAGGCTCCCACTTCAGCGATTCGCCCAAAGATTCGGCTTCAATGGCGACCAATAACAAATCGTCTTGATCAGCAAAGTGCTTGGCAACCGTTTCGCGAACCTGCTGGTTCGTCGAAAAGTGGATGTAGCCGTCGTCGATGTCAATCGCAGCGCCGCGAAAAACGCCTGCTTTGCGAGCGGCTTCCCATTGGTCGCGGGTGACGACTTTATAGATCAGATTGTCGTTTGAGTCAGGATTCATGTTTTTTAAAACGATGGCGAAAGAATCAGTCGATACCATCGCCGAGTGTCGACCAAGAAAATGAACAAGAGGTTCACGATCGACTCGTGTCTTGTGGAATCGAAGAAATCACTCACCTCGGAACGGCCCATATTATGTCACAAATTGGTGTATTTTAATATCCGCTGACGATCAATATTGCGGAAGTCGTTTTAGAGCTTATCCCAAAACTAGTGAGCCGACGCCGCACGCAAGCACGCGTGACTAAAACCAGCCGAAGGTCGCTTGGATGCTCGGCGCGCACTCCATATCGATGGGAGGAATCGGAGCCGGAGAAAGAGTTGGTTCGGGTTTTGGTTGGCTGGATTGGGTGCGGCGTTGCACGAGTTCGGCTTGTAATTCGTAGGATCGAATAAGACGCGGGATCAGTTCGCTAACGCTTGACATCCCCGACCGAACTTTGCTGCTGGATAGCTCGACCCCGGTGAGTGGCTTGATCATTTGAATCTCCCAAAAAAGTGTGGCGTGCAGCCATTGGCTTTGATGGGAGAAGTGTTTTCCGGCGATGTGACACGTTTGGTCACAAGCGAAAAGAAAAATCAAGATTAGTTTTACGACAAGATTTTATGCGATTGATTGGCGTCGAGTTCCAGCTGAAAGCAAGCTGAAAGTTAACGCACGACATCCTTAAAACTCAGCCGTACCAAAGCAAACTCTAGCCAGCTTTTTTGCTGGACACGTCGGCGTTCAATTTGTTGTAGAGCGTTTTCAGGCTGATGCCCAGTTGTTGAGCCGCCGCGGTTTTATTGCCGTTGCAAGATTCCAAAGCTGCCCAAATTGATTCAATTTCGATTTCGCGCAACGACTTGCCAGTGTGGATTGCCAAAGCAGGGCTCTGCCCAAAACTGCTGGGCAGGTCGTCGACGCCGATCGGAAGGCGATTGCACAGGATAGCCGCGTACTCGATCACGTTGGCTAGTTCGCGAATGTTACCCGGCCACGGGTGTGCCATGAGTTTCTGCAAAACTTGGGCGTCGAATACATCGCCGATCGATCGTGCACTCTGAACAAACGTTGGTCGGTGCCTTGCCAACAGATGACAGGCGAGCTCCGGGATGTCGGTGTTTCGTTCGCGCAGTGGTGGCAGGTGAACTTCGAAAGTATTGATGCGATACATCAGGTCTTCGCGGAATTCGTTTTGTCCGACCATTTTGTTTAGATCGCGGTGAGTTGCGCAAACGATGCGGACGTCCACATTCAATGCCTCGCTGTCGCCGACTCGCTTGATTTCGCCGCTTTCCAAAACGCGAAGCAACGACGCTTGAACGGCTTTGGGCAGTTCGCCGATTTCGTCCAGGAACAGCGTGCCACCATTGGCCACTTCAAACAGCCCTTTGCGATGTTCTTCGGCGCCAGTGAAAGCACCCTTGCGGTGGCCAAACAATTCGCTCTCGATCAAATTGTCCGGCAGCGCACCGCAGTTGACGGGAACGAAAGGTTTGTCGGCGCGGTCGCTGAATTCGTGGACCGACCGAGCGGCCAATTCCTTGCCGGTGCCCGTTTCGCCGCGAATGAGCACGGTTGATTGAGTGGGTGCTACCTTTTCGATCAATGCTTTGAGTCGCTGCATCAGCGGGTGGTTGCCAATCATCATCGGTTTGCCTTCGGCGCGATGTAGCCGCAGGCGTAATGATTCGATTTGATGGTTCATTTCGCGTTTGTTGGCAACGCGTTGCAAGAGTGATTTGAGTTCGACCAATCGGCAAGGCTTCTGCAGGTAATCGAATGCGCCAAGGCGAAGCGCTGCGACGGCGGTTTCGGTGGAGCCTTTGCCCGTCAAAACAATCGCCTCGGTTTCGGGCGAAATCTTTTTCAGGTGCTCGATGACTTCGATGCCGTGCATGCCGGGCATGTCCAGATCGACAAGCAGGCAATCGTAGGCGTTTTCGGACAGCGCCGTCACGGCGGTGTTGCCGTCCGGGCAAACCGTGACCGTGTGGCCCATGCGAGGAAGCTCTTTAGCGATCAACTCTTGCAGGGAAGTTTCATCGTCGGCAAACAAAATGCGCAGCGCTGCCGCCGACTCGTTCGAATTCGATTTTGGTTTAGGCTGATTTTGCATAGACTTGTTCATTTTTCGCCAATGGTAGAGTCACTGTGAGCGTCGCACCGGTTCCGGGCCCATCGCTGTGGGCTTCGAGGCGTCCGCCGTGTTCTTCGATAATTTGATAAGAGATTGACAGGCCGAGCCCCGTGCCTTGCCCGTCGCGCCGACGGGTAAAAAAGGGTTCGAACAGGTGTTTCTTCACTTCGTCCGTCATCCCGCAGCCGTCGTCGGTCACTCGGATAACCGCCGCGTCGGCGCGCTGAGCAAGCTCGACCGTCACGTTGCCGCCGTCCTCGACGCTGCTGAGTGCGTTGGTGACCAGGTTGAGGATCACTTGTTTGATTTCTTGTTCTTTGATGTTGGCCGACAAAGCCCCCGAAGATCGAAAGGAGATGTTTCGCCGACGGTTTTTGCTGAGCGGTTTGACCATGTCGATGACGGATTCGATCAAGTCGGGGAGTGACTTGGCCGATTTTTTAGCGTCGCCCATGCGAGCAAAATCAAGCAGGCTGCCGGTGATGCCTTTGATGCGAAACGCTTCGTCTTGAATGCGTCGGAGGTACGCTTTCATGTCGTCGATTTCGGACTGCATTTGTTCTTCGGCGATGGGCGACTGCGGAGCGAGAATGTCGGCGATGCGCGATTCGAGCGATTCTGCGGACCAAGCGATGCTGAGCATTGGGTTGTTGATTTCGTGTGCCACGCCGGCGGCCAAAAAACCAACGCTGGCCATTTGTTCGCTGCGAACAACTTCTTTGGTGCGCTGCTGGACTTGGCTGTTCAAGTCAGATTCAATCGTCTGGAAACTACTGGTCATTAAGTTAAAGGCATCGCCCAATTCGGCGACTTCGTCTTTGGATTCCAGGTCAATTCGATGGTCGAAGTCGCCGTTGGCAACGGCTCGGGCCCCCGCAACCAAGGTCTCCAGCGGCCGAACAATCCGGCGGTGGTAAGTGACGATCACAACGATGATCATGGCGATTGCGGCAAGCAGCGAACCGGCCAGTAGGGCTTCCAGAAAACGGTATTCTGATTTTGCTCGTCCGGCAAACCGATCCATGCGTTCTTTCATAAAAACTGGGATTTCGGCAGCCATGATTTGCAGTTCTGACAGCTCGCTTTCTAGGGGCGAATAAAGTTGCTCGCGATGCCAGACCCAAGCGGTAATGTCCTCTTCTTCAATGATCCGTTTAATGCGGTCTAGCTTTTGGCGAAACTGGATAACGAATTCGGTTTCTTGTTTTTTGTCGGCGATTCGCGGGTCGGAAATTTGACTGGTGAGCAATTGGTTTTCGTAGTCCTGCAGAGCACTTTCGACGTGCATCAGGCTAAGCTTAAAATCAGATTGGTCGACACGACGAATCGTCAGGTCGGGGGTTTCGTGATTGAGCTGCGCCAACAAAAAACGCAAGCGGCTTACTTGTTGACCAAGTTCGGCAGCCTCGGGCAGTTCCATCGATCGATCGCGAATCGACTTGGTTAGTTCTTTGAATTTATAAACGCCTTGGTAACTGGCAATCGACAGCGCAGCGACAATCAGCATGCTGAAGGCAACGCCAAAGTACATCTGGTGACGAATTTTGCTTAAGTCAATCACGACGCCAAGTTTTCTTTTAATGTTGGTTTATGAAAAGTGTTTTGTTTTTTGGCTGCATCACTTTGCAGGTCAACGCAAGGGCGCGGCAATCGTGCCGCGGTTGATGTTGAGTCGCATGTCGTTGGCTCGTTCGAGCAGTCGGTCTTCTTGGATTTGAGGTTTGGGTTCCAAGACAAAGTCGAGCACGCGTTCGTCGCGAATCTCACGGCCTGCAAAATTCTCCGAAACGAGGCTCAGCGGAAATCGTTGGTACCACTTGGGATCGAGACGTTGCTGAACTTGGATGGTTTTAAACCCGTCGCGTTCGAGCTTGATGTCGCGCGTGCCGGCGTAGGTGTAGGGGATCGAAATGGGGGTCGAGCCGATGGGTTGGCCGTCGACCGTCACAAAAGCGCCCTCGGGCGCGCTGCGAACGATCATGCGACGCTGCATGCAGCCGCTGGAGATCGTGACCACGATGACGATCGCCAGAAGAAAGCAATTCAGTTTGAGGGTTGGAGGAATGTGCATTTTTTTTGATAAATTTGGGATCCGCCAAAAATTTGGGTGGCGGAGTCTACAAAGCTTGCCGAAGGCCCGATAGGCCGATTTTTTTGCGATGGAACGGCTACCACGACGGTTAATTTGGTCTTCATTGCTTTCACGAAGTGAAAATGGAAACCCGACGCTCCAGCGAGTGGCGTGCTCACTTCACAAATCCGCGCTCACGCGTCGGGTTTCCTTTGAATAAATTGCCCGCTGTCACCAAAACGGCTAAATAATTCCCATCCCAAGCGTGCATCAGCCCGTAGCACCATTTCAATCGGCGATGAAGTTGTGGCATTGGAAGTTTGCCGGTTTTTTAGGGCTACTGTCGTGACTAGAATGCTAAGATTAACAATCCGGTTGCCGTACGAGCCGTCTAGGGTTTAATTTCGGTCAATTGGGCATCCCGCTGTTTGTTCTTAAAAGCTGTCCTCTCAACTGTCCCCACCACAGATTGCAATTTTTATGAGCGAAAGCCTGTTGAACTGGGACGATTATTTGCAGGTCGCGTCGTTGAGCGATGTGGGCATGCGACGCTCCAACAACCAGGACAATCTCTGCGTGTCGATGGCCAGCAGTATGGAGCAATGGCAGCGTAAGGGGCACCTGTTGGTCGTCGCCGATGGGATGGGGGCTCATGCCGCGGGCGAGTTGGCCAGCAAACTCGCGATCGATCATATTCCACATCTGTACGCGAAATACAACGACGATCCGCCGCCGACGGCGCTGCGAAAGGCCGTCGAGGACGCAAATTCTGAAATTCATCGACGCGGTCAAGCCAACGAAGAGTTTCACAATATGGGCACCACCTGCAGCACGTTTTGCCTGCTGCCGCAAGGAGCCGTTGTCGCGCACATTGGTGACAGCCGAGTTTATCGTTATTCGCAAAACCGAATTGAGCAGCTGACTTTTGATCACAGCCTGGTTTGGGAAATGAAAGCGGCTGGCCAACTGACAGACGCCGAAGAGAAGCAGGGCAAGGTTCCAAAAAATGTGATCACTCGATCGCTAGGCCCGTACCCCGAATGCAAAGTCGACCTAGAAGGGCCGTTTCCAGTTCAAGTTGGCGACACGTTTTTACTGTGCAGCGATGGGTTGACGGGGGTCATCACCGACGACGAAATCGGATCGCTGCTGGCGAATATGCCTCCTCAAGAAGCCGCGAAGGTGCTGGTCGATTTGGCCAATCTTCGCGGAGGCCCTGACAACATCACGGTCGTTATCATGAAGGTCATGCACCCTCAACTGGCCACCGCGTCGCCGCATGCAAGTGCGACTACTCAAAAGTCCAACGCGGTCGGCGCTCCAGCCTGGGTGTGGGTCGGGTTGGCCGTGTCTGTGATCATGGCGGTTATCCTGTTTTTTGCTATCAATATTTTTGCATCTGCGATACCGGCCGCAGCCGCGGTTGTTTTTTTGCTCATCGGCATCATCAAGTCGTTGGGTGGCAGCAGTGCTCCAGCTGTCAGTAATCGGCCCCTGGGCAAGGGTCCTTACGTGCGGCGGACATGCCCGACGGGTGAAAAGTTTGGCAAGCAGCTGGGGAAGATGATCAAAAAGGTCAAAGACGGAGCTCAAAAAGAAGGCTGGAAAGTAAACTGGGACCAGCTGGACCGATTGGTGGCTGGAGCCGGCGAACTGGCTGACAAAAAAGACCATGCCGGCGCGATTCGCACTTACGGAAGAGCCGTCAGTCTGATGATGGATCAGTTGCGAAGCCAAGAAACTGATTCGTCGATCGATTTGTAAATCGATTCGATCAACTTGCCGAACGAGTGCTTTGTCACACCTTAATTTTAGGATGAGTCGTTTTGGCGATAGGCTCGGTTGCAACAGCGAAAACCGTGGGTATCGCCAAAACGGCTTAAATCTACTAATTTCATGTTTAAGCTTTGACGCAGCACTAGGTTTTTGCGTGAAGAGATCTTCCAATTTTTAGCCGCTGCCAGCGACGAGCGTGCAAGCTTTCAACTAGGGCAGATGGGTAGCTTGGGTCGAGTGTGGTTTTGAGTTGCTAGCTCGAGTAAACTCGATAATCGTAAAGGTTCGGCGAGTTGAAAAGGGATGGCTCAATCTCTTGGTTTGTTTAGCCGAACTAACGTTAACGGCCTTGCACGGCCAAAGTAATTCAACCTAATTTGGTTTAATCATGACTGCCATTCAAATTGTCTTTGGTTCAAGTTTCATTAAGCGGGCAATCGGCGCGGTTGCCGCGGCGGCTGTCTGTTTTGTGATGAGCAACGTAATGGCTCAGTCGGATAATGGTTTTGTGCCGCGTAAGAAAAACGTATTACCGGCTCCGACCTACTCGGCCTCGCCATCGAATTCGGCCTCGCCATTGAATTCGGCCTCGCCATTGAATTCGGCCTCGGCGCCGCCAGTCAAATACCGACCAAGTTCGCAATCGCAACCGCCGTCTGCCAAAGTCCGATCCAGTCAAAATTCTAAGTCGCGTAATGATGGCGATGTAGCGGTGCCTTATTGCAGCATCGAGTTTATTGACGACATTCGATTGCCGGCTTTGGAAGCGGGGGCCGTTCAAGCGATCAATGTGGAAGAAGGGCAGTATATTACAGCCAACACGATTGTCGGGCAGATTGACGACGCAATTCCGCAGTTGGAATTAGAGCGAGCGAAACTTCGGTACTCGATTGCCTACGAAGCCGCTCGCGATTCGACTTCCATCTTGGCCGCCCAAAAGGAATACGACTTGGCACGCACGCGTTACAACAAAAATGTGCGCTTGCAAAAACGAGGTTCGCGATCTGAATCGGAAGTCAAAGAGTCTCTGTTCCAAAAAGAGATCGCTCAACTGAAAACTGTGAAGGCTTCCAATGATCGCGAGATGTCACTTGGCGAAGCCAAAGTCGAATTGGCTGCTTTGGAAGCCGTCAAGCAGCGGATCGCTCGGCATACACTGCGTTCGGAATACAACGCCTACGTGGTGCAGATTTTTAAGAAGCAGCAAGAATACGTGAACGTCGGCGACGATGTCATGCGTCTGGCACGAATGGACCGAATGTGGGTTCAAGCCAGCGTGAATGCTCAGGAACTAAATGCTGCCGATGCCGAAAACCGTCCGGTGACCGTGACTCTCAGAACTGCCAGCGGTGAGCAGGAATTCAAAGGCAAGATCGACCAAGTCTCGTTGGAAAATGTGAGTGCCGAAGAGTACCAAGTCAAAATCAAAGTTCAAAATCGACGTCAAGGAAACGCATGGTTGCTACGGCCCTTCAGCCAAGTGTCGATGGTGATTCACATGGATCGACCGATTGTAAAAGACGTCAAAGCGGGCAGTACCAACAAGCAGGCTCAGTTGCCCAGCGGATCTTTCTAGCGATTGACGAGTGGGAAACGGTGCGATCAACTCTAACGCTGCAGTCTACTCTAATACTGCAGTCGACTCGCAACTTCAGCACTCAAGATTGACCTTAGCAGGCTCGTCGCTGGGCCCAAGTTTTTGGTGTTTCAAAAACTTTGACCGATTCGAGTTTGCACTGGCCAAATTGACCGTCCAGCCAATCGAAAATGACCGTCGCGATGTTTTCGACGGTTGGGTTTAATTTCGAGAATTCTTCGACGTCTTCGTTCAGGTGTTTGTGGTCGAGCGGGTCGATGATCAATCGTTTGACGATCGCTTCCATATTGCGTAACTCTATCGGCTCGCCACGATCTTGCTCGATCGAGACCTCGACCACGTAATTGTGGCCATGACCGTTGGGATTGTTGCATTTTCCAAACAGCTCTTGGTTTTGGTTTTCTGTCAGTGATTCGCAGTGAAGGCGATGGGCGGCTGAAAATTCAAACTGTTGCGTCACCAGAGCTGGGGGCATCGAAGCGGCGGTTGAAGAGGAAGTGGAGGAAGTTGTGTTTTCAGGCATGGTTTCAAGCTCCCGATTGCTGGCAGGCAGCGGTCTTGCGGACAGGATTAAAAAGGGCGAAAGGTGAAGTTTCAATTCATCGATCGGTGGAACTGGGGAGGGAGCAATCGTGGGCCAAATTTTCGCCACTCGGCTCCAAACCAAATCCAGCATCTGCTGGCCATTTTGAAATAGACTTTTGTCGAACTGTGCAATTAAATCTTCGATGACAATTTTACGAAGCATCTGATCGATTAACTTGATGTTGCACAAGTAACCCGTTTGCGAGTCAGGATTGCCTTCGATGATCAGTTGGAGTTTCAATTGCGGGGCGATCAAATCAGTGGCAGGCCAACCGGCCCAACTATTTTTTGATTTTCCGTCGTCCAATGCGGCGGGCGGGACAAGGGCAAAGCGGGTTTCCCGGGAGAGGCGAATCATGATAGTCCGACGGGTTTGCCACAAAAGTGACGGAGTTGAAATTGGTTTTTAATTGAGCCCCACTGGCCAACGATTGGTTCGTGCCCGCAAGCAATGGGGCTTCGTTCGAATTCTCTAGTGGTTCGTCGAAGTTGAATAGACCGAATCCGTGTGCCGTTTGACTATGAAATCCCGAGTCAAATTGGTTTTCGACCGGTCAATTCTGGCCGGTTGAACCACTAAACAAAAACCGTTACTCGCTGTCATGCGGATTTTCGTTTAGCTCTCTCATGATTTCGAACGCGCTGCCACTTGGGTGATTCTGGGGATCACAAACGCAATCCCAAACCCTATCAGCAATCAGCTTGGGTGACGAACATTCATCCGCTGGATAGTCCGGAAACAATCCGCGAAGCAAGGGGGTCTCAACCGCGCCCGGGCGAATCGAGCACACTCGAATTCCCAAGTCGGCACCCTCTTGTCCCAAGGCATGGGTCAGCAAATCAATCCATGCCTTGCTGGCCCCGTACAGGCTGAAGCCAGGGAACGGGTCAACCGCAGCTTTGGATGAAATGTTAACGATCGTCCCGCTTTTCTGTTTGACCATGGTGTTCCAGACGACCTGGGTCAAGTAAAACGAACTGCGGATGTTGAGATTAACAAGGTCTTCGAAGCTTTCTTCGGTGACGGCACCGAAAGGGCTCAGCGGGGCTGTCGCCGCGTTGTTGACGAGCACGTCAATCCTGCCAAAGTGTTCGAGCGATTCTTCGGCAAAACGTCTGCCGGCCGTCGGATCTGCTAAATCAAGCGGCAAGGCAAGTAGAAGTTTTGAGTCGATGGTGCCGCCGTTGAAGATAGCTTCGCCAGCCAGTTGCAGTCGCTCTTCTGAACGGCCACAAATCGCAATTCGATAACCTTCGGCGAAAAATTTCTTGGCGGTTGCTAAGCCAATTCCGCTGGATCCGCCGGTCACTAAACAAACAGGTTTTTGATTGACGTCGCTCATCTTAGCCAGGTTTTAAAGTTCTTCGAACAGTGTAACGGGTGAGAGGTTGAACCGTGCGTCATTGAGGAAGTTGGTTTCGCGAGCCGACAACTCTCGCGGTGGGCCCTGTGGCATTGGCCTGTTGAAATTAGTCATCCGATGCTGCTGATGGCGCTAATGGCGTTGACCGCAGGTTTGGAAGGCAGAGTCATCGCCATGGTGCCGGCGGCTAAATTCAAAGGCAACTCAAATCGTCCATTCGACCAAGTGTTGCCGATCATGTCTGTTAAAGCTGATTTTTTGAGGGGCGAACTTCGGAGGTGGGAGCCCCGGACGAATCGGTGAAGGATTTCTTCGATGTTCGATCGTGCTATCAGTAAAAGTCGGCAGCGCAAGTTCGAAAAGAGCAACACTCAGGGACGACGGGGGAAAGCGAAAAGAGAGCGATCCAGTCGCTCGCACCTGAGTCGATGCGGGCGTTGGATTGACCAAAAGCATTAGGTTTTTTTCTTGGCGGCTTTTTTCTTCGTGGTTTTTTTCTTTTTGGTGGCTGAAGCCGTTGTTTCAGTTGCCTCGCCGGTGTCCGGGTCGATTATCTCGACAATGTCTTCTTTGATTTTTTGCACAAAGTGAGGCGGTTTGCCTTCGGGCGAAAGCTCCGAGGCTCGTTTGTCCGCGGCTTTACGTTGATTGAATTCGTACTTGGCAACCAATTTCATGGCGTGATTGAAAACACCCCAGAAAACTTTTCGGCGGATGACTTCTTCGGCCTTCTTACGCGACTTACGCTTCTTCTTTTTCTTCTTAGGTGCCTCTTCAGCGTCACCGGCGGCTTTCTTGGTGGTGGCCTTGGTCGCTTTTGTCTTTTTGGCAGCAGCCTTTTTCGTGGCTTTTTTGGCAGTCGCCTTTTTCTTGGCCATGTTGACAGTCTTGTATGGGGTTTCGGAATCGAATTTGAGGCCGAAATTGTAGTCGATGTGATTAGGTTTGGATAGCGACCATTGCAAGCCTTTGGACACGAACGAGCCTATTTTTGGCTCCAAAATCTGACAGCGACTGACGAGGCGGCCTGTTTTGACCAGGTGGCTTGTTTATTCCGCAGAACCAGACGAATCGGAGTTCTTGGCGTCACGGTATGCCTTGCGGGCGGCTTGGTATTGATCGAAATCCAGCGAATCGAGCGAATCCAGTTCCTCGGCCGAAACAGCATCGGCGTCGCGGCGAGAATCCGAGTTTTCGGAGAACTCAGCCATCAGCCGTTCAAGGTACGGGCGGCACCAGCCACAGCCAGTCCCGGCACCAAAGCACTCGCTCAACTGGCTGGCTCGGCGAGGTTTTTCGACTTTGATGAATCGAATGACCTTGCGGCGACTGACGTGAAAACAGAGACAAACGGGATCGTCCAAATTCATACGGTTGCGTTTACCCAAACAATTGTGATGGCATGTACCGACTTCGTTCGGCGGGCGTCGATTTCTCGTGGACCCGTCAGTGGTTTCAATGATATCATAGGCCGAAACTTTTATTCTTGCTCTCGGTTAAAAGAGACAGTCGTCAGGCACAATGCGGGCGGACGTCCTTGGCCGTCCAATCGAAGGCTGATTGTTGTCAGACGACTCAAACAATGTACCTAAACCTACGAAGTACGAATTGTCCGATCCGGACGTTCGGTTAATGCTTCAGGTTCGCGAGGGTAACGCCGCCGCGTTTGAGGCCTTGGTCGACAAGCATCAAGCTCGGCTGGTAACTCTTTTGCAGCACATGGTCGGTAACCGTTCTCAGGCCGAAGATTTAGCTCAGGAGGTTTTTCTTCGAGTTTATCGTGCCCGGCAACGGTACATTCCGACTGCCAAATTCTCGACTTGGCTTTATACGATCACACAAAACGTTGCCAGCAACTCACTTAGAAAATCATCGCGGCGAAAGGAAGTTAATTTAACCAATTCTCCTTCTGGTTCGATGCCGGTGCGGCCGTTGGATTCGATGGCGAAAGATCGAAGCAATTTAATGCCCGCTCGTTTGGCCGATCAAAAGGAGATGGGCGAAATCATTGAATCGGCGATCAAGTCGCTAAGCCCGCGGCAGCGGATGGCGATGCTGCTTTCGAAATACGAAGGGATGAGCTACCAAGAGATCGCGGACACGATGGAGCTGACAACGCAGGCGGTCAAGTCGCTGTTGTCGCGGGCTCGAGCGAATTTGCGAGACGCGTTGGAGCCTTATTTGAGCAACGGACAGATGCGGAATTCCGGAACGGTCGACCCCGAGGACTCGAGCTCAAGTTAAAAAGTTAATTGTCGATCGTTAATTGTCGATTGGCGTCGCCGAATCGACTCGCCCCAAACCAGTTTAGTTTTCCTTTTTTGATCCAAGCAAACGGCGTTTAGTTTTAATACGCGTTACCAATTTGACCCACGTCAAGCATGAATTTTGAAGACACAAATCACGATCCTTCCAATGCCGTTACCGAAGAATTAACGGCTTACCTTGACGGTGAATTGGACGAGGCAACCCAAGTGGCGGTGGAGACGCGTTTGGGGGAAGATCCCGCGTACTTGGCGGAACTTCAAGCACTGCAGCAGACTTGGGAAACACTGGACCAATTGCCGACGCTGGATGCTGGTAAAAATTTCACTGAGACGACGATGGAGTTAGTCGTTCAAGACGTGAAAACGGCACAGAGTCGAGTCGTGGGTGCTTGGAGCAGCTGGTTGCCGTTTTTGGTGTTGGCGCTGTTGGGGGGCGGAGTTTTTGCGGCTGGGTATTCGTACCAACGGTCAAATCAAAAACTGCCCGACCGTCTGTTGGTCGAACACTTGCCCGCGATTGAGCAGCATGAAGTCTTTCAATCGATCAATTTGGATTTAGGCCTGTTGGAGCAGCTGAATCATCATTCGTTGTTTCCGCATTTAAATTTTGATCCGGTGAAGTCGTTTGAAAATGCAAGCGAGCAAAATCCAGATTTGGGTCAAGTCACGTCTGAGGCGACGTTGGCGGCACGACGGAGTTGGCTGGAAAATTTAGATGTTGAACAAAAGGCCAAGCTAAAGGAAAAACGCGACCGCTTTCTCACGCTGGCCCCTGAAAAACAACAAGCGATTATTGAGTTTCAACAGTTGCTGGCCGAGCACCCGCAGGCGGACCAATTAAGTTTTGTGCTGGACGAGTATTATTATTGGTTGAAGTCTTTAGATCCGGGGGAACGATCGCGATTGCAAGACATGGCGCGTGAAGACTTTTTGCCAGCAATTCAAAAGTTGCGAGTCGGCGCGCGCGAGGCGAACGCTCGAAAGATTTTTGAGCAAGCGGCTTCATCATTGCCCAATCGCGAGGACGCGGAGTACATTTTCAATTGGTACCAAGTCATGATCAATGTCAAGGAAAACATTGTTCGTGAAAGGTTTCCAATGATCTTTAACCGATATCGCAAACGCAAGGGACAACAGGCCTGGCCTGAAGACGAGATTCGCCGAAAGTTCGATCGACGCGAACTTAGCTTGATCGCAAAATTTATGATGGCGGTTGACTCCGATTTTGAAACGCACATCGTCAAAGATTCGGAGATCGATTTGTTGATCGATGGGCTGTCGCGAGAGACCCGCGAGTTGCTGTTCAGCATGCCCGAGCAAATGCGGAACGAAACGATTTTTGCATGGCTTGAATCGATCAACGATATCTATAGCCGGACATTGCAAGTCAGCAATGCCGAGCTTTATCGGTTTGCGGCCAGCTTGCCTGAAAGCGAACGAGACGCACTTAATCGGTTGCCGATTCGCGAGTACATGCCACGCCTGAAGGGCCTGTTTCGGCGGAAAAATAGTTCGTTGTCCGATGGGCAGTAGCCAATTTTGTGCTCGGCGTCTTGGGCATCACGAGTTTATTGCTGAGCTTTGGCGGGTAACTAAAATCGCGAGCGCAGCCGCGCTGCAAGTTTTGCTCGAGCCCGCTTTGCAGTTGATGGCGTGGGAAGTCGGCGTGGGAAGTCGGCGTTTTGCCGGGTTTTGATCAAAAAAACAGTCAAACCGGCTTTCTTTCGGCTTGATGCCTATAATTAAAATCGCCGCATCCCGATAAAAAGACAGCCCGATTTTTTTCGTTTAGCCCGGACAATTCAGATGTCTGCTGAGATTTCGCCCACGACGACCAAACGCCGCAAACCGGCCAAGCAAAATAGCCGCGTAACGAATTACGTGGATCAACAGCTGGAGAAAACTCGGCGGCAAGTAAAGTCGACCGACTTGATCGCGGCAGGCTTGAAGCTGTTGGTGCTGGTGATTGGCTTTTTATTGATCGCGGCGATCGCAGACGCGTGGCTGGTGACGTTCACGCCGCTGCTGCGGTGGACGGCGTTTATCTTTTTGCTGGGCAGCAGTGCCGCACTGGTCGTGTTTTCGATTTGGCCGTTGTTGACCAAAAAAATCAATCCGGATTACGCCGCGAAAATGCTGGAAGAATCCAAGCCCGGATTCAGCAATAGTTTGCTGAACTACGTTTGGTTTCGAAAGAAGCCGCAAGTGATCCAGACAGCCGTCTTTGATGCCGTCGCTCGAGAAGCCGCTGTCAATCTAAACGCCGTACCAGCGGACAGCACCGTCGACCGGTCCAAGGTCATCAACCTTGGTTTTTGGCTGGTTGGCCTGACCGCCGCGTTCATTTTTTACTTCATGCTGTCGCCAAAAAATCCGTTCCAAACCGTTGCGCGTGTTTTGTTTCCGGGATCGGATATCTCCAAACCTGCGGTCGTCGTGATCTCGGATGTAAGCCACGGTGATGGTCGGATTTTCTTTGGAGACCAGGTCCAGGTTACAGCAAAGATAACCGGACCGCACGTTCCTGAAGACGTTCAGTTCATCTATTCGACGCTCGACGGTCGCCAAGTGAACCAACTGTTGACGATGGTTCCCGACCCCAGCACGCCTGATCAATACAAGCTGGACCTGTTTAAACAGTCCGGCGGGATTCGGGAATCGTTGGCCTACTACATTGTCGCTCGAGACGGCAGGAGTTTGGACTTCCAGATCGATGTTTCGGCTCGGCCTGCCATCGCCGTCGAATCGATTCAACTCACGCCACCCAAATACACTCGTTTGCCCGTGCAAACGTTGACGGGTTCGGAGATTGAGGGCGTCGAAGGCACGCGAGTGAAGGTCAATGCCTTGGCGAACTTGCCCATCGATAACGCCACGCTTGAACTGCTGCGAGCCATTCCAACGGTCGCAGGCGAGCCTCGAAGGTATTCCAAAATACGAGCACCGCTCAAAATGAAGGTGGACGGAAAAACTGCGTCAACGAATTTCCAATTGACGCTGGACGCAAATCGCGAAAAGCCGATGGCAACACATTATCGGCTCAATTTTGAAAGCATCGATGGGGATCAGCCCGAGGATTCCAACGTCTATGGGATTGAGATTGATCCGGACCGGGCTCCGGAGGTCGAGATTCTGAGTCCGACGGATAAGAGTTCCAAAGTGCCAGTCAATGGTTCGCTGAGTGTGCTGATTCAAGCTCACGACCTGGACTACGAAATTTCCTCGATTGAGCTTCAGACCGAACGCGGCGGCAATAAGTTAGCCACGTTTATATCGCCCTTGCAATTGGACGAAACGAATCGTCAAAAGGCGAAAGTCCAGTATCGCATTCAGCCCAGCAAGCTCGGCCTAAAAGTCGGCGACAAGATTGTTTTCTATGCCATTGCAGCCGACAATCGCACCAGCTACTCCAACGATTTGGAGCTCGACCCAAATTTGACGCGGACGGATCTTTACGATTTAGAAGTCGTTGAAGCGACGAAAGAAGATCCAAGTCAAAAGTCGAAAAACGACCAAGAATCGCCTCCGGAAAAGGGTCCCGACGACGCCCAAAATAAAGACTCTCAAGAACAGGGCAATTCCTCTGACAGCGACGGTGGCGAGCAAACGGACAGCAAAGACAAAGGCGATTCGAAAAATTCTGACACCGATTCGCAGGACGAAAATCAAGGCGACGATCAGCGTGATTCCGATGATGGCGAGCAGGGATCCGACAGCGAAGATAATGGCTCAGGTGACGATAAAGCAGCTGACAGCGGTGAGGAAAAAGAATCTAAGGACGGCGATCAGGGCGGAAGCAAAGCCGGCGGTAGTGAAGGCACCGACCAGAAGCAATCCGAAGGTGGGGCAGGCAGTGATTCTACTGGTCAAGATTCGCAGCAAAGTGAGGCAGGCAAGGGCGGCGATGGTAGTCAAGATCAACAAGAATCGACCGAGGGCGATAGCCAAGGGCAGCGGTCGGGCGGGAACGATTCGAGTGCAGGAAGTAGCGAAAGCCAAGATCCTGGAGCCAGCGGGCAAAAGTCAGATGACCCTGCTGCCGGCGGTGGTGAAGGTGAAGCGATGAGTGACGAAGCGGGGGGCAACGGTGGCCAGGGGCAGGCAGCGCAAGACGGCAATGGGAATCGCGAATCCGGCAGCCCAGATGCCAGCTCGACCGAACGACGTGACAAAGATTTGACGGAAGGGGAGGAGCAACTTTCCGAGGACGCTTCGGATGCTGAAAAAATCCGCAAGCTCCAGGAGTTGCTCGGCGACAAGCCCAATAAGGACCAGGCCGACGGCGAGCAAAACGAGCCTGCCGAGAACAAAGACGATCAAGGTAGCGATCAAGAAAAGGGGGGTAGCACTGACGCCCCGAATCAAGGCGACGGACAAAGTGGGCAAGAGGACAAGCAAGGCGGCCAAGAAGGAAAGCAAGGCGGTCAAGAAGGTAAGCAGGGCGGCCAAGAAGGCAAGCAAGGCGGTCAGGAAGGAAAGCAAGGCGGTCAAGAAGGAAAGCAAGGCGGTCAAGAAGGAAAGCAAGGCGGTCAAGAAGGAAAGCAAG
>CAZROJ010000002.1:0-8311 GCA_964601665.1 uncultured Pirellulaceae bacterium
GTTTGCTACCGCGACTGAGCGACAAAATACCGATGCTTGCTTCGCCGAACACAGGATGCGTCCCAATCCAGATTGTTCGCGTGAATCACGCGAACGTTTAAGCTCCAAGGACATCTGTTAGCACGACATGCGTGTGCGTGCCGCCACTTCACCCTACTTACGTTCAGAGGGTCAAGCGACATCAACCAAAAATGGCTCATTCGAGTTCTAATTTAAGGCGATCGGCAGTTGAATTTCTACCGCTGATGTTTGCAATGATTTCGAATCCAAGGCATCTTGCCCGGTAGTTTCTCAATCGCCTTTCGCCTAATCGACGGGGAAACCGCGTTTTCGCAGCAACGCTTTTGTGTCGACGTCTCGACCGCGGAAACGACGGAAACCCTCGGCAGGGTCGATCGTGTCACCCACGGACATGATATTTTTGTACAGGCTCTCAGCCAGTCCCCGGTCGTAGTACGAACCGGCTTCTTCGAACTTTTCAGCCGCGTCGGCCGTCAATGCGTCCGACCATAAATAGCTGTAATAGCCCGCCGAGTAACCATCGTCGGAAAACAAGTGCATAAATTGAGGCGTTCGGTGTCGCATTACGATTTCACCGGGCATACCGATCTCCGCCAACGCCTCTCGCTCAAACGCGTCGGGATCAATTTTGACATCACCGGCTAAATGCAATTTCATATCGACAATCGCACTCGCCAAATACTCAACCGTGTTAAACCCTTGATTGAACTTGGACGCATTTTCGATCTTGTCCAATAACGCTTGAGGAATCGGCTGGCCCGTCTCATAGTGGACCGCAAACTTGGCAAGAACCTCCGACGTCGGCAGCCAGTGCTCGTTCAATTGCGATGGGAATTCGACATAATCCCGAGCCACCGACGTTCCTGCTTGGGATGGATATGTCACATCGCTGCACAGCCCGTGCAAAGCATGTCCAAATTCGTGAAACATCGTCACCGCGTCGTCCCACGAAATCAAAACCGCTTCGCCGGGTTTGCCTTTCACGAAATTCGAATTGTTAGAAACGATCGGCGTTATCGGCCGGTCAATATTTTGCTGAATTCGATAGGCGTTCATCCATGCACCGCTTCGCTTGCCAACGCGAGCAAAGGGATCGAACACCCAGAGCCCGACATGCTTGCCGTCGCGGAGCACTTCGTAGGTTGTTACGTCATCGTGGAACGTTGGGACGTCTTTGACTTGGTTGAACTCAAAACCGTACAACTCGCCGGCCGCCCACATCATGCCCTCGCGGAGTTTGTCCATCTGCATATAAGGTTTGACATCTTCAAAGTCGAGTGCGTATTTTTCTTGGCGTACTTTTTCCGCGTAGTAGCGATAGTCCCACGGCTGGATTGTAATGTCTTGGCCTTCTTTTTTGGCCATCGCCTGCATATCGGCGACCTCTTCTTTGACTCGGGCGACTGCTTTGGGCCAGACCTGCATCATCAGATCCATCGCGGCCTCCGGCTTTTTGGCCATTTGCGGTTCGAGCCGCCAGTGAGCGTGCGTTTCGTAGCCCAACAGGATCGCTCGTTTGGCTCGCAGCTTCAAGATTTGCGAGATCACAAGATTGTTATCAAATTCGTCGCCGTTGTCGCCGCGACTGTAGTAGTTCGTCCAAACGGTTTTTCGTAATTCGCGATTGTCGGCGTAGGTCAAAAATGGATCCATCGAAGAACGCGTGTTCGTGACGCACCACTTTTGGCCAGCCGAGGATTCTTCTTTGCGTTCTTCAGCGGCCGTGGCCATGGCTTCGACAACGCTTTCGGGAAGCCCTGCCAAATCTTTTTCGTCATCGATCCAAGTCAGGTATCCGCCTTCGTCGTGCAGCACGTTTTGGCTGAACTGAATGAACAGACCGGAGAGCTGTTCGTTGATTTTCGTCAGCTCACGCTTTTGGTTGTCGTCCAGTTTCGCGCCGCGACGGACGAAGCTGGTGTACTGGTCTTTTAGTAATCGTTGTTGAGCCTCATTTAGACTCGATTGGGCCTCAGATCGGTAAATCGTTTCGATGCGTTTGAAAAGTTCGGCGTTTTGCGTGATCGAATCGCTGTGCTTGGACAGCTTGGGGCCGACGACTTTTTCGATATCCGGCACGCTGCCAACGTTCAGGTTCGAGGCATACACGCCAAAGACCGTCGACAAGCGATCAAGTTTTTCGCCGGCTTGCTCCAGTGCAACGATCGTATTTTCAAAGGTTGGCGTTTCCGCGTTGTTGGCGATCGCATCGATTTCAGCCAAATGCTCGGCCATTGCAACATCAAACGCAGCCACGAACTCATTGGTTTTCACCTGTCGCCAAGGTGGCACGCCGCCGTAAGGGCCCACCCATTTTTTTAATAACACGGATTCTTTGTTCCTATTTGAAACATCTGGTTGCTGTGCGAAACAGGAAGTGGTGGCCCAAAATGCAAGCACCAAGGCGGCACTGAATGAGAAAAGTCTGAGCGTCATTTTAACTCCCTAGAAAATTTTGTTATTTTGCTTGCTGAAATTTGACCAAACATTCGCAAATTTCAGCGTACTGGGATTGGAGGGTTTGATACAACCGCCCGGCTTCATCAAAGTTGAGCGCGTCAGCCAATTGTTCAAGCTGGTTAGCCGACTTGACGGCCGTGCGGGGATTCAAAAACAACATCGAACCCTTGAGCGAATGCGAGGCGGTGCTCAGCGATCGCGAATCAGCATCGACGAGAGCCTGTGCCGCTCGTTTCATCAGGTTGGGCGTCTCTTGCAAGAACACTTCAACCAGCTCGCGCAACAAATCGTCATCGTCGCCTGCGTTGGCCAAAGCTTCGGACCAATCAATCGGTGATCCGTCGATCGGTTCGTCTGCTTCGACGTCTTGGCTGGCGATTATAAGATTCGATTCTGCGTTCTTCGCAAGAACGGTTTGGATTTTTTCCGCGACTTCTTTTAAGCGAATCGGTTTGCTCAAATAATCATCCATCCCAGCTTCCAAACACCTTTCACGATCGCCTTTCATTGCGTGAGCGGTCATCGCAACGACGGGCAGCCGACGTGTTGCGGTCGTTTCGTATCGACGTATCGCACGCGTCGCCTCCAAACCATCCATTTCTGGCATTTGAATGTCCATCAGGCACAGGTCATACGAATTCTGTTTGATCCATTCGAAAGCGAGACTGCCATTGTCCGCGACATCCACGTGATGGCCCAGCTTTTCCAAAATCCCAACGGCCAGCCTTTGATTCACAAAGTTATCTTCGGCCAGCAAAACTTTGAGCCGCCGCTGTTCTGCCCAACCAGAACCAGATCCGTTTTGGTCGCGATCGCAAGCCAGATCGATATCGATCAAATTGCTTGGTGTCAGTGCGGCAACGATGGACTTATACAATTCCGATTGTTTGGCGGGTTTAATTAATTGCAACGCGACGCCCAGCGTTTGTAATTCTGCAGCATCACTCGGACGAGCACCGCTTGTCAGCATGATGATATTTTCGGCCGCCAGCAAAGATCGATCGATGATGGATTGAGTCAGCATCAGGCCATCCATTTTTGGCATGTGCATGTCAGAAATCATCAGCTGAAACGGATCGTTCTCTTCGGCCGCATCATGGAGCGATTGAATAGCGATTTCACCGCTGGAAACCGTCGCGGGCTTCATCCCCCAACCTACCAGCATGTCTTTCAAAATCCGCCGGTTGGTCGCATTGTCATCCACGATCAAAACCCGAACATTTTCAAGGTCAACTTGCGGTTGGACGGTCTCCAATTCAGTCCGCACACGATCAACCTCTAGCTCGATTTGAAACTGAAACGTACTCCCGATTCCTTTTTCGCTTTCAACCCAAATCCGACCGTCCATCAGTTGAATCAGCCGCGAGCAAATCGCCAACCCGAGCCCGGTACCGCCAAATTGCCGCGTCGTCGACGCGTCCGCTTGTTCAAACTCTTGAAAAATCTTGTTTAGGTTTTCTTCCGCAATTCCAATGCCCGTATCCGCGACGCTAAACACCAATTCGGCCGTCGCTTCGGTCAGATTAACGCATTGCAACCCAACGACGACCTCGCCATCGGCCGTAAATTTGATCGCATTGCCGACCAAGTTGATCACGATCTGTCGCAGTCGACTTGCATCGCCAATCAAAAACTGTGGAATATTTGGGTCAACATGAAAGACCAATTCAAGGCCTTTGTTGTGGCCCCGAAAGGCCAGACCGCGAATCGCGTCGCCCAATGATTCGCGAATGTCGAACGAATCCTGTTCAATTTCAAACTTGCCGGATTCAATTTTTGAAAAATCCAAAACGTCGTTAATCAAATCCAGCATCGCTTCGGCCGACCCCTGAACCATGTTCAAGTATTCATGCTGGGTTTTGGACAGTTGCGTTTCAAGGACCAAGTCGGTCATGCCAATGATTGCATTCATCGGGGTACGAATCTCATGGCTCATATTGGCCAGAAAATCACTCTTGGCTCGATTGGCTTTTTCTGCGGCCAGCTTTGCCGCGCGCAGCTCCTCGCGTTCGGCAAGTAAAGCTTGTTCAGCCAAACGTTGTTTTGTGATGTCCCAAAAGATAGTTTGAATTCCGACGATCTGATTATTTTCGTCGCGCACGGGGCCTTTGCGAGAGGCAAAATAACGAGTCTCACCATCGATGACATCGTCAAAAACGTCTTCAATGATTTCGCCGGATTCAGTGACCTGCTGGTCTTCAAGACGAGCACTTTCTGCGAACTCGCCGTCGTAAAAGTCAGCCATGGTTTTGCCAACCATTTCGCTGGCTGTCGTTCCCATCAGCTTGGCGTATTGATCGTTCGCAAAAACAATCTGGCCAGTGTGATCTTTTCGTACGAAGTAAGCCGGGATGCCGTGGACTAACGACAAAAACAGCGACTCGCCGTCGCGCAAGCTCGCTCGTCGTTCTCGTCGACCGTCGGGCTGGCTTGGCTCGGAAGGCATCGTGGCAGACCTAAACTAAATGGCACTCGGACACCCAAAATGGGCCGTGACGTCTTCAGCGGGCGCATGTTGTGGCGCAAGGCTGAAGCTCCGCAACTATTTTTAACGTTTAGTTCGTACGCGTCAAATACAGCACTTGGTTTTCGTGGATTTGGATCGCCGATGCGATTTCAAAGTACTCGCGAATTAGCTTGGTCCAGTCGATAAAGTCTTTTCGATTGACATGCAGTTCTTGGCCAGTGCCGGTGGATTCGCCGTTGTGAATCGAAAACGCTTGCCGCTGAGTATGCTGCATGTTTTCGAACAGCCCGATCACTTGGTCCTCGTAAAGATGTTCGATACAATCAATGCAAACAGCGCTTTTAAAGTTTTCAATGTCATGGATTGGCTGCGTGATATCACCGACTCGCATGTCCGGATTGCAGACGATCTGATCGATCCCCTCGGCCTCAAAGCCTGCCTCGCGAAGCGTTTGAACAACGTGCCCGCGACCGCAGCCCAAATCGATCACCGGCCCGACCAACCAGTCTTGATAATCGGGCATCAACCGGACGCCCGGACAGCGGTCTTCATCCGCGTTGCCGTACCATGGATTGTCGTCGTAGATCGACTGGTACAAAACTTTTGAATCCGCTGGATGATCTTCTTGCGTCTGGCTGGGAACAGCGGCCGGAATTTCAGCCTGCGAAACGACCCTGGCTCGGGTCCACAGCAGCAACTGGTTCGTGCTGCGGTCAAATTCGGCTCGTTCGGCATCCAACCGCTCAACCCAGCCATCGATTGAATTGTGTTGATCGCCGGCTGCGATATTGACCGCGAAGACGCCACTGCCACCGGGACGCAGCACTCGGTTCACTTCGTCGGCAACCGTCGCCATCGATTCGGCCGAAGCCTGGCCAAGTTTATTTGCCTCGGCCCAGATCACGACACTAAAAAAGTCATCGTCAAATGGCAGATGGTCGTCGGCAACATAGGTGATGCGTTGTTGCATACCCGGAATATGAACCACCAAGTTTTTACAAGTTTCGATATCGTCCAGATCACGATCGATCGCAAACACGTTAAGGTCAAAACGAGCACTCGATAAAAAGTCGATCGCGGCGACACTGCACCCGACCAATAACGCTCGACCGGAAACCAACTGCAGGCGTTGGCTGAGTTCTGCGACGAGCGGCAAAATTGGATCGGCGAATTCATGGATCATAAATTCATTCTTCCTGCGGACATAAGTCACGATTTAAGCTATGAAGTTGGTCGAAATTGCCTTACGCTCTACGCCCAGAAAATCGTTTTGCCACCGAGAGACAACAAACTTCGCAATCGTTGCCAAAATCAGCGATAGAACGTCAACTGCCGGTCGGCTGAGCGTCGCCAGTGAAGGCATCGAAATTTTCGTTGGGCACCGTTTCGTTGGGCACCGTTTCGCGTTTGGTACATCCCACGGCACGTAGCCTAACTTTTCAGGACGCAAAACTGAACGGCAGTTCTTGAATGGTTTCGAGGCAGTTCCGAGTTCCGTAAACGACGGACAAAGTCTTGGCACAAAGTCTTGGCCTAAATCAACCTAACGCAACCAGCCTCCAACGTTTCCAGCGCCCCAAACGTCTGCCCCATTTCGATCGCCATGCCTGAATTCGTCAATATATCTGCCTACAAATTCGTAGACCTAAACAATTTAGCCGATCGCAAAGCCAAATTGTTGCCGCTGTGCCAAGAACTAGAATTGCGGGGCACGATTTTATTGTCGTTGGAAGGCATCAACATGTTCGTTGCCGGAACCCGCGAAAATATTGACATTTTTTTGGAAACGGTCCGCCAAGAACCCGAGTACCAAGACTTGCCGATCAAAGAAAGCCTGAGCGACCACCAGCCGTTTTCACGAATGCTGGTGCGTTTAAAAAAGGAAATCATTTCGATGGGCGTTGACGCCATTCGCCCCAAAAATAAAACCAGCCCTAAGCTGACAGCCAAAGAATTGAAGCAATGGCTGGACGATGGCAAAGACTTGACGCTCTACGACGTGCGTAACGACTACGAAATCGAAGTCGGCACTTTCACCGATGCCGTTCCCGCGGGCATCGACCATTTCCGGGCCTTCCCGGAAGCGACCCAGCGCTTACCCGAGGACGCCAAGAAGAAACCTTTGGTCATGTTCTGCACCGGAGGCATTCGCTGCGAAAAGGCCGGACCGCTGATGGAAGAACAAGGGTTTGAACAGGTCTATCAGTTGGACGGTGGCATCCTCAAATACTTTGAAGAATGCGGCGGTGATCACTACCAAGGCGATTGCTTTGTGTTTGATAAACGAGTTGCTGTGGACCCCAATCTTCAGGAAACTGAATTCGAACAATGCTATGCCTGTCAGGCTGTTTTGACGGCTGAGCAACAACAGTCGGAATTGTATTTGCCGCCGCACAGTTGCCCGCTGTGCTTTCGAACGGACGAACAAAAAATGCAAGATTTAATGGAGGAGCGAAACAATTTATTTGCTCTGCATTCGACTCCGCTGCCCGGCTCCGTTCCTTACAGCAACGTGCGGCCCATGAACGTGCCGTTACGCTTTGACCATTACAAGGTTATCGACTTTCTGGTTGGAATGCATGCTCATCTGACCACCGCATACTGGCAGGATGAATGCGAAGCGAACAGAATCATTTACAAAGGTCAGCCGCTGGCCGCCGACGATACGATTCGGGCGGGTTGGCGAGTCGAGCATTTGGTGCCCCAAACAACCGAACCGAATGTGAATGCCAAAGTCGAATTTATTTACGAAGACGATGCCTTGATCGTCGTCAACAAGCCTGCCCCGTTGCCGATGCATCCGAGCGGTCGCTTCAACCGAAACACGCTTGATTTTTTGATCGGCAAAGTTTTCAGCGGCGAACAATTACGGATCGTGCATCGACTCGACGCCAACACGACGGGCGTGGTGATGTTTGCCAGAAAAAAGTCAGCTTCGCGACCGGTGCACGAACAGTTCAAGGCGGGAACAGTCGACAAAGTTTATCTGGCAAAGATTCACGGCCACCCGTCCAGCGATCAATTTTCCTGCGACGCGAAACTCTCCGACCAGCCGCAAACCGCTGGCTCGCGAGCAGTGGACGCTTCGGATGCCGGGCGAGAGGCCGCGACGCGTTTCGAAGTTGTCGCTCGACGCGATGACGGCACTAGCTTGGTTCGTTGTTTTCCCGCGACCGGTCGAACGCACCAAATTCGAGTGCACCTGAGCCACCTTGGACATCCCATTGTTGGCGACCCGACGTATCAAGCTGACTGCGAAAGTCCGACCAAACAAGCACTTGACGTGAACGATCCGCCGATGTGCCTGCATGCCCAAAGCGTCACGCTGGACCACCCGTTCACCAAAGAACGTGTCACCTTCAC
>CAZROJ010000002.1:8411-17323 GCA_964601665.1 uncultured Pirellulaceae bacterium
GATTAAGAACTAATGATTGATTAAGAGCTAATCCCGAGGCAAATGAGCCAGCGGCTATCGCCCCTACTTAACCCTACTTAATCGAACGGAAGCTTTACCGAATCAGGCACCTGAAACGTTTTCAACCGACTGATGTGGCCGCGGACGATTTTGATCTGCGACCGAGGAATCCGCAGCCGCTTTGCTAAAAACTTGATCGCGGCGAGATTTGCCTTGCCGTCAACCGGTCGAGCCGTAATTCGGACTTTCAAATAGCGACCGAATTGCGGCGTCTCCTCCCAGCCAATGATCTCGTCCTTAAACGAGTTGGTCGTCAAACGAATTTTCAGATCCATATTTACTTCAAAGAAATACAGACGGCTTCCGTGGTGCTACGAACGTAGACTTTGCCATCGCTGTAAGAGGGCGTCGACCAGCATTTGCCCGAAACGACTTTGGCCCGAGCCAGTTCCTTGTACGATTCAGGACTTGCTTCCACAATCGCCAATTCGCCGCTGTCCGACAGAGCCAGCAATTTATCGCCAACAAGAATCAAGTTGCCTTGACCGAACCCAGCTTGTGACCATTGAATTTCACCCGTTGCCAAATCGATGCACTGCAGCGGCCCTTTGGCATATTTTTTGAAACCAAACATGCCGTACAAGTACCCATCGCGAAGCACGGGCGTACTCCAGTGATTCATTAGCCGATTTTTTTTCCGCCACTCAGCCGAGACGTCGCCAGTTTTTGAAATCTTAAAAACACCCGCTCCGACGCCGTAACCGGCCGAGCAGTAAACTTGGTCGCCATCCAAAACCGGTGAAGCCGCTGTCGAAGTGCGATAGTCGTAATCGACTCGCCAATTTTCTTCGCCCGATTTTGGGTTAACCGAGATCAAACCAGATTGCATGAAAAAGACCAGCTGTTTCTGGCCGTTCAATTCACCAATCACCGGCGTCGCGTGCGTCATGGTTTCATCGCCGCGACTCCACAGCAGCGAGCCATTTTTCTTATCGAAGGCCAACATTGATTGGCCTTGGCCGCCGCCGGCTACAAACACCGCGTCGCCATCGACGACCGGCGAAACTGCATTTTGCCAGCGAATGTTGTTTCCGCTGTATTCATTTTGTACGTCGCGTTTCCAAACCACCGAACCATCGCTCGCCGCCAAGCAGTAGAGATTCATTTTAGCGTCGTAAATGTAAACGTGTCCGTCGCTGACAACCGGCGTTGAACGTGGTCCGTCGCCGCCTTTGTTTCCGCGGGCTCCCGCGCCGCCTCCGCCGTGGTATTTAACTTCGCCAAGCGTTCGCGCCCAACGCCTCGCCCCAGTGTTCGCGTCCATGGCGACGCAGATTTCTTTTGGAGTTTGGCCCGAGCCGGCGGCTCCGATTAACGTGTAAGCAGTGCCGTCAGCGATCACGAACGAGCTAAAACCGAGCGGCGTTGATTTTTTCCAAACAACGTTCGGGCCGTTGGTCCAGTCCGGTGCTGCAAACGTTCCCGACGATCGGCCGTCACCTTCGGAGCCTCGATACTGCGTCCAGTCCTGAGCATGCACCGCGGCTGAGCCGCCAAGTAACGAAACCAACGCGACGGCCACGATGTTCCATGAAAACCATTTTAGACAACCCAAAGACATCGCGAGCCTCACCAGAATTTTTTTAAAAAGTTGTTAAGCGTCAGACTTAGTCGACGTTTAATTTTAGAAGGTGAGCCAGCAGTTCGGTAGTGGAAATCGAGGCCAGATTCGTGGCGGGACCCGATGCGTCACTTTTCCAGTCAGCGACAATGGGTGGGAAAGCATACAGAAAGGCGAACAGAAAAGCATACCGAAAGGCGAACCACCACGTGTGGGCAGCCCGACCGGTTTGGTGTTTCAAACGCGACAAACGCTTCTGCAAAGCCGAATTGCCCAGCGGCGATCAAAGGTTCGGCAACCAAAATTGAATAGACCGCGAGTTTTTAACGTCTGTTTAAAAGGCTACCGCTGCTATCAGCGAATCGAGACGCCGTTTCGAATGAACGTGTTGGGCCGACGAGAGGTTGTTTTGCGCGTCAACGCTTCGCAAGCCACACGAAAGAGATCTTGGCTATCGATCGGCTTATGAAGAACCTCGATCGCTCCGCTGGTGAGCAATCGTTCTCGCGTGGACTCCGATCGGTCGGCGGTGATACCGATCACCGGGACGTCGCGCAAGTGTTCCATTTTTTTAGCCAGTTGCGTCAAGTAACAGCCGCCCAAACCTGGCATGTTGACATCCGTCAGCACGATTTCGGCGCGAATGTGTCGCAGCGTATCGATCGCTTCCAGCGAGTCATTGAAGCAATGCACGTTGGTGAAACCAAGGCTGGTCAGATGAAACGCCAGAAGCTCCGTTACGATCTCTTCGTCATCGATTACAAACATACATGCATCGTAAATACGGCGGTCACAAGGGATCTTCGCATCGCTGTCGGTATTTTCAATAATCATGGCTGTCGCTCCAAGGATTATAATTTCAGTTTGAAATTAATCTGATATGAGTTGTTCAATGTCTTCTAAGAGCTGATTGATTTCGTTGAATGACCGTGACCTTGCCAGCGTTTCTAATCGAACGCCACAGTCAGCGAGTCCGTTCAGTTGAACCATGCCCGCTGAACCTTTGATCCAATGGCCAGCACGACGCAATTCCGTTTCGTCCCAATTTTCGACCGCTTTTTTCAAAGCTGGAAGCCGGTGTTCGACTTTGGACCGAAATTTATTTCCGAGCGTTCGAATCACTTGCTCGTCGATTTCAAAGTCACCCATCATCGCTGGCTTAACTTGCGGGTGGTTTGAAAGGTTCGTTTTCTTTTTTGGCGAATCGAACTTGGAGTGAAAGTTGGAATGGGAGTTGGCGGAGAGATCAGTTTCAATCGCTAAGGGAATATAGGATTCAGTTAGCGGATTGGCCAGTTCTTTTTCATTATTTACGGCAAGCCGCGAGCACGAACGTTCAACGAGCGGCTTGATCAAGTTCAATAACGCGCCGACATCAATCGGTTTGGCCAAGTAAGCCGTACAACCGGCGTCAAAACACTGCTGTTCGTCGCAAGACATCGTGTTGGCGGTGAGTGCGATGATGGGAACCGAGATTCCTTTTTCGCGGATTATTTTGGTCGCAGCATGCCCATCCAAAACAGGCATTTGCATATCCATCAAAACCAAGTCAAAACTATCGTCGGCTACGACACAATCCACCGCTTCTTGCCCGTTATTGCACATCGTTAGTTCAGCATTGCAGCTGACCAACACCGCGTCTAAAAACTCTCGATTGGTTTCGGCATCGTCGACGATACAAATTTTCGCGCCCTGCAAATCAACCGGCTGCCAACGAACTGCCAGCGTCGAAAGCGAATCGTCCAAAACAATCTCTTCAGGGCTCACCAAACGATCTTTGTCGTGTTGGACCGGAATCCAAAATTCAAATTCGCTACCTTCGTTGGTTCGGCTCGAAACCTTAATTCCGCCGCCAAAGGCTTCGACAAGACGTTTGGAAATCGACAGCCCAAGCCCCGTTCCGCCATATTCTCGCGTCGTCGAGGTATCCGCTTGCGAGAACGGATCGAAAATATGATCCAACTTGTTTTCGCACATGCCGATTCCGGTATCCACGACCGAAAGCGTCAACTGGCCGGATCTTGAATTCTGGCTATTTGGATCGCCCGCCGCCCAACCGTAGCTCAGTGCGACTCGGACGCCGCCAACCTTAGTGAACTTGATCGCATTACTAACCAAGTTCGTAATCACTTGGCGGAACCGAGTCGGATCAGATTCGACGGTTTTGGGCACAGGCGTGGCAACGTCAAAAGTTAGCGAGATCGATTTGACATCCGCACTCGGCCGCAACGTTTCCAGCACTTCATGAACCAGTTCCGCTGGTGAGAAAGCGATACTTTCCATGGTCAGTTGGTCAGCTTCGATTTTTGACAAATCCAGAATGTCGTTGACCAAACCTAACAGATGTTGGCCGCTTGCATGAATGGTTTTAATTTTTTTCTGTCGGGCCGCTGGCTCATTAATGACACCATTGAGAATCAATTCCGCAAAACCGAGTATCGCGGAAATCGGCGTTCTGATCTCGTGGCTCATCCTGGCCAAAAAATCGCTTTTGACTTCGTTAGCATGCTCGGCTTCATCTTTGGCCCGCTCAAGGTCAACCTGCGTTTCGCGAAGTTGACTTGCCGTTTCTTCCAACTCAATCGATCGAGTCTCGATCAACTTGGTTCTTTGTTCTACCAATTGTTCGAGATTCGCGTTGATGTGTTCCAGCTGGTGGAAGCTTCCCGTTTTTTCGAACGCGGTTGCCGCCGCAGTAGCGAGGTAGCTGGCGATCCGTTTTTCTTCGTCACCGTACAGGCCTTCGACCAAGTTGTTACTGACGTAAAGGACGCCATATAACTTCCCTTTGGCCTGAATTCGACACACCAAAAACGACCCCGTTTCACGCGGTTCTAACTCGCCTGCGTCATTGGCGGCGGTCGCAACGATTGGCTCTGCCGAGTCCAACGCATCGGCGAACAGACGGCGATCAAAAGGTACGTCATTGAATCGTGGATGCGGCTTGGTTGAATTGTCCGGGTCCGTCTCGACAAGCAACGATTTTTGGCCTCGAAGCAATCTTTGACAGGCCTCATTTGTTTGGTGACAGATCTCAGGATTGCTGGTCGCGACAATAATATTTCGGCCGCATTCCAGCAAGCTTTCAAGCCGCTCGTTCAGCGAAACCGAATGCTGGTCGTTATTGGATCGGACGGGTTCCAATATTTCATCCAAGTCGATCTTGGCGTTAGCGAAACTGTCCGACGCGACTTGCCAATTAAAGTCTGAATTGAATTGAGCGAAAACAAGTTTAGTCTGAGCTAATTCGTAGCTAGCCCCTTGTTCGGTCGCGAACAAAATACTTTTATTGAACGCACGTTTGGCTTTTGAGTTTTTACCCGCCAAGGCGTATGCGATGCCGAGTTCGCGATAGGCATGAGGTTTTTCGCCGACGAATCGCCAGCTGTTCCGCACCGCTTGCTTGCAAATCCTTAAGACCTGCTTCAAAGCCGATTTCCGCACGACCGGATTTCGCGGCCACTCGCCTTCAAGCTTTTCGCGAACTGCCGTGGCCAGCCAAGAATAAATTGGTACCACGTAGGCGTTGACGACATCTGCTTTTTTGGCGTCTTTTAATGCCTGGGCAAGGCATTCGATAGCTCGGTCCAGTTCTTTTCGATAAACAAAACGAACGCCGCGAGCCAGTTGGATTTGACAGTGACATTGAATGTCTTGAATTGCACGATTCGATTCTCGTTCAAGAACCTCCAGCGGCAATTGCCCAAGTGTTGCCCGAGCCCAAACATCAAGAATGTTTCCGGTCGATTGGAAGTCCCCTAAAGCCAGTGCGTCTTCGTAAATCCGACGGGCCTCGTCGCCAGCCTGCTTTAGTTTGCCCTGTCGCAACAAACCGGCTGCCATGTGGTAACGGGCAATATTAACTTCCCAATAGTCACCCGTCCGCTGCAGAATCGTGGCCGCGCGACTGGCCGCCAGCACCGTTTCGTCAAAGTGCCCACAAGCGTAGTAAAGAATGCTTTCAAAATTTCGCGTCTGACCTTGGCCCCAAGTATCATTCCAGTCATTGCGAAGCTTCAACGACTTTTTCGCATACGCGAGGCCGCGCTGCTTCCAAGGAATCAAGGACATCGCAGGCGCGTGTTCGGAATAAACTTGAGCGAGTTCAGGAGTGGCCAAAAATTGTTCAGCCCAATTCATCGCTCGCAAGTGTGTCCAAAGCGTCAACGATTTCTGTCGCGTGTACCAATATCCATGGCCAAGTCGACCCAGAATTTTCAATCCCAATCGAGTCGATTCGTCAGGTTGTGCATCCTTTCGACTGACAAACCAACTTGGAAAACGACTATGAAACGCCTGTATCACCGCTTCTTTGCCCAGCGAAAAAAAATGCCCGATCGAACCGGGCAGGCTGTGGCCGAGTTCTGAAAACGCCTGTTCAAAAAACTTCGTGGCTTCCTCTTTGTCACCAATTCGAAATTTGTGTTCGCCAATTTTTAGATACACCGACGCTTTATCAAAACTCGTTTCTGCCTCGCGCTGTGATTTCTCCAGCCACGTTTCCGCCTGTTCGTACTTGCCCGACAACATCAACGATTCGGCCAAATCAGAATACAACTGATACCGCAGTCGTTTGTCGCTTTCGATCGACCGAAGATTCTTAATTGCGATTCGAAGTTGGACTTCCGCAGCACTTTGCAAAAATCTTTGTTTCGCAATTTTTGCCGATTCGATCGCGTACTTGACCGCTTGCTCAGGCGAATTGCCAAGATCAAAATGAAAGGCGAGATCAAAAACGCGTTCAGGCTCGGACGACCTCAAGTAATTCGCAAACGCCAAATGCAGACCTTGGCGTTCCCGAAACGGAATCTTCGACTCCAGCGTTTCTCGAATTTTGTCATGAGCAAAACAATAGTGCCCGTTTGATTGCAACCAGATTAAGTTTTGCTGGCGAGCGTATTGCAGCGCTGCTAGAAAATCGATCGTTTCACTGTCGGCCTGACCAGCAATCGCTTCGATCGCATCCAAAGAAGCATCATTGCCGATTACCGACATCAGGGAAAGCAAGTATCGCGACGCCGACGGTAAATTTTCTAGCCGCTGCACCAATAATGTCGCCGCATCGTCGGCCGCCTGGATCTTGGCCAGTTTTTCGGGAATTGTTTCCCAGCCAGTTTCCTTCGGCACGATCGCTTCGGAACTGACCAAGCCACGTAAAATCGAAGCCGCCATAAACGGGCTGCCATGAGCGAATTTTACCACCATGGCTAAAATTTCGTCCGGTAGTCCACCGGCCATCGACTGACCAAGCAAACGAATTTCTTCGGGCAGCAGCGGACCGACCGACAAATGATGGTCGGGCGACATGGTGTCGATGAATCGCTGCAACGTTTTTCCCACGTCTGAGCGAAGTGTCGTAACGAGAAAAACGTTCGATGATTCTTGCCGACTGATCCTTTTCAAAATCGCGGTCGATTGTGAATCAAGCCATTGGCAATCGTCGACCCACAACAGCACCGGCTGCGATCCGTAAGACAACGCTGTCAGAACTTCGATGACCGCGTTTTCAATACGCGTCTGACCGAATTCAACCGGACCGCTGTTTGCATCGTCAGGTTCTTGGTACAGGTCTAGCTCGATCGCCAACGACTTTGAGATGACCGAAATTTCAGCCGCAAAGGGCGCGACGCACTCTTTGAGTCGATAGCGATATTCTTGATAGTTCTGAGCCCAAGAAACGACTTGGTCCAATATCTCCGCCATCGCTTTGATCGGAATCTGCGCCGCCGAATCACTCGCACGACCACGCAAAACAATGGCGTTACGCTTGGTCGCCCGGCGAATGAATTCCATCATCAACCTTGTTTTGCCACCGCCGGACAGGCTTGAAATAGCGATGCTTCGATTTTGGCCTTTGGCAACTTCGTTCAGCTGGTCGGTCAAGATCCGCATCTCGGCTCGTCGACCAACAAAGTCCGGCGCTGACAAGGTATCGCGAACCTCGGTTTGGCCGATCACGAACGAATCGACGTTCTTTCCGCTCGCAATTCTTTTTCGAATTTCAGACAGATCATGCCTAACCGAGGTTGCCGATTGATATCGCCGAACCGGTTCTTTTTCCAACAGCCTGACAACGACGTTGACCAGCGATGCAGGCACGTCTTTGCGAATGGCTTCGACCGGCACCGCAGTAGCCAAGTGTCTAAAAAGAGTATCGCCGGCGCTTGATCCGCGGAACGGTGTCCGGCCAGCCAGCATCCGATACAATAAAATTCCAAACGAATAAAGATCCGTCGTCGCACTGACATCGCGTTCGAGCATGCCTGATATTTCGGGAGACATGTACTGCGTACGATCACATAATTGATCCGCGTGGAGGAACTTGGTGGATACAAATCGCTCGGCCCCTAAACCAGCCACAAATGTTCCCGATTGCCCGTGAAGAATTGTCGAAGCCTTGACGTTTCGATGGGTCATCGCGACCGAGTGAATCGTCTCCAGTTGACTGACGACCTCGACGGCGATCTTAAGGATTTGATCAATTTCTGTTGCTTCAGAAATAATGGATTCGACGGACTGGGCCTCGGGCGTATCGGTGACTGAATAGATCCAGCCATCCAATACGCCGTAGTCGTAGGGCAGCAAGAATGAATCAGAACGCAGGTCCGAAAGGATCTTCGTCTCGCGCAGAAAACGCTTGACACCACTTGCTCGAACGCAGGATTCGGGCACCGCGCTCAACCAAGCCGTTTTGCCTGTTAATTCGTCAAAAACTTCGCCGTGCGAACGCCAACGCCAATCCATTACGTCAACACTCGCTGCGCCCTCGGGCGAACTACCGCCGGATTCGGGCACAACGTATCGATCGCTGGTAAAAGGATGAATTGAGTGCATGGGGGAGACAAGACTGGTAGGCAAAGTGGCATACCGTTGGAATACGGCCAGTAAACGTAGGTCGCATATGTTGCCCAATCAAATAATTGATCCAAAATTTTTCAGGATCCCAGCGTTCAAGGCGAAATCCAGCGGCTCAGCCGGCCTGGCGCGGCAAAACTGAAAAGACAGTCAGAAAACTAGCCCCACTAACCGGGTTAAAAGGCCCAGAAACCAAACCCAAACCCAAAGCAGGGCCGATCACGGGCCGTCAAAACCCCCTTATCAATGCAATTGCGGCACCAGACTGCATTTTTTGCGAAATTTGTTAGCAGTACCCGCGGCACCGAAATTAAAATGAGGTCCAACCTACGTCGCTTCGAAAACAACTCGCGACCTTCCACGCAAACTTCCCCGACACTCTATTTCCTCACACAATTAAATGAACAAAATCCAAGCCAAAGCTCGGCAGCCAAGG
>CAZROJ010000002.1:17423-25156 GCA_964601665.1 uncultured Pirellulaceae bacterium
TATTTCCTCACACAATTAAATGAACAAAATCCAAGCCAAAGCTCGGCAGCCAAGGTCGAAGCGACCGCATGGGCCAAAAGTCTTACCAAGCGGAGCCTTCTTGTTGAGCGGCTCCTCACCTGGAGATTTCGCTGCCGATTACCGCGACCGCATCAACCCAGCCTTGATCAATAGTCTGGCTCACCAAGCCATACCTGTCCTGAAGTACGCCGACTGGAACCTGACTCGGATCGAATATGGTTATTGCGAATCAGAGCTTCCACTCCAACCTTCAACCACGAATCAACATGGCACTCACCAGGCCGCTTTGATTTCGTTGTCCGCCGACTACACCGGCGGCATGGCACTAACAACCGTCTTGACCGGCGTCCCGTTGGCAGGCATTCACCCGCCGGACAAAGAACGATCGGCCTCGTTGTGGCTTGCGTCGATGAACGTGCGCTACATCAATCCAAGCACCGGCCACTTGCTGGGTAAATGCCGTGTTGACGCCGACAAAATTGAATTGATCCGCCGGCGCTACGCCCGCGGCCAAAAGGTGCTTGTTACGTTGATCGTCGAATTTGAATCCAACGGTCAAAAAGTCGCCGAAGCGGAAATGAAGTATTTCTGTCAGTCAACAATGTCGCTGTTGGAGTCGTCCAAAAGCCAAAGGCTGAGCAGTCTGGCCAATCAAAAACTCAAGTCCTCGGCCCGCATGATCGCCGGTGTCCGAGCAACAGGCGAATCGAAGTATCTGCGAGTGGATTGTCCCCACGCGGCATCTGCGGCGGGGCCGCAAGGAAAAATCTTGGCCGACAAATTGCGACGTGAACTGCCGCAACTCCCGGATATGGTTTTAGCCAGAACCAAGCACATTGACGAAACCATTTCGGCAGCAGCCCATGTTCAGCAGATCGTTTTGGTTGGTGCTGGTTTGGACATGCGACCTTACCGGGTCGCCAGCCACTTTCCTGACGTGGCATTTTTCGAACTCGACCTGCCAGAAATGCTGGAAGAAAGAGAACGTGTTTTGGCCGAAACTAAATTGTCCAACATCAATCGCCACGCGATTCCAGCCAACTTTTTGACGCAAGACTTGGGCGAAGTGCTAACCGGTGATCCCGTATTTGATCGCGATAAGCCAACGGCGTTCATCTACGAAGGTTGCTCGATGTATTTCGACGACCTAAAAAATCGCGAAATCCTGACCCAATTGAGCACAGCTACCAACCACGCGGATTCTTACCTGTGGGCCGATTTCGTTACCACCGAAGCGATTGAAAATTCGTCGGGCCGCGCTGAAGTTGCCGCTTTTTTGAGACAAATGGACGCCTTGGGAGAAACGTTTATTTTTGGCGTCGACGATCCGGGCGAATACCTCAACGACTGTGGTTGGACGACCAGTCAATTTGTATCAAGCCGAGACTATTTGCAGGCCGAAGACCCAATCTTCAATGTCTATCAATTTTCGATTGGACGAAAAAAATAAACTCGACCGATCCTAATTTCAAAATTCCCCAGCGATCTAACGCCAAAAAAAACGCTCGATGAAACTTAATCCATCGAGCGTTTTTTTGTATTCTTCGGTTGCACTCTGCCAGCGATCGCCCCAAAATTCGGCGATGTCTCGCTAACGCCTAATCTTCGCGGCTGGTGACCTCTAGCAAGTGGTAACCAAATTGCGTTTTGACGGGTCCTTGAACGGTATTGACCGGCGCACTGAAAACAACTTGATCGAATTCCGGCACCATCTGTCCCGGACCAAACTCGCCAAGCTCACCGCCATTTTGGCCGGATGGGCAGCTCGAATTTTCCTTTGCAGCCGCAGCAAAATCAACACCGCCTTCGATGTCTGACTTGAGCTGTTGGCATTTGTCTTCGGTGTCAACAAGAATGTGACGGGCGGTGGCTTTCGCCATGATTGGTTCCTCAATTAAAAACTAAAATTTTGTGGGCCTCCAATTGTACCCACCAACGGCATCTTCATAAGGCGTAATTCAACTTCGCTGGCCTTTTGTTTTATTCTGACCGAGTGGGGCGTTGACGAAAACGGGGTTCAAAAACTAGCCTTGGCAATGATTCCCGCTCCAACATTTGCCTCTGTACCAATGACCACATACGACGAACCGCAAAAATCTCCCGCCTACTTTGACGCCGACGCGTTTCGAAGCCTCGGGCATGAACTGGTCGATTTGCTGGCGGACCAATTCGAAAACCACACCGGCAAAGTTCTCGACTTCAAAACGTCCGATGAACTTTACGCGCAATGGCAGTCAGACTATTTCGAAAACGACAACGCGAATTCGTCGCTGCCCGCGATGTTCGAACGCGTGATCGGCAACTCGATCCGATTGCACCACCCCAACTACATGGGGCATCAAATTAGCCCTGTCGCTCACGTTTCGGCGCTGGCGAGTCTGGTCGCTGATACCATGAACAACGGGATGGGCGTCTACGAAATGGGAATGGCCGGCACGGTGCTGGAAAGATTAGTCATCGAATTGACCGGGCGACAATTCGGTTTTGGGGATCGTTGCGGTGGCGTCTTAACATCGGGCGGATCGTTGGGGAATTTGACCGCGCTGCTAACGGCGCAGAATATCGTAATCGATTCAATATCAACCAATGCCGATGACAATCACAAGCTACGCCCGGCCCTGATGGTTTCTGAAAACGCCCATTACTGCGTCCAAAGAGCGGTAAAAATCATGGGCTGGGGCGACAGTGGCGTTATTAAAGTGCCGGTCAACGAGCATTTTCAAATGGATGTCTCCCAACTGGATCGCATGCTCAGCGATGCCACCGAATCAGGGCTCCAAGTCATCGCGATTGTTGGAAGTGCCTGTTCGACGGCGACCGGATCGTACGATGACCTCGCGGCGATTGGCGAGTTCTGCGACACACACGACCTTTGGTTTCATGTCGATGGGGCTCACGGAGCCGCGGCGGCTTTTGCGCCAAAATATAGATCGCTGATTCGCGGGATCGAACTGGCCGACAGTGTCGTCTTGGACTACCACAAACTCTTGCTGACCCCTGCCCTGACGACGGCGCTAGTCTTTCGAAACGTGGGCCACAACTATCAGACCTTCTCGCAAAAAGCCGAGTACTTATTCGCCGAAGATGGGGCGAACCGACCGTGGCAGGATGTTGCGATGCGATCGTTTGAGTGCACGAAGTTGATGATGTCTTTAAAGGTCTTTTCGATTTACCACAGCTATCGATTGACCGCCTGGGAACAAAATGTGACGGCGGTCTACGATCTGGCTCGAAAATTCGCAGCCATGATTCAACAGCGAGACGGGCTTCAGCTCTTGGTCACGCCCGAATCGAATATTGTTTGCTATCGATTTTTAGCCGACGCCCAAGATCGCGAACTCAACAACCGTATCAACGCAGCGATTCGCAAACAGGTTTTAACCGATGGCGACTTTTATATTGTTCAAACCGAAGTCAACCAAAACATCTGGCTCAGGAGCACTTTAGGAAATGCCAAAACAAGCGAATCCAATCTGACCGCATTGATGGATTCGATCGAACGAATTGGCAACAGCTTGCTGAACAGTCAGTAAAAAGTAGCTCGCCCTCGCCGGGGCGATCGCCCACTGGCACTTACTCTAGGTTTTTGAATGACAAAAATTCACAACCTAGGAGAGACGTTCTACTAATACGGATAAGCCGTAATCACTCGATCTTCTGCCAAAATCAATTTCATTTTTTTGGCCACCGGCTTGCCCGCCCGATTTCCACTCTTGCCACCTCGGTAACCAATCCTGCGCTTCATATCGACCAAGTAAGCCGTCTTACCATCGCGCGGAGGATCTTTGGAAACCTGCCGGCTATTTTTTTGAATCAAGGCGTAAGCTTCGTCGATCAAACGAAATACGTCATCACCGTCGGCATCGAAAACTCCGTGATTTCCCGGTCGGTTGGGTTGGTCTTTGGCATGTCGCAACACGTGCTCAGTTCGATGCTCGCCGCTGCGCGATCCGGTATAGACCAAACCGGCCGGCGAAACCTTCGTTCCTCGTCGCCCCTCTTTGAGATAGGGTTGCCCCGAGCTACTTGATGACGATTGATTCTTGCCTCGATCGCTGGTTTTCGAGGAATTGCCAGAGCTCGAATTGCCAGAGCTCGAATTGTTATTTCCGGACCGTGATTTAGCGTCGCCCGCACCTGAGTTCTTCCCCAAGCTTCCATCGAGATCCAAATTGTCGGGCAAATCTAACTGGGCAACACCTTGCCCTCCGTCTCGCTGCCCTTGTTCATCAGCCTGCTCAGTTCGCACATACTGAAATAGGGCGATGCCAAGGATTACCGCGATGAATACGATTTGCTTCCAGTTGATTTTTTTGTGCGGCGGCTTGGCTTGGATATTCATTTCAAGAGTATGAGTTAAAAGAAAAACGAGTCGACTCAACGACGTTTTGGACTTTGGAGACACAAGCGATCCAAATCACCTTGTTCCGATTTCGAACCGGTGCCCCAATATCAATGGCCTTCAGTATACGCGATCACCTTAATTTTGTCTTCAACAACGCTTCGATGGTCGCAGCGAAAATTAAACCACTTCGAAGCGGTCGCGACCCTGATTTATTTCCACTCTTTTGTCTGCTCAAGCGTTGGAAAACTCGAAAACGTCTCGTTCGCTCGCCCACCAAACGCTCGCGTCAGCCGGCTCTTCGATTCCTTCAACAAACGGTTCACGAAATATCCCATCAACGCCAAAACCGTCAATAGCGTCAATGTGGCCAAGCCACCCAGCCACGTCAATTGAGCCTCTAAGGCGCGAACATCCGTTTGCACATTCTCGTAGTCTTGCAAAACCAACACAAACAAACGCGTCGGCTCCTCCTGATTTTCCGGTATGTCCACTTTGAGCAAATCCAACGGCGTCCGCTGCAGCTGGACCATCACGGGCTCGACCGAAACAATCGATTCTTTGGTGTAGGCGCTGCGATTGGGCAGATTCTTGCTGACCGCCGTTTTGCCCACCGGATCCAAAAACGCTTCGAAAACCTCGGCAACATTTTTTTCAGTCGCAACATCCAAATCAACGCGAGTATTCTCCAGTTCTTTGGGAATTCCTTTCAGCCGCGTGTTCAAATCACCGTAGATCGGATGCTCCAAAATAGCACCGTCGTAATTTTTGGCTCCACCAACGTCCGGCGGTCGGCCATCGACCAAAATCGCATAGCGATCGCGGTTCGCCTGATCTTTGACAAAATCGACCAGCTCGCCCAGCTCCACCGTGACAGCAACGATACCAATGATCTCGTTTGCATCGCTAACGATGGGCGTCGAAAACGCGACCTTCCAGGTTTTGGATTGTTTGGATAAAAACACGCCTGACAGATGAGCCCGCGCGGTGATTTTACGAGGCTCCCCCAGAGAAATATCCGACTGTTTGATTGCGTCGCCACCATCGGCAACCGACAGTTCGGGCACGTGGCTAGGCGGCAAATCTGAATTGAAACCGGTGAAGTAACTTCGGTAGGCATAATTTTTTCCCAGCGTCCGATTCTCATCAGGAAACGCCGATGCGACTTGGTTGCCCAATCGATCACAAACAAACCAACTGGCCGCTTTGGGGTATTCGTTAAATCGATCTTTTAAACGGTCTTCGAGCACGTCCAGCAACGGCGCAATCGCCGGGTGATTTCGATAACGCTCGCGAACGTCATCCAGTTGGTTGTTATCGACCGGATTAGCCAATTCCAAACGCAACGCCTTCAAGCCCTCGACAGCCATCGCCTTTTCAAATTTGTCAACAAAAGATTCGTCGTGGGCCAGTTGGCTGACGGCCCGGAAATATTGATTGATATCGCTGGCGGCTTTTTTAGCGGCCATCAAAGCGGTGTAGTTGTTGCTATCCCTCGCCTTGGCCGTGACGGCATCGTTGGTTCGAGCAAGCGCTTGGTTGAAGGCCCAGTAACCGAACAACCCAAAGACGACCAGCAACAGCACTGGGGCCACAAACCCCAGTAACAACAGTGGCCGGCCCGTTTTCGTAAACTCACGCGCCTCAAGGGCCGACAGCACGCTTTCGATGCTGTTAAAACGACGCTTCGGATCGGCGGCAATACAGCGATCGATAATGTCCGCCAGCGACCTGTCAACGCCGGCGATTTTACGATGTGCCGTTGGAAGCTCCGCCGCCATCAGGTTGTCGCGGTACTTCAACAACCGTTCGCCAATCACATCGGTGGTCTCGATTTGGCCGGCCAGATCCTCAGAATAATAAGGCGGTTTGCCAGTCAGCATACTGAACAGCAAACATCCCAAACTGTAAACATCCCACGACGCTTCCGGGACAGCCTTCATATCCGCTTGTTCGGGCGCCATAAAGAACAACGTTCCCAACGCCGGCGTATCATCGGTGCTCAACCGCGCCTGTCCAAAATCGGCAACCCGCGGGTGACCATCTTGATCCAGCAGCACATTACCGGGCTTAAGGTCACAATGAAAAATGCCTTTACGATGCAGATGCATCATTCCCGTTGCAATTTCTTTGAACAGACTGACGGCCTCGTCAACCTGCATTGGAAAACCGCGCTTCAGCCGATCCTCCAGCGAGCCGTGTTCGATGTACTCCATCACGTAGTACGGCGGGTCGGCATCCCAGCCGACATTCAGCAACTGCACCACGTACCGATCGGCTTCAAGCACGACCAGCTTTTCAACTTCGCGGGCCAGCATACCGATGTCGTTGCGGTTGCGTCGAGTATAAAACTTGATCGCAACGCGGCGGTTGGTCGTTAAATCCGTCGCCGACCAAACCTCCCCATAAGCTCCGCTGCCCAAAAACTGCAGCACGTTGTAGCCGGGGACTTTTGCCGGCGGCCGCGAAGGCTCGAGGCTCAGTTCGCGGGCTTGCTGGCGGTCGTCAGGGGATTGATGTTCAGTGCGATCCAAGTTCGTTTATCCAGAGCTTCGAAAAATTGAACTTACTCGTCAGAAACCTTCGCTTCTTCAATCTTCATCGACTTGACCATTTTTTCAAAAGCCTTCGAATGCTTTTTTACCGTCGCCGCAGGGCCAACCAGTTTAACGAAACACTTGGGGCTCATCGCCGTCGAGCCTTCTTTGGTCAAAATAATCGCTCGCATGATGTAGTCCGGTCGGCTAATTTTTTTGCCACCCGCAAAAGGTCCGCCGCCCATCGAATCGACGAACGTCCCGGCAATCTGAACGATCGACAGTTCATAACCATCCAGCTTCCGTGTAGTCATTTTTACCGCGTCAGCCGCCGCATCGCCAACGGGCAGTTTGAACTGCGATTTCCAACGATCGATATTGGCTTTTGTGCCGCCGCCGGAAATCGTGAAAGTCATTCGGCCTTCTTTCGGGTCGGTTTCGACCTTGGGCAAACGCAAATCGAACTTCGTAAAGTTGACTCGCGGCTTTTTTGCTTTCCAGCTCACCGGTGCTTGAAACATCAATTTGTCACCGGTCAAATCGACGACCAACTCGCGAGTCTTTTCAGGTTTTTCTTCTTTGGCTGCACCTGATTCTTCGGTGTCGGTTTTGGCTTCGACCTTGGTTTCATTTTTGGTTTCTCGCTTTGCCGTTTCCTGAGCCAATCCTGCCGGCGCTGCCGCGGCCCAAACGACTACCAACGCAATGACGCAAAGTGTTCGTGAGTTAATGAAAAAATTCATCGTCGCTTCCCATTCAAATAAAGTGACTTCTGACGTTGCTACTGATTCTAACCATCGCCGTCGACTACCCGACCTGTTGCATGCCCTTGG
>CAZROJ010000002.1:25256-52440 GCA_964601665.1 uncultured Pirellulaceae bacterium
TTGCTACTGATTCTAACCATCGCCGTCGACTACCCGACCTGTTGCATGCCCTTGGTCGCTCACCGTTGCGTTAACGAGGCAAGATCTGAATGACAACATAGGCCAGCGCGGCCATGACAACCAGTCCCGTCATAATGACTGCATAGAAAACCGCTTGATTGTCCAACGGACTTTGTCGCGAAAGTGTCGTTGCTGACAAATCTTCGCCGCTTTCGGACGGCTGAATACTGTCCAGCGCACTGGCTTGGCCGGCCAAGTGCGGAAACGCCGCTTCAGCAGCAACCCAGTCTTCCCAGTCTTCTCGCCAAACCATGCAACCGACCGTCACGTCGCCGCTGTCCACATGCCGCTGCATAATTTTTGATTTTAGCGGTCCGCGTTCGCCGATCAATTTGCTGCGAAAGTACCAGACCTTATTCGGCTCGGCCTCGATCGGATCCACTTTCCCAAAATCTTCCGGCGGCGATGGACGGTCCAGCATAAAAATGCCAGAACTCGATTTGCCCGTGGTCGCGAACACGGGCGTCATCTGCGCCGGCGGCGTGGCCGTTTCACCTGAATCCACTTCGCCCGCAATTTGACCCGCCATCGTGACCTGCTGGTCGACGTCCAGTATCTGAGCGGACGCTTCATCGTCGTCTTCTTCTTCGATGTAAAAACGCTGATTGGGCGTTCGGGGAATTCCCGGCAGCAGCGACTCGATGGGAATTTCGACGGTGGCACCGCATTCGGGGCACACACCCGCTTCGCCGGCTTGACTTGACTTAACGTTCAAACGAGCTTCACAGTGTCGGCAAAAAAATCGAATTCCCATTGCTTATACGAAAGAAAACCAGAGTAAATAAATCGAGAGAAAAAAAGAATTAATCATGCCCCGCGGCAACTTTGCCGAACGCTCGGCTGGATGCGTGAAACAGCTTTCAGCACGCAGATTATAATTGTTACCGCGAACAAGCAACATCGAATCAGGCCAGCGAAAAACCGTTCGGCACGTCTGCTTTAACCTCGCCTATCGAATCAAGTTTTGTCCCGCGTTCAATTTTAAGCTCAAATCGGTTCTGCTACGGCTAGGGTTCCTCCGTAACGGCCAAATAAAGTACGATTGTTGACTCAGACAGATTATTCCAATAACAGCCTATCGATAAAATGAGCATTTTCGCTGGAACTGAACTCTACAAACCGCCCTCGTGCGAAACCTGCGGCAAAATCGAAACTGATTGCGTTTGCGAACCGCAAGAACCGCCCCCCGCTCTGGCGACCGCCCCCGAGAAACAGACAGCTCGTCTGCAGATCGAAAAGCGTAAACGCGGCAAGAAAGTTACCGTCGTCCGAGGCCTCGCCGAAGGCCATCCCGAGCCGCACTTTAGCCAACTGTTAACCAAAGTAAAAAACCACTGCGGTGCCGGCGGAGCGATCAAAGACGACGCCATCGAAATCCAAGGCGACCAGCTCGAAAGGCTTTCTGCTTTCTTAAGGCAACTTGGCTTCAAAGTTAAATAAGCAAATTACTGCCAAAAACGAGCCCAAAAACGAGCCCAAGGGTGAGCCAAACTAGAACGCCGCGCCGAAGCGTTTAAAAAGATTCTCGGGTCCAAAAAACGAGCCACTTTGCCGACTCAAAAAGCATTGCTCGCAACAGCAAGCCGCTCAACTAAGCTTCGCCCATTCACCGCGATTGACCAATTTCATAAAGCTGATCAGCCAATGTCTCTGGTTCAAAATCGGCTTCAACCTCGATCATCTCGCACTCCGAAAGCCCTCGAAACCAAGTCTCTTGATGCCTTGCGAAACGACGAGTCCGAACGGTGACGCGCTCGCGCATCTCCTCTTCCGTTTTGTCGCCGTTAATAAAGTCAATCACCTCGCGATAACCGACCGCCTGCGACGCGGTGTGCCCAAGCGATCCCCAACGTTCCAGCAAGCCTCGCACCTCGTCGACCAATCCAGCCGCGAACATCGATTCAACTCGCCCCTCAATTCGCTCATGCAAAACGCTCCGCTGGTGGCGAATCGAAAACACTCGGCACTGATCAGCATTGCGGCCTTCGTCAAATTCCATCTGCCAATGACTGATCGGTTTGCCAGTCGTTTTATAAACCTCCAACGCCCGAATAATTCGCCGATGGTCATTCGGGTGCAAATTGGAAGCCGAAACGGGATCGACCATTTCCAATCGCTGATGCAAATATTCAGCACCATCCTGAGCAATATCGGCTTCGATTTGTTTGCGAAAATCCCAATCGGCAGGCGGCCCATCGAACATGCCTCGCAGCAGCGCTTTTAGATAAAGAGCCGTGCCACCGACGAACAGGACTTCTTTGCCGCGTTCGCGAATCTGATCGATCATCGAAAGCGCCGCCTCGCGATACTGCGAAACGCTAAACTGATCAGTCGGGTCGACGATGTTAATCAAGTGGTGCGTGACGCGTTGCTGATCGTCGGCGGTCGGTTTGGCGGTCCCAATATCCATGCCGCGATAGATTGCCATCGAATCCAGCGAAATGATTTCAGCGTTTAATTTTTCAGCCAAAACAAGACTGGTTTTTGATTTGCCGCTGGCCGTAGCGCCGGTCAAATACCAACACTTCAACGCTTTTTCGATGCGAGCACGATTTTCGTCTGACACAGTTTTATCCTTCGATAATTCCCGCACGTTCTTGTGCGTCTTCTAAAAAATAGTTCAAGTCTTCTAGGTCTTCGGCATGTAAAACTTCGTACGCGTGGGCAGCACTGCGAGCGTGATACAGCTGTTCGCGTAAATTAATATCTTTGGTAATCGCCGTGGCCACCGCCGCAATGATTTGCAAGTGCCGGTTGCGTTCGACCTCGGGCGTGGCCAAAAGTAACACAGCATGAACGACTCGACCATCAGGCGCACCAAGGTCCAAACCTTTCGAGCTCAGCCCCAGCACGCCTTTGACTTCATTGGCTTCGACTTCGTCCAAAATCGCGTGCGGAATCATCAAGCCCTTGCCCAAACAGGTTGTCTCTTCGGCCTCACGTTCAAAAATCAGTTTCGTGAAAACTTCTTTTGGCGTGGCCATGTCCGACGTCGAATAAAGTTGGCTCGTCAGTTGCTTGACGACATCATCTTTGGTGCCGCTCAGACCGACCACGATCCGATGCTCTTGCAAAAAGTCCAAAAGCCGCGGCCGATCCATGTGGTCTTCGCCAGATCGCACTAATGAGAACCGAGTCGCACTGGGGCCCAGCAACTGGTTGATCGCCAATGCCGCCAGCCCAACGATCGTCACGATTGACTTCGTTTCTTCCGGGAAGTTCGCGCCTTGGACCAACAAGATCAACCCCACCGCCACGCCCCCGTGTGGCAAAAGCGCCAGGCCCAGCATGTTGCGTACGTTGTCCGTGACACCCGCGAAGCTCATCGCCGAAAAAGCACTTAGGTACTTGCCGATCAAGCGAGCCGCGAAGTAAAGCGCAACTAAACCGGCGGCGGCAGGGATTTGAGCAAAATCCAGCTTCATTCCGGCAAAGGTATAAAACAGCGCGAACAACACTCCGCCAATCGATTGCAAATACGCTTCGCCCGCGCGAACCAAGTCGTGCCGAATATTGGTCAGGACGATTCCCGCGAACGTGCAAGCTAAAATGCCGCCGGAGGTTCCAAAGGCCGCCGCAGCCCCCCACGCGCCCAGCACCACCGCAACCATTAACGGCCCCAGAAACGCCGGCTTGACAATCGTGCGAACTAAAATCACCGCCAGTGCGGCACAAGCGGAACCGATCACGAACGTGACACCAAACTGCGTCGACACGCTGACCAGGCCTTCGGCGATACCATGTTCGGCTTTTAAAATCGTGGCACAGAAAACAAACATCGCCACCGCCACCATGTCGATCAAGCCGATGGCCGCTAATAAAGTCCGAGTCAAAATCCCGCGGGCACGCGCCTCTTGAATGACCAGTACGGTCGTCCCCGGAGCCCCCGCGATGGCGATGGCCGCCAGCAAAATCGCCGGTTCGAATTTCATTTTTGGACTGACCAGCGGGCCCAACAGCACCATTAGGGTCCCAACGACCAAGGGCGTAATGACCGCTTCGCCCAGCAACAGCAAACCGACGCGTTTGCCCGTGTTCCGCAGACTGTTAAAGTACAACGTCGCTCCCACGGTGAAGGCGATATAGCCCAGCACAAAATTCATGTACGGCAGGAATTTGTCCATCGCCGCCGGATCTGCTTGGCAGTCCATACCGGGAAGCTGGAGTTGCCGCAGCACGATTCCTGTCGCGATCCAACCGGTGACCTTCGGCAGTCGGCACGCGGCAAACACTTCACCGCCGATAATTCCCGCGACCAGCACGGTTGCCATATTGAACAGCGGATCGTCGAAATGAAGGTTGTTGAAAAAATCCATTGCGACGGCGTGTTATCCATTAAAAACGATAAATAGCATGCTAATCGGCTCGATGCTGCGGTGAAACGTGAAGCTGGCGGTTTTTATATTTTGTCCGGCGACTGAAAACTGAAGAAAATCGGCTCCAGATCGGCACCAGTGCGAAAACATTCAGCCTGTTTTTCGCCCTGCCCGAGCCCAAACTGGACCTCGCTGGATCAATCTGACGTGAACCGCCGATCGAAGCTATGACGGGTTTGAACGATTTGCTAATCTTTGGCGGCGTTTTAAGCCGTCGATTATCGGGAAAACAACGAATTCGACGCCGTTAATGAACGTTTCATTTTAACTCAAAAGTCGCAGCCTGTTTGGTTGCTAATTTAAACGCGGTTTTAACCTTGGCAAAGACTCATGGCAAAGTTGACTCATTTTGACGATGACGGAAACGCTCGCATGGTCGCGGTATCTGAAAAACAGGTAACGCACCGGTTGGCGATGGTTTCGGGCAAAGTCCAAATGCTGGCGACGACGGCCAGTCAGATCGCCGATCGATCGCTCAGCAAGGGCGATGTGATCTCGGTGGCAAGGCTGGCCGGAATCATGGCGGCCAAAAAAACAAGCGACTTGATTCCGCTGTGCCACCCAATTGCATTGGATTCGGTGCAGCTAGGTTTTGAGTTTGAAAACGAAACAACGCTGGTCGTTACGGCGACGGTGTTGGCCGAGCAAAAGACGGGCGTTGAGATGGAGGCCTTTACGGCGGTCTCGGTGGCGTGCCTGACAATTTACGATATGTGCAAAAGCGTTGATCGCTCGATGAAAATTTCCGAGATTCAATTGGAACGGAAGTCGGGCGGCAAGAGTGGCGATTTTGACCGCGTTAAACAACACGGCTGAGCCGACCGGTGACGTTGCCGTTTGATTTTGTTTTGATGCTTTGGAAGCAACTTGCAGTTTTCAGCAAACCAGTTTTAGTTTTTATTTTGACAGGATGACGAAGTGAGCCAAACTGCCGATGACATGAGTTCATTGCGACCAGCCGAGACAAATTTGTCAGTCGGGCAGGGGGCGAGTGCAAGCTTGGGTAGCGTTTACGCTCCGATTGCAAACTCGCTTGAAAAAGTAGAAGCGATTCTGCAGCGTGAACTGCGCAGTGATACGCCTTTCGTCGACCAGTTGCTGGAGCACAGTTGGCTGCTGGGCGGCAAGCGAATTCGTCCGGTGTTTCTTTTGTTGTCGGGGGCGGCTTGCGGCAACCTGACAGACGCCCACTACCAGCTGGCCGCGGCGCTGGAAATGATCCACACCGCGACTTTGGTCCATGACGACATCCTGGACCATGCGGATACTCGACGGCACCGCCCGACCGCCAATGCGATTTGGGGCGTGCAGCAGAGCGTTCTGTTGGGCGACTATTTGTTTACGCACGCGTTCGACGTTGCGGCTCAAGGCGGTTCGTGCGAAGCGTTGCAAATGCTGGCTCGGGCGAGCAACCGAGTTTGCGAGGGCGAGATGCGGCAGAACGCATGGCAAGGCGATTTCGATCTTTCCGAATCAGATTACCTTCGAATGATCACCGAAAAAACCGCCGAACTGTGTGGCGTCGGATGCAAGCTGGGCTCGTTTTTGTCCAATGCGGACGCCGCCATGGTCGAACAATTTGATGCCTACGGCCGAAACCTCGGCGTGGCCTTTCAGATCGTAGATGACATTTTAGACATCGTTGGCAAAGACCAGCAAATGGGGAAAACGTTGGGCACGGATTTGGTCAATCAAAAGCCAACCTTGCCGGTGATCCATTGTCTGGAAAATTTACCAACGCCCGAGCGCGAAACGTTTATTCATTTCTTGTCCGCCAAAGATTCAAGCGTCGAAGAGTTTTTAGAGTTCTTGAATCGCACGAACTCGATCGAGTACGCTCGTCAGCGAGCCCGCGGGCATGCTGAAGCGGCGATCGAATTTTCGAAATCCTTGCCTACCAACGATTACGCGACCGCCTTGATTTCTTTGGGTGATTTCGTTTTGAAACGAACCTACTAAACCGCGAAGTCGATCAAGTCACTCGGGATCGGCTTCGGTCACGGTGATCACGTTGCCGTTGATTTTTACGACTCGAACTGTCGCCCCCGGTTCGACGAAAGTACCGTCGCTGATCACATCCATCACGCGGCCGTTGATTTTCACGCGTCCGGCTGGCCGTAACAGCGAATCGGCAATGCCCCAATCGCCAACCGCGATACCATCGAAAAGATCCTGAGCTTTCGATTCGCTGGCGACTTCACTGTCATCGTTTGAGAGTTCATTGGGATCCAAAATGATGCCACGAAACAGCGGGATCCGCCCCATGTTTTTGGTGATCACCACCGCAGCCACCAAGAACGCCGCAAACGATAGCAGCGTTACCGTGACCGATGTGAATAAACGATTCCAATCTTCGGCGCGACTGGGAACCACGAAGTCTTGACCGGCCAGCACGACACTGGCGAACAGTAACATCACGCCCATCATCCCCGGCACGCCCAAGCCAGGAATCAAAAACACCTCAGCCGCCACAAAGCCCAGCCCGGCGACGAACAGCGTCACCTCAAGCCACCCCGCCGTGCCGCCCAGAAAATGGCTCCAGAAAAACAACAACGCACACAACCCTGCGATCAACCCACCAATGCCAATCCCGGGAGCACTCAGTTCGACATACAACGCGATCAAACCAACCACAATCAACAGCCCGGTGACCAAAGGGTTATTCAAAAAGTCGACCGCGTAGTCGATCATCGTGGGCTGATAAATCGTCGCCGAACCGACTTCAAACCCCAGTTCGTCGGCGATCTTTTCACGCGTTGAAGCGGCTCCCTGAGCCAAACCAAGTTCAACCGCTCGTTTGCCACTGACGGTCAAAAACCGATCGGTTTTCGCTTCGGGCACCAATTCCCACGGCGGGTCGGGTTTGAGCACATCGCTGCTGGCCACGCCGATAAATTCTAGCTCGCCGTCTTCATTTTTTTTGACATACACCAAGTGATCTGAATCCACCATCGATTCAGCCAAGTCCGGACTGCGTCCTTTGGATTCCGCCAGGTCGCGGGCGTCGCGAGACAAGTACGATTCGATTTTGGGTTCGATCAAACGCCACGCCCACTGCTCGGGATCGAATCCGATTTCGCCCGAGTCGCCAAATTTAGCATCTGGATCGATGTGAATTTCGTCCACCCCCAAAGACACCAAACTGCCGCCGGAAATGGCTTCGTTTTGAACCAGCACCACCGTGTAAGCATCGCAATCTCGCAAACGCCGCGCCATCTGCAGGCTTTCGATTTTCAATCCGCCGGGGCTGTCGACTTCAACAATGATCAAATCCGCGTTCTTGGCCTCGGCCTTGTCCATCGCTCGATTAAAAAAACCAGTCAACCGCCGATTGATCTCGCCTTTGAACTCGATCAACACCGGCCGTTCAAAGTTGGCCGGTCGCGGTCGAGTGCGATCGGGAACGGAGTTTTCTTGCCCGTGGGCCATCGCTGCCAGCGAGATAACAGTGCAGCAGATTAATGTTCGCAACCAAAGCATGAGCGCTCGTCGGGCAAGTAAAAAAAGTGCAAAAAACCAAACGACAACTTCAATGGGAACCGTTGCTTTGTCGTCGCCAAAACTCATGTTGATTGTTATCTGATCGCGGTGCCGTTGCTAGCGTGCCATCACGGATTTTAAGTTCTAAACAAATCAAGCTTTGAGAATATCTTCGCTTTGATTCTAATCGACCTCGCTCTGATTCAAGAAAGGCTTTTTGCCGCCCCCGTGATTTCATGAGGAAATCTTAAACGGTGGTCGAATCGGTCCAAAAATACAATTTATAAAAGCGGCGTTCATTCGCCACTTTCGATCACTGTGTTTTCCGCGAAGGATTGTGGAATAGCGGTGGAGTTTTGTCATCCAATCCAAGGAGGGAACGGATGTTCACGATCAATCGTGCGCTGCGGGTTGCTTTTAAGTTTACCGTAATTTTCTTGTTCGGGTTTGCGTCTCATGCGGCCCACGCTCAAAGTCAGAACGACGCGAAACTGTATTTCTTCACCAATGACGGATGCGCTCCATGCCTGATGGTGGAACCAAATATTCAAGCGTTGCAAAGAAGCGGCTACCCGGTTCAAACGGTCAAACAGTCCGACTACCCTGAATTCGCTCGACAACTGGGCGTGGACCGAACACCGACCGTGGTGATGATTCATAACAATCGCATCACCCATCGTCACTCTGGGCTGATTGATGGTCCCGATCTGCAGCGATGGTTCGCTGCCGTTGGGATTACGCGACCGCCAGCTTTTGAGCCCAAACCGGTGCCCAAATTTGACAGCCGTCGTCGCTCATTACCACTTGCTAGATCTCAAGACATCCCACGAAAAAGCCAAAACGTCGGCACCAAGGTCGTCCTTGATCGACAGGTGCGACCGGTCGACCCCAACGTCGAACCAATCGCCTCTTTCTCGTCGCCGACGATGCACCGCGGAACCGCAAGGCCGCGAACCGCAGCCGAACAACGTGCTCTATTGGCCACGGTCAAAATCCGCGTTGAAGACGCCGATGGTATTTCGTTTGCAACCGGCACCGTCATTCACACGCACGGCACCGAAAGTCTGGTGATGACCTGCGGGCACGTTTTTCGCGATTCAAAAGGGCAAGGCAAAATCACGGCTGAGTACGATTTCTATGGAAACAAACAAACCGCGCCCGGGCGATTGATCGATTACGATTCGGATGCTCGCGACGTTGGGTTGGTTGTCATTAAGACTCAGCGCCCGCTGCCGGCTGTTCCCTTGGCTGACAAATACGCATCGGTAACAGCAGGACTGGATGTGTTTAGTATCGGTTGCGATCACGGCCAAGACCCGACCATTCGACACACGCAAATCAAAAACCGAGCGGCCTACGATGGGGCGCTCAAGTATGACATTTTTGGTCGTCCGGTCGACGGGCGAAGCGGTGGTGGATTGTTTACCCGCGACGGCGCATTGATCGGTGTTTGCAATTCGGCGGCGGTTCAAGTGGACGAAGGAATTTACACGGCTTTAAATACGCTCCATTGGCAAGTGGCCACGACGGGACTGTCGCACCTGTTTGAATCCTCAGGCGATCGCATTGCCAACAACAATGCCTCAGATCCTGCACGACGATTTGCTGAAGTCGGGGGCAGCGATGCCGGTTTCGCAACAGAGATTCAAGAAACGCGAAACCAGCGATCCGCTATCCGACGGCCAAGAGCCCGCAGTTCAATGGCTCCGATTCCGATTCCTACTCGAAACCAAGTCGCTGGAAACCGCCCGCTAAATGAAACGGACCGCTCGCCGGAAAGCTCGCCCGACCGCTCGAGTTACCAAGTGGTGATCGAGGTACGCTCGACCCGAGATCCGAGCCAAAGCGAACGGATCACTATCGACGATCCCACTCCTGAGCTGATTCAATACCTCGGCCGCATGAACCAACAATGAACCTCGATTTCGACACGTGCCAATCGATTGAGTTTTGGCAACAACTCTGCCCCCAGCTTTCCATCTCCGACTCCACCGCGCTTGGCGAAATCGATTGCGGTCAGCCGCCCCAACTGGATGCCGAGAAATGGCCAACCTGCAAAACGACGATCGCCCAAGACGGCTACTTTGCCTACGACGGATGGTTTGATCCAAAGAAAATCGACCTGATGGCCGAGTGCTTTTTGCAGCTGGAACAACAGGGCATTCATCCGGTGTTTGCTTTTGTTTATGACGACTTCTGGCGACTGCTGCTGGAAATGCGGCCGATGTTTTCGGATTTGCTGGGCCAGTACGATTGCGTGCCGGCGGTTTGGAGCTGGTTCGTTCGGCCCGAAGCTCAGACCGCCTTCCCGCCCCATCGCGATCAAGTTCGCGAGGTGTTTATCGAGGACGAAGATCATCTGGATTATCTGACGATCTGGATTCCGCTGACGGATCTGAACCATTTGAGTTCAAGCATTTGTGTGTTGCCGGCGTCGCTGGACCCGGACTATGAAGAATGCACCAAAAACATTCGCGTCGAAAACCTGCAAGATGTTCGATCGTTACAAGGAACACGCGGATCGGTGTTTTGCTGGACCACGCAGCTCGCTCATTGGGGCACCCAACAATCCGAACATGCGCCGCCACGAATGAGCGTTGGCTATTACGTGAAACGGTCAAATGCGGAATCCATGGACGACGGCCCGCCGATTAATTTCAATCAACCGCTTTCGCTCCGGCAGCGGCTGGCGATCATTGGCCAGCAGATCATCGACTACTCGCGAACCGCGGACGACGCCGAGCTTTCGTTTGCGGCCAAGCTGGTCAGCGGCTAGTGTTTTGTTCCAAGTGAAATTTGATCGCTCAGCCTAGCCGACCGCTACCGCTGGCTCGAACAAGAACTAAAATCTTCCAATTCCGATCATCGCCGAATTCTCAGCGGCAAAACGGCAGCCCACGCCAACCATTTACGCTTACGACCTGACATGCAATACCAAGGCGAAATCGCAGCACTGATCGCGGCGTTTTTCTGGACCTGCTCGAGCATGCTCTGGGGCAAGATTCACTTATCCGCGTTTACGCTCAACGCCTGCAAAAATTGCATCGGCGTGCTACTGATCTCGATTCATGTGTTATTCGTAAGCGTTGGTTCGGGATCGATTCAAGTTTCAACCGACGCCAGCGCGTGGGGCTGGCTGGCTCTCAGCGGACTAATCGGAATCGTCGTCGGCGATACGCTTTACTTTCGCAGCTTGCAAATCCTGGGCCCGCGGCGAGCGTTGGTTTTGGCTTGCCTGAGTCCCTTGTTCGCGGTCGCGTTGGATCGGCTGTTTTTGGCCCACCCGATCGGCCTGTTTGTTTTGCTGGGCATCCTACTAACGGTAACCGGCGTGATCGTCGTAGTGCTCGACCGCAAAGCCAGCGCCGAAGCCCCCGGTCTGTTGCCGGGAAAGACCGGTGCCGGAGTTGCCTGCGGCATTTTAGGCGCACTCTGCCAAGCATCCGGCGGACTTTTTTCACAGCAAGGCATGGAAAATTGCGGGGCGTTAGAAGCGACGTTAATTCGTTTGCTCGTCGCGGCGGTCGCTACGATTTGCTGGATCGCCAGCCGGAAGAAGCATCGAGCGACGATTGCAAAATCGATCAAACGGGAACATTTTAAATATCTGATCCCAGCAACGGCGTTAGGAACTTGGCTGGGCATTTTGTTTAGCCAAATCGCTTACAAATACGCGGACCTTTCGATCGCCCAAACGCTACTGTCAACGTGCCCTCTGTTCGCGATTCCGATCATGTGGATTTTGTACCGCCAACGCGTCAACCTGCTGGGCTTCGTCGGAACCGTAGTCGCGATCTTTGGCATCTGGCTGACGCTGCACTTTAATAATTAAACCATCCAAAGTAGGCCAGTTCTCCGAGCAGTCACGCCCAACGAATCGACTTTTCAAAATTAGCGTCGCCATTGATTGACATCTACGTACCGAAAAGTCCCACCGTTTTGGCTGGCTAGTTTTTGCATAAATCCAACGGCGGCTTTCGCCGGCCCCAGCCCAAACTGAACACAGTGAATCTGAGCAGCCCCGCGCAGCGTCTGCCGGATTTTCTTGAGCTTAACGTCGCTCATGTTTCCAAAGTCATCCCCGTCGCTCAGCAAAACTATCACGTCCGGGCGGTAACTGATCGCCGCCATCAACGCGAACTCATGCTCCGTCTTCCCAAAGGCGACCATGTTCTGAATAAACTTGGGCACGGCCGTTTTATGTTCGTTGGTCGCAGCCAGCAGCCGACGAGCCTTCAGGGGCGTTGTTTTGCTGTTGTAGCCCAGAATTTGGAAGGTGTGATGAGGCTTCAAATTGCCAACGGCCTTCGTCAGTTCAGTCCCTGCGATATCCAGCACGCCCAACCCGCCACTGCCCATACTTTTGGATCGGTCCAGCAAAAACACGAACGATCGGCCCTCCAGTTGTCCGCTACCGAAAACAGAAATGCTGGTCGCCGGGCCGGTGGGTTTCAAGGAATTAAAATAAGCCTGATCGGCGGCAATGATTTCTTTATCCGCATCGCTCAGCTGATACGGTTTGGCCGCCCCGGTATTGCTGCGGGGCGTGGCCATTTGAGCCGCGTCATTGGTTTGATTAAAGTCGAAACCTGGCAGCGCGATTTTTGGCGAAGCAGCCGAAGCGGGCAGCGCCGGCGGTTCCTCCGATTCCGTACTTTCAGCCGCCTGCGCCGAAGCGGGCTCGGCTGGCTGATCGATCGGCTGAGTATCACTGGCATCCAAATACTCGGGCTGGTCCTTGGCCGCGTCGCGAACCGACAACACGATTCCAGCCACACGCTCGGGTTCATTTTCCCCGCCGCCACCGCCAAAAGTGGTGCTCAAGAAAAAGATCGCAACCATGAGTATCAAATGAAACGCAAACGACATTCCAAACGTCAGCCAATCGCGATTTGGCCGATCCAAATATTGCGAATTCGGTGACGCAGCTGTTCCGAATGCTTTCGACGAATTATTGTTCGATTGTTTCATAACGTTTTCTGCGGCCAGCGCTGATTCATTTTTGATGTTCGGGCAATCCGAGTAGTTCCGGGTCCGTCGTGCCCTGCCCTTGTATTTCGGGGATCGGTCGCCAGTCAAACCAGCGGTCGAGCAGCACTTCGCCTTTTTGCGGAACGAGCACTCGGCCGCCGAGCGTAAACATATTGCCGAGCCACAATTCTGAGTCGTTTGAAATTCGATTGCCAGCCAACGCGATGCGATAGCGTGCCCCAAAGTGCGGTCTTGGATTGGGCCCGCCAACCTGAACGCCGTACATCAAATATACCATCCCCTCGACCTGTCCATCTTGCCATTGCGATTTTGGCGGCAAAGGAATGATCGCCCGCCAGTGTTCGAATTCTTCAACCGATTCGAATTTGGTTTTCAGATTTAAGGTCGAATCGGATTGGCAATAATGTTCAATCGTGGCCAACTTTCTGGTCCGCGGGCTGAACAACTCCTTCGTCGCCTCTTTGGCACGCCGAATCGAAAGCTCCACAAAAACCTCGTCATTCACTTCGTCTTGCCACTGCAAACGTTTGCCGGCCGAGTCGACCAAGTGCAGTTCCATCGTGGCGGTTCGGTAAAAACCACCATTGAACAGTTCCTCATTCCGTTCGTCATTGCCTCGGTAATAAGTACCGCCCAAACGTTTGGGATGCATTGGGTGAACGGGCAGCGGTAAATTGTTTTCGTCAATGACAATCAACGCGTTGCCGTCGGGTCGCTGAGCATCGTCTAACTTGTTTTGCAATTGAGCGTTTGATTTTTCAAGCTGTTCGATGGAATAGTAAGCGTAAACCGACCACGCCGACAACAATGCCAAAACGATAGCCGTCAACGTCCGCAGCATCCACCGCCAAAAATTGGAACCAGGCCGAACAGGACCAGCCGATGAACCGCTGCGACGTTTGCCGATCGTTTGCATTGCCCGCAAGCCAAACCAAACCACCAAAGCGATCAGCCCCAAACCACAGATCAAAATGACGTTCATTTCCTTGCTGGAAAACAAACGCCCCAGCGATGATTGATCTTGAGCTTCCCTGGTCGATCGCAACGACTCGGCCGCGCTCTTGGCGGCGCTCTTTGCCGCATTCTCGGCATTCAAAGGACGCCCATTGTTGCGGCCAACTTCTTGAGCGGCCAGCGGTATCCATTGGCTCAAAATTGAAATTTCTTTTTCGCTCAGCCGCGGACCGGACTTGGGCATGCGATAGCCATCGGTCGTCGAAGTGACTCTTAAATATAACTCGCTATTGTCGACCTCGGCTGCCAACAGCGGACTACCCGAGTGCCCGCCTCGCTGAATTCCGGCCAGCGATGCTAAGTTTAGGCTGCCTTCCAGATTGTCGTTGGTGTGGCATTCAAAACAGTGTTTTGCCAGAATCGGCCGGACGTCATCCTCGAATGTTAGCGACTGAGCCGACACGCAAAGAGCGGGCAGAAGCGAGGCGTAGACCAAAAGCAGTCGAATAACAAACACTACGAACGCCTTTTGAAGGTCGATGATTAAGGGGCAATGTAAAGGGGCAATGCAAGCCGACCGAGAATCAAGTTTGAACCAAATTTGAACCGTCGGATGCTGTTTTGATTGGACCGATCCGCCGGCAAAAGTGCAACCAATAATCCACGATCGCTTTCCCGACTGCCTGTTCACGCTTACGATTCGGAGAATCGAGCGACAATCGCCGCCAATGGCTACTTTTAAAAACGATCATCGTCCCGGCGGTCAATCCGCGGATTATTCTAGGCCGCAAGACATCTTCAACGACTTAAAATATCGCCCGAAGCATCACGTTTCTAAAAATTGCGATTCCTGTTAAAATGGGGATCCAGCCGCTGTTGACCGTCTTGGATGCGGAGTGAATTTTTTTAGGACGATCGACTGAAAACGCTTGAACGACGAATTGGTTTGACCGCTGTGATTGCCATCAGCATCAGTGCAATGCTCGGCAGCGGCATCTTTGTCCTTCCCGGTCTGGCGGCTTACAAAGCCGGACCATGGGTCTGGCTGGCCTACCTTGTCGCAGGAATTACTGTCCTACCGGCGGCGCTGTCCAAGTCCGAACTGGGCACCGCGATGCCGACCTCCGGCGGGACTTACGTCTATCTGGATCGAACCTTCGGCCCACTGGCCGGTACCATTTCAGGGCTCGGACTCTGGCTGACAATGCTGCTCAAGAGTGCCTTTGCGTTGGTTGGGTTTAGCGCGTATCTGGCCGTGCTTGAGATTTCGTTTTTAGAAAACGTATCCACCGAAGCGATGGCCCTTTCGTTGCTGGTCGTGATCACGATGCTGAACATTTTGGGCGTCAGCATCATCAGCAAGATGCAAAAGTTTATCGTCTCCGGCGTCTTGCTTTTGCTGCTCGGCTTGGCCTTCACTGGCTTGCAGAGTATGGATTTTGGCGACATGAAGCACGGGTTTACTTGGCACGGTAAAACGGGAACCGATTATTGGTTGCACAGTTTCCTGGCGGGCACGGCGTTCGTTTATGTCTCCTACGCCGGCGTGACCAAAATTGCGGCCATTGCCGAAGAAGTCAAAGACCCCGACAGAAACCTGCCGCTAGGGATTTTGATCTCTTGGTTTTTAATCATGTGCATTTACGTTTTTGTGGTGCTGGTCTTGGTCACCAACGTGCCGTTGGACGATTTGGCGGGCGAACACAGTAAGTCGCCCGACCTGCATCCGATTTCTACGCTGGCAACAATTTTGCTGGGTAAAACCGCGGGCACTGTCGCGGCGGTTCTGGCGGTGATCACGATGGTTTCGATGGCCGTCGCCGGTCTGCTGGCGGCGTCTCGATTCCCGTTTGCGATGAGCCGCGATCAGCTGTTGCCGTCGGCGATCCAGTCGATCAACCCAAGCTTCAAAACACCGGTGATCAGTATTTTGCTGACCGCGTTCGTGATGATGTTGACGATTTTATTTTTGGATGTTGCCGACATTGCGAAGCTGGCCAGTGCTTTCATGATTCTGGCTTTCATGTTTGTTTGCGGCACGGTAATCGTATTGCGTGAAAACGCGGCGCAGTGGTATCAGCCGCGTTTTCGATCGCCGTGGTACCCTTTTACTCAGATTTTCGGCGTTGTCTCGGGGATCGTATTGTTGGTCGCGATGGGTTGGACCAGCCTGCTGGCGATCGGCTGCATCGTGTTGTTCGGTGCGGTGTCCTATTTCGGCTACGGTCAACATAAAACCTCGCGTCGCGGTGTGGTCGGAAAAATGGGCAAACGCCCCGACCTTTTTGAAAACTCCGGACCGGCGACTTTGAACGAAGAACTGCCCACCGATGCGGCGGTGGTTGTTCCGCTGTTTGGCAGTGAACGATCGCCCGAAACCTTGGTCGAAATGGGCGCGTCGCTGGCCCATGGACGTCGTCTGGAAGTCTTGCACGTGACGGCGGTACCCGAGCAAATATTTTTGGCCGACGCACTGGAAGAAGACCAGCAATCGGAATCGCTCAGCCGACGAATCCACGCGATGGCCGAAGAAGAAAACGTCTTGATGGAATACGACAAAACCGTTTCTCGTGATGTGGTCGATACCATCTATCAGGTTGCCGGTCGTCTGGATTGCGAGTGGGTCGTGATGGAAGCCGCGGGCCGGCGGCGTTTTGGGATTTCGTTTCAGAATCCGTTGGGCTGGTTGCAAGATCATCTGCCATGCAACTTGGCTGTTTTCAAAGACGCCGGCGTTCGTTACATCCGCCAGATTTTGGTCTACGTCGAACCCGGTCCGCACGATTCGTTGGTCGTGGCGACGGCGGACCACTTGGCTGAAATTTACAAAGCCGAACTAAACTTTATTTGTTTCGTCGATGACACGATGGATCTGCACAGCAATCAGGCTCGTGGCGACTACATCGACCAATTGCGAGACCTGTGCGTCAGCCCGACCAAGGCGATCGCTTTGCATGGCACAAATGAACAACAAACGATTTTGGATGCGACCGCTGGCTATGACTTGATGATCATGGGCGCTGCTCCCAACCGAACGCTCAAAGGCCGATTGTTTGGAACGCCCACCGACGAACTGACTCGGTCGGCCCAATGTTCGGTGTTGTGGTTGAAGACTCAAGCCGTGCCGACGCTGCAGACGTTTGATGTCGAGCACATGTCGGTTGAGTCGGAGTTTGATCTTTGCCAGTATTTATCGCCGAGTAGCGTCAGAGCGAATGTCACGTCTGACAGAAAGGAGCAACTATTCAAGATCGCCACTCAATTGATTGTCGACCAAAATCCGAAGTCGAGCCCGTTGGTCGTCAGTTCGGCCTTGTGGGAACGTGAGCAATTGCAGAATACATTCGTGGGCGATGGCGTCGCGATGCCGCACGCGACTCTGGTTGGTGCTCAAGAATCGATGATCGCTGTTTTGACGGCGGCCAAGCCGATTGAATACGGTGACAAAGGGGAAACGGCCAATGTTTTCTTTTTCACCACCGGCTCGCCTAACGCGCGTCAAACCCACCTGAAGATCTTGGCGGAACTCTCGCGGCTGAGCATCCATACTGATTTTCTTAAACGCGTGCCCGACGTGCGGTCGGACCATGACCTTTACCAGCTGCTGGTGGATTGCCTGAAAAAGTAAGGCCAAGGCCACTTTGAAGCCATGGCGAATGAGTTAGTTATCCTAGTGCTTTGTCAAAGGTAAAGATTGGGGATTCCACGTTTCCAATCCAGCATTTGAACTGGCGAAAATCAACTCGAAACGCCATTCATGATTTACCCCCAATCCTAAAACTAAGCTTTGACAAAGCACTAGTCCGCTGACGGCTGGCGATTTGTGGTCGAACCGCGATCTTTCCAGTTCGAGAACTGCTATCAAGCGTTTCTGCGAAAATTGTTACGATTCGCGGCGAGTGCTTCGTTGCCGCTTAATTTTAGCTGTGACCAAGCACCAGGCTTTTTTGCATTTCGCATCCGACTCAATCAGGCAGACGTTTTCATGACACAAACGGCAAACGATCGTCGTCATGCTAGCCACCGTCGACGCAACTTCGACATCGATGTTTGGGTACTTCTATTATTCGTCACCTCGGCGGTTGCAACGCTTTGGTTGCCCGAGTGGGCGTGGCCCAAAGTCTCGCTGGCGGCGGTATTGATTGGGTGGACCCTTGTCGAAGCTAGGCAAATAAAACAGCGTACCGATTCCAAAAACCAGACCTTGCCAAAACGACGATTTGATTTCGTCTGGGTGATTGCCTTTACGATCCTCGCAGCGTCCATCATGTATTGGGTCGGTGTAAGTTCGGGAGCCTTTCGCAACGATCCCCAGGACGCGATATGGGATAAGTCGGCAATTGAATGGCTGGGGGTCAAAATTCCGACCGTGATCGGACAGCAGGTTTTGTTGCATTTGATGCTGATGCCATTGCTAATTCGCTTGCTCTCGAATGTAAGTACGAGCGTCTGGGTGGCAGCGACCATCTTCGCGGCCTTGCACTTGCCTAACCCTATTTTGGTTTTGATGACTTTCGTTAGCGGCGTGGCTTGGCTGGCAATCTACCAACAGTCTCAGCGACTTTTGCCTTTAGTTTGTTCGCACCTTACCCTGGCAGTTTTAGCTGCTGCATTTGGCGGTGAGTATTTGTTGAACATGCGAGTGGGCAGATCGTGTCTGGAACTATTTCCGTCGACAGTTCAACTTGGTTCGAGAACCGCATGGGAATTCCCTTGCAGCACGGTCGGTTGTGCCGAACGACTGACTCAAACCAATACGAATCTGGTTGTCGAAGGCTGGGCGTTTGACGCCGTTCATGCTGAACCGCCACGAGCGATGGCGATTCGGCACGGTGACAATTTTTGGATCATCGAAAACGTAGCTTTCAAAAACGCCTCCAGCAAAGACTTTTCGCAATCGGCAAAGACGGGTTTCGTTGGAGAGGATTGTTATGCGTTCGTCGCAAAAATCCCATTGTCGACTTTGGCGTACCACCAACCATTCGATTTGTTTGCCAGCAATCAAAACGGTCATTGGTCTCAATTGGGCACGCTTGGAGAATTAAAGAAACAGACTGAACAAATTTCGCACCCGGTGGTGCTGTTTCCTATCGAGATCGATGGGCGGATCGATTCGATTGACCAACAAACCGAAGGTCTCACGATCATCGGCTGGGCGGCGGATTTACAAGAACGCGATTTGGCCCATCGAATTATCGTGCAAATCGGCGATTCCACCCGAGCGATTGTTTTGGATGCGGCCCAACGTTCGCAGCGGCCCGATGTGGCGGCGGCTTATTCGCAAAAAGCATTTGAGCAGTGCGGGTTTGAGTTCAAATTGCCCAGCCTTAGTGCAAACCAAATCGATCGCCTGCGTTTTTTTGTCCAAGATCATTCCGGGCAACTTCACCCGCTGGGATTCACGCCCACAGCCACGCAAGAAATCAGTCGCTTGGCGTCGCGAAACGTTGACAGCGACGGTAGTATATTTCGATAAACTTGGGCGGACGATGGAACAAATTTCCCAGCACCGCCAACCAACTTGGAAAGAAAGTGAAACGTGGGGCAAATTAGCGTTATCATCGCGGCAGCCGGCAATAGCACTCGCTTCGCCGGCAGCGACAAAAAAACATTTGTATCGCTCAACGAAATTCCGGTCTGGTTGCATTCGGCCAGGTTATTTGCCAGCCATGCGGAGGTGGGCCAGATCATTGTCGTCGTCTCGCCCGATGACTTGACGCTATTTTCAGAACGGTTCTCCCAAGAAATTTCACAGCTGAAAATTGAAGTCGTTGCCGGCGGAGACCAGCGTTGTGATTCGGTCCAAAACGCCTTGGCTGTCGTATTGGACGACTCCGAATTGGTCGCCATTCATGATGGGGCTCGGCCCTGTTTCACGATCGAAATTTTCCAATCGGTCATCGATGCGGCTCGGATAACCGGCGCGGCAATTCCCGCGGTCCCCGTTAACAGCACCGTCAAACGAGTCGGAAAATCGGGCATCATTCAGGCAACCGTCGATCGCTCCGGACTGTTTTTGGCCCAAACGCCGCAAGTGTTTCGCCGCGAAATCATCCAAGCGGCTTACGAAAATCGAGGCAGCTTCGAACCGACGGATGAAGCCAGTTTGCTGGAGGCTCAAGGAGCTAAAGTCGAAGTCGTCGCGGGGTCAAAATTCAATATCAAGATCACTCAGCCCGAAGATCTGCGGTTCGCCCAGTCATGTTTGGCCGCGATGCGACCTGCTCAATTTGATTCCGCGATTGACCGAAAGTTGCGTTAAACAAACAATGCGTGGCCAGTGCTGTTGAGTTTTAAATGAAAATTCTAAAACAGCGCGGCTACCTGATTTTAGGCGGTTCGAGTTTTTCGACGGGCGACTCTTGAGTTGGCGTTGAACCGAGCGTTACGTCGACCGTTTTCCAATTCGATGGATCGTCTTGTGCCGCCTTTTGCAAATCATTCTTGTCAGGCCGAAAGTAGGTCAACGAGACTTTTTGCCCGGCCGCAAACTGATTCATGACCTGCCGCAACCGCAACATGTCATTGATCAGCTGGCCATTGATCGACATCAAAACGTCGGCCGGCTTCATCCCGGCTTCGAAAGCGGCCGATTCGGGCACGACTTGAGCCACCGTCATGCCATCGCGATCCGGTCGAGCCACCAACTGAACGCCCAAGAAGGCAGGAAGAATCCGCTGCCCGTCCTTCAATTGATCGATCAGCGTTTGAAAGCCCTCGACCGGCACTGCAAACCCGATTCCAGAATCGTACCATTCAACGCCGGCCGAAACCGCTTGCGATTGCGGGTTCATGGGCACGCAAATGCCAATCAAATTTCCCTCGATATCAACCAAAGGACCGCCGTAGTTGGCAGGGCTAATATTCGCGTCGGTCTGGATCGCTCGACCGCCAATGCGATTTTTGGCGCTGATGATTCCCATCGAAAGAGCCGGAGTTTTGTCACCGTATCCTACGCCCAGCGAGATGGCCCACTGGCCGACCTGAACGTCTTTGACCGGTTTGATTTTTGGAATGGATAGCCCAGAAACATCGTCGATTTTCAGCAAACAAATTTTGCGAGTGTCATCGCGGCCCAAGATCTGTGCGACTCGTTTTCGCCCATCGTACGTCGTGACGGTCACCACCGAACCTTGGCTAATGAAATTGAACGTGCTGGTCAAAATGTAACCGTCCGGCGACACCACAACGCCAGTCGTGTTCCCTTCTCCCTGCTTTCGAATCCCACCGATACGACCTTGCTTGGCACTCACGCCGCCAAACGATTCGATCGAAACCAGCGAAGGTTGAATTGTCGCTGCGGCGGATCGAAACGCTTTCGAAGTCAAAGCCATCGCAGCGAACTCAGACACCTGCGGCGGTTGGGCCGGACTTGTATCTTGATTCGCCTTGGAGGGTGTCGTGTTCGTTTGAGCTTGCCCACGGCAACAGGTCAAACCAGTGAAAAACAAGACCGCTATGGCGAGTTGAAACAGGCAATGAGGCCGCATGGTTCGCATCGATTATCTGCCTTTCGCGGAGTTGCCGCTGAGCGTCGGTGTCGGTGTCGGGATCAAGCGTACTCGAACCAGTTTGCTGCCGCGTTTATAGATTACCAAAACCTCTTGGCCCGCCTTCATTTTTTTCGCGGCTTCATCGAAGTCTTTCACGTTTCCTATTTTTTCGCCATCGATCGAGACAATCAAATCATCGGTCTTCATTTTGGCTTTCGCGGCCACCGACCCGCGTTTTAGTCGATCCACGTAAGCTGGCCCGTTTTTGCCGCCGAGTCGAAAAATTTTGATACCGAGTTCGCCCGGCAACGCCTCGGAAACGCCGTTTTTGTTTTCCGTTGCATCAGTCAAATCCAACTTAGGATCGCCATCGACAAACTTTTTTAAAACGTCGCAAGGCACGGCATAGTTCAACCGCGTGTTCGTTTCCGAGCTATTGATAATCTTGCCGACCATGCCCGCCAATCGACCGTCTACCGTTAGCACCGCCCCGCCCGCGGCCCCCGGATTGCTCGTGATCGCATCGATTAAAAACATCTCTCCCCAAAACGCATAATCGCGTTTGGAGAGTTTAGCCTCCATTTTTGTCTGCAGCGAAACGATGCCCAGCGTTGCCGAAATCGGTTCGTCTTTGTCGGCCACCTTGAAGGCATTGCAAACCGCGACGACCCAATCCCCCTGTTCCACAATCGGGCGATCGGCCAGCTGAAAATAGTTCGGCGTTTTGGTTTGAATTTTCAGCAACGCCAACTGTCGCCGGCGATCGCGTTTCAAGATGGAAGCGACGTGCTTGTTGCCGTCAGACAAAATCACTTGAACCCGTTTGCCGTCCAAGTAAACGCCTTGCACGCTGATGATCAGCCCATCGTCTGAAACGATAAAACCCGTCGTTGCCCCTTGAACCCGCCCCGCCGACGCACCGACGACCTTGACCATGGCGGGCTGAGACTTTTCGATGGTCGACTGAACGAAGTTTGAAGGCTGACTGAGTTGGAGTGCCAGACAAGGCATCCACGACGTCCAAGCCGTTAGCCAATAAAAAAGGAACATTACAGCGACGGTTCGCAAATTGCAGCAAATTGCAAAACTCATTTTGGTATCTCCGCCGATTCTAAATCGTCGCGTTCTACAGATTCGATGACAAATCGAAACACTTGTTTTTCTGCCAGCCCGGCGACCCAAAAACTTTCCACTGGCAACTGCACATTTGCGACTTCTTTTGGCGAACCAAAAAGCAGACCGCCTTGGCTGCAGTCTCGATCACGAGCAATTTTCCGCAGTCGCGGCGAGGGCAAGCCGGCTTGGTCGTACATCTGAAACCAACCAAAAACGTCCTTGCCGGAATCCATCGACCAGCGAATTCGCCACGCGTTTAGGCCATCCGCTTTGTCGCTGCCATCGATCAGGGGCGTGCCCTGAAAATCGAAGGGCTTTGCGTTCAAAAGCTGGCTCAGCCCGTGACCGTACACACCAAACGGCGAATCCAAAACGTCCTGGACACCGACCGCTGTCGGCCCCGAACCTTCGTCGAAGGTGATCGATTCGCCGGCACTTTCGAACGAGCGAACTTGGTCGTCCATCGTCCATTGGATTCGAAAATCACCGCCCTGCCCGACCGTCAAAATAAAGTCGCCAACCTTTTGTTTCAAACGGAAAAGGTTGCCTTGAATTCGATAGTCAACCGTAACCTGATCGACATCTTCAATGCCCAAATCGACGTCTTCAATGCCCAACCGAGTTTTGGCCGCAAACAATTCGTGACGAGCCTGATGTAAAACGAGCGAAGCGTACTGCCGGTTGGCTTTGCGAATTCGAATTTCTCCGGGAGCGGCCGAAAGCAATTTGACCATGTCCATTTGGCGAGCGATCGCTTTTCTTTCTTCAGGCGTGGGGTCGGGAACAGGTCGCGGTGGCCGAGGCTTTCGATATGGCAATCCGAACGCACGCGTGACGATCGTTTTTTCTAGTCCGTCCTGTTTCCGCACGGTCAACTCGACTGGCCAACCCTCGGGCAGCGTGCAGATCAAATTCGTAAACTGATTGGCGCTGTTGATCGCAACACCTTCGAACGATAGAAGTTCGTCGTAGAGTTCGACTCCCGCTTGAGCCGCCGGCGCGTCCTTGCTCCGCCGCGTGCAAATCACTTTGCCATCGCGATCTTCAAATTGAATGTCCAACGTCGCGTGTTCGACCAGCTTCGTCGCCAACAATTCGGGGATAAAATTTTTGATTTGGTTCGCCGAAATCGCGTAGCCCAGCCCCACGTTAACTCGACCTCGATCCTTAAAGCTCCCTCGCCCATTGATGCCGATCACTCGACCTTGCATATTAAAAAGTGGGCCGCCAGAATTGCCCGGGTTGATCGACGAATCCACTTGAATGCAATTGCCATAGACCAACTGATTGTCGCCGGCCCCCGATTGGTAGCGTTTGACGCCGCTGACGATCCCCAGCGTCACGGTCGGCTTTTGGTCTTCGGTCAAAATAAAGGGGTTGCCCATCGCCAGCGCCCAATCACCAACGCGAACCGAATCCGAATCGCCCAACGGCGTGAACGGAAACGGCCTGCCGGGAACTTTAGGTTTAAGCTGGATCATCGCCACATCGCCGCCGGGATCCGTGCCAATCAAATCCCAACGGTACAGCTGACCATCGGCCAGTCCGCCCCACCCCGAGATGCCGGACCCCAAAATGACATGGTGGTTGGTCAGTGCAATGCCTGACGAATCAATGATGACCCCCGAGCCGCCGCCCTGACGGTCATCGTCGTAGATGGCCACGACGCTTCCGATCACGCGATTAATGGCTTTGACGCGTTTGCTTTCAAAGGCTTTGACGACCGCCAGTTGCTGGGCGGTCAGCGTGTCAGCCGTCGGCTTAATTGGGTCGTCTGTCGACCCAACAGCCAAGGGTTCATCGGCAAGTGTCGAGCCGCCGATCGTGATCAAGATGCAAACCAAAATCGCGCGAGCAATTTGGTAAAGTTGAATGGGCATGGCGAAGATCGAGAACATTTATTTGGTTTTGATAAAGCGAGCGCGACACCAGTTTACATGGTCGGCCAAATCAAAATCGCGGCCGGGCAAGACAATCAAAGAGACTCGATCACTGCCGTCAATGTCGACATCAATCGATTTCGCAGGCTCGCCAGCGACGACCCGTTGATTCCATTTTTCAACGCCATCGGCTCGAACGATCACTCGACAATCACCACGTCCTTCGGTCCCAAGATCGATGCCGACGGTCGCAGCAAACCGAGTGAACTCTTTATCGTTTTTGAAATCTAAACGACAGGTTGCTTGCGTGCCCAGTCCGTTTTTAAATTCAGCCACCTTGCCATCGACACCCATGATTCGCAGCGGTCCACCGACGATGCTGCGGTTTTTCTGGAAGGTTCTGGCCACCACAAAATCGGTCGATTCGCGAACGTCGATCGGCTGCAAATCCGAAAGCATCGCCAACCGGTCGGATTCGATGTTGACGACGACAATGTTTGTTAAACCGATTTTGATCGAGGCCGAGCTAGAAACCTGCAAATCGAGAAAAACGGAATTCGGTTCGTTTTCACTGGCCAGCATTGAATTGATCGCACCGTACCATGCATTTCCGTCGGTCGTTTGAATTTTGGCGAGCACTCCCGCGGGTGGCTTGAGTCCCACGTCGGCCAAAACGACGGCCTTGACCTTTTCCAAACCGATCGTCCGCAATTTGTTTTTGTAATGGATGGCAACCGATTCATCGTCAATGGCTTCGACGATGCCCGCAACCGTTTGCTGCCGATCTCCCACCTGAACGATCACACGGTCTTCATCGCGGGACGGCGTCGCGATTGCTTTCTCGACGGCTGTCGAAGTTGACCAAACGATGGCTCGGATCGCTTGAATCGGCAACCTAAACTTTCCAACTCGACTTCGCAGCGAGATTTTTTCTTTGGACAAAAGGGCCGTTTCGACACCAATGCGACGGTCGGCTGTCGATCGATTTTCGATCCCGTCACCAGACGACTGGCGTGCGAACGTAACCATGATTGGATAGGCGACCGAATCGACACGGTTTCCGGTTTCAAATTTGACAACCGACTGAAGTTCCAACGAATCGGGTAAGCCAGTTCCGCGAACGAAGCCACTTCCATCGATTGACTGCACGCTGCCGGTTAAATTTTGGCCATCGACGGTTTGGACCGACCCCTGTTGTGGCACGAGAGCGGCCGCCGTTTGTGGGCTCTGAAGCATTGCAACCAGCGTGAATGCCGTCGGGATACCCAAGTTAAAAAAACGTTGCAAGCTAATCATCAATTTGCATCTGACCTTGGTCGGGGTGTGATCGATCCATTTTAAACGGACGACCTTGATTGGCGACTCACATCGAATGCGTCCGCCCGATGGACTTTTTTGTGCGCCTCACTAGTTTAGCCAATTCGTGACGGTTGTGCGTCCGGCTACCAGAGATCGAATTTCAATATTGAATAAATCAGTCTGATTGGGCACCGAAGGACGGTGAAAGTCGAGCAAGTTTGGTCTACAATTCCGCGATTCGCGTTTCGTCAAACTTGGTTTCGTAAAACTTAATTTCCCGGTGCAATGTCCGACAACTCTCTAAATAATCAGCACGACCTTGAAATTAAAGATGCACATGTAATCTTTTCCACGGTTTGGGAGGCTTTCGAAGAAGAGATTGGCCATGAGAATTTGCGATTCCCCAAAGAGCTAATTTTGCTGGGCGGTGCTCCCGGTTCCGGAAAGGGCACTCATACTCGCTATATCATGAAAGCCCGCGACCTGACTTGCCCGCCGATCGTGATCAGCCAACTGTTGACCACGCCCGCGGCCGAGTGGATCAAAGACCAAGGCAAGATGGTGGGCGACACAGAAGTGGTCAGTATTTTGCTGCGTGAATTGATCAAGCCACAGTACCGAGACGGCGCGGTGCTGGATGGTTTTCCTCGCACGACGGTCCAAGTCGAGTGTTTGAAGGCGTTGGTAGACAAGATCGAACAACTGCATCAAGAGTTCTCTGAAACCAGTCTAGCAATTCATTTTCGTCGGCCGATCATTCACGCGATGGTGTTGTTTGTCAGTGAGCAAACGAGTGTCGAACGGCAACTATTGCGGGGTGAACAAATCCAAGTTCACAACAATGAAGTTGAAGAAACGGGCGTCGGAAAATCGCTTGAACTTCGCGCGACGGATTTGGACCCGGATAAGGCAAAACGACGATATCGCGTTTTCAAAGAACAAACGTGGGACGCGCTGCAGTCGCTCAAAGAGATCTACCATTATCACTTTATCAATGCCGAAGGCGATGTTGTCGAGGTCGAGGAGAACATTCTCAAGGAACTTCAGTACCAGAGTTCTTTGGAACTGGATCCTCGCACGTTCGATCGCTTGCGACTAATTCCAATCGCCGAAGAAATCACCGAGCACGCTCGACAAGAATTAATCAAACGCTTGGACAGCTACGAATACGCCAACGAGGACTTATTCGCGCAGGTCGTGCATTTGGTCGAAACGGACTTCATGCCGATCATCCATCGCCACGCGTTTTCTGGCCGGGCAAGCGTCAACACGGAGCTGGAGATTTTCGAAGATCCACTGGCTTTGACGATGTTGATTGACATTTTCTCCGAGCGAGGGTTCCATGCGGTCGTCGACAAACGACGACAAGACGTGCCCGAATCTTTTGATCTTAAAACGGGCAAAATCACCTGCCGCGAAAAAATCGTGTTTCGAATTCAGATCTATTTTGAAGGATCGACCATCCGACGTGGATAAACCGGACCCTTGCAAGCTGGACCAATAAAGGGCCATCGGCCAATGCCAAATTCCAATC
>CAZROJ010000002.1:52540-55583 GCA_964601665.1 uncultured Pirellulaceae bacterium
AATTCCAATCAGTCGCAATCTGATGCCCAGCACATGGCCCTAGCGATTTTAAATTCGCTGGCCGGCCAAGGTGCCGTCGAACCGAATCCGATGGTCGGCTGTGTTGTCGTTGCTGATGGAAACATTATCGGCCAAGGTTGGCACGAAAAGTTTGGTGGACCGCACGCGGAAATCAACGCCTTGAATTCAGTCAAAGCGGAAGACAAACACCGCATCGCCGGAGCGACAGTTTTTGTGTCGCTGGAACCGTGTTCGCACCAAGGCAAAACCGGACCTTGTTGCGAAGCGCTGATTCAGGCAAAGGTTGGCCGAGTCGTTGTGGCGATGACGGATCCCAACCCCATGGTGGCTGGGCAAGGAATCGAGCGACTGCGGACGGCTGGAATCCAAGTCGATGTCGGCGAACAAGCGACACTGGCCGCCGAAGCGCTAGCTCCTTATTTGAAACGCGTACGCACCGGATTCCCATGGGTTGTGGCCAAGTGGGCGATGACGATCGACGGAAAAATCGCCACGGCCTGCGGAAGTTCCCAATGGATTTCGAACCCAAAGTCTCGCCAGTGCGTTCATGATCTGCGACGACGATGTGACGTCGTAATGGTTGGCATCGGCACCGCAATCGCCGACGACCCAATGCTGAACGCTCGCCCCGCCGGAGAACGCAAAACGATTCGAGCCATCGTTGACTCGCAGGCGCGCATACCACTCGAATCAAAAATCGTACAAACAGCGGCCGACCACCCAACGTTAATCGCTGTCGGACCACAAACTTGCAACAAAAAAATTGAATCGCTCGAACAAGCCGGTTGCGAAATCTGGCGAGGCACCTCCGACGACGCCAACAATCGGCTGCAGGAGCTCTTGCAACACTTGGCTGGACGCGGATGCACCAATGTCATGGTCGAAGGCGGCGGGAAACTTTTGGGAGCCTTAAACGACTTGGAACAAATCGACGAAGCCCACGTTTTCATCGGAGCTAAATTACTCGGCGGCGCGGACGCCGTGTCGCCGGTGGCCGGTGCGGGCAATAACTTAATGGCCGACGCGACTGGTTTCAATTTGAAAAGTGTCCAGCAAATCGACAACGACATTTTGGCAATTTATCGCAAAACAATATCGCCCACGGGCTAGGCGCTCCAATTTCCGATCCGTTTTTGAGTGTTTCCCGAAGCTTACTGGCTGCCGCCTCGCTCGAGCGATTTGCCAGCAAACTCGACACAACCGGTATTTCTTGCCAGCACGATTTTGCTGTCGGCGAAAACTTTACGCCAAGTTTTGATTTGTGTGATTTATCCGTTTGCAACGCTTGCGTCGGTTCATCAAAATTAAGAGCGATCGTTTCGTCAGGAAACGATCGATGTGACCCGATTTCTATTTTCTGTTTTAGAAGTTCGACAGACCATGATGTTTCGCAAAACCATTAGCTTGTTGACCCTATTGATCGTCGCCGTTTTTGCTACGACTGCCGTTGGGCAGCGAGTGACCTACAAACGCGTGACGGTCAAAAAGATGGTCGACGTGCCCGTCACAAAAACTCGATGGGTCGAAGAAACCATCTACCAAGCTGAAGAACCCGTTTACAAACAGGTCATCCAAACCGAGAAACGAACTAGGACGCGAATGGTGCAACGTCCCAAGACGGTCACCAAATATCGCACCGAACGAGTTACAACTCAAAAGCCCGTCACCGTTCGGAAGTTTCGCGAACGCCAAACCAAACAGACCACGTATAAAACCGTCCAAGGCTATCGCGACCAAACGTACACCGTTCGCGAGCCCGTCGTCGAAACGGAAATGCGAACCGAGCGCGTTACCGTCCAGCGCCCCGTCACCAAAGAATTGATCGAAGTCCAACGCACGACCACGATGAAACCAGTCGTCACCAAGGAAACGGCCTACGACGTCGTCCCGGGCACTCCACTTTACCAGGCGGTGCCAGACACAACACGTCGGGCTCGAATACGTTTGCTTTCGCCAGGATACTACACCGACCCGGCGACTGGGATCAGCCAATATCGACGTGGAGGTTTGCATTGGGTTCAGCCGAAAACTGCCGTGCCGGTTGCTCAAACTCCCGGTTATGTTTTGCCTCGCGAAGTCGAAAAGGTCGAACTCAAACCCGAAATCATCGAAACCCGAAAGCCAATCACCGTCACCCGAATGGTCGAAGAAACCATCGATCGCGAAGTGCCACAACAGGTAACCCGATACGTCCAGCGAACGGAAACTCGCAAAGTACCTTACGAGTACCAGATGCCCGTCGACAAGGTCGTGGTCGAAAAAGTCCCGTACACCGTTACCGAATATCAAAGCGAAGTGGTCGAGCGAGAAATTCCTTTCACGGTCACTGAAATGGAAACAGTCCCGGTCACCGAAACTTACGATGTCGAAATACCACGTTACGTAAAAGAGACAGCCAAAAAATCGAAGCCCGTTGATCGCTGGGTTGAAAAAGACGTAACGACGACCGAAAAGCGAGAGATCATTGAAACGATGAAGGTGCCCGTCGGCCCCGATGGCGAGCCGCTTTCGGATCCCGTGCCGCTGGACGCGCCCGAGTACGAGTTCATTTCGCAGATCCCATCGATTGGCAGTTCGACGGTGAACAAGCCGGTAATGAACTCGAATTTAAAGACCACCGAATCAGGACAGCAGGTTTACGAGACTCACGGAACGATCGTCCCGCCCAAGCGAATACGTGTCACCAAGCCGACCGTGATTGACATCCCAGAAACCGAACAGCCAGTGCCTCAAATGGCCCCGATCGGTGACTCAAATTCGCCCGCGACAAAAAAGAGTACGACTGTCGAGACATCAGGAAGCCAGCCGACTCCTGCCCCACGAGCCGAAACGCCAAACGATCCCATTCCTGAAACGTCGATGTTGCAAGATCTCACAAAACCCGCGATGCCAGAGGCCGGTGTGTCTGAAAAAACGGGAGACGAAAACGCCGCCGACTAAGACCCTATCCCACAACGAGTGAGCCGACAGCACTAGTGCCGGAAACCGGAATTGTGTACGAATTTAAGATGCCAGCATGATT
>CAZROJ010000003.1:0-48907 GCA_964601665.1 uncultured Pirellulaceae bacterium
AACACGAATCACTCAAGCCGGGCCGAGCTGCCCAACTCCGCGAACGATTGGCTGATCTTGGATGGTTTATGAAGTCGCTCAAAGAGCCTCTTTCGCGGCTTTGCAATCGATTGGACGGTGTCAAGGGCACGTTTTGGGAGGCTCGTTATAAGAGCATTGCGATCTTAGACGAGGAGGCTTTGCTGGCGACTTGTGCTTATATCGATTTGAATCCAGTCGCGGCCGGAATCGCTGAGACTCCCGAGAAAAGTAAACACACGTCGATAAAACAACGCGTCGGCCATGCCGATGAATGCGGGAAAATAGTCGCCGTCAAGGCCGCTCGCAGAGGGAGTGTTGCGGGAAGTAAGGCCGCCGGAAATTTGGAGCAAAACCATTGGTTGGTTCCGATCGAGGATCGACGGCAGCTCCCGGGCAAACGCAATCGAGGTGCTCGAGAGGGCATGGTCGGTTCGTTTTCGCTGGGCAGTTATGTTTTATTGGTCGAGTACACAGGGCGATTGTTTCGCAATGGTAAAGCAAGGATGAGTACCGGCGTGAAAGACGTGTTGGAAAGGCTCGGTAGCAATCAAGAGTTTTGGTATGAACGCATCAAAAAAATGCTCAAAACCAACCAGCTGCGTGGCTGCTTTTTTGCAACCAAGTCTGAATCCTTCAAGGCAGCTGCGCAAAAACGGGGCATGCGAACGGCAAACCTCTGTCCACAGTGATGCGTGGAGGGTCGGCAAACGACATTAAATTCTGAAGCGGGATTGGAATCTCAGGAAGCCGCGGACAATTGATGCTTACCCAATACCTGACGCAGATTTAAAGCTTGCTAGGCTGACTCTAGCGAAGCTTTCCTCCAGCGAAAAGTAACATGGCGTCTAGCGATCTTGAGTTCGCGGTCTGGTGCTTCACGCTTTCGATTCGCAGAATCAAGCGACATTAACCACAGTCGGCTTGCAATCATCAAAACTGCCATGGGCGAACCAGCAGTGACCAAGACAGAAGAAGGTGGCTAATCGAATCTGGTTTTGGATTTTGGCTGTAGGCAACCCTGCTGCTTTCCGCCCTCGACAGACCCTGCGAAGTTAAATTGGCGTACGAAGGTAAAATGCCTACCAAGGTAAAATGCCTGTTCTTTTAAACCATTGAACCACTTTCTGCCTCAGTTGACGCCTGATGAGTCGATTGAAACGACACGAATTTATAATCCGTTGCCCAATGAGGCCTTGCAGATCATAATAGTGGACCGGAGAACCAAACATGTTTCAACCAATCAAGTTCGCAGTATTGCCGGTTGCATTGCTGTCGTTAATGGCGTCGTCATCGATCGCCCAAAAGTCTCAAGGCGAAAAACCACGCTCGGTCCAGCGCGTGGCACGTCCGGCTTTCCAGGCGAACGAGTGGCAGGGTGTTTTTTTTGAAGATTTGTTTCGCGATGGATTGGTGGGCCCGCGTCCGGAGCCACCGAAAGTGGCGGCCGCTTTGGCGCAAAAGAGGCAAGATCAAAATTCGATGAGTGGTAAAACTTGGTCGCGCTTTGTATCGGCAGCGACGCTGGAAGACGAAGTCAAGTTTTTGCAACAACAGCTCAGCCGAAACATCACCACGGCCAGCAAATTTCGAACCGAACATGTTAAGGCTCGGCAAGCTTTTGAACAACTGTCGTTAATGTTCGGAGTGATTCGCGAGTACGATTCGAAAATCCGCTGGAAAAACGACGCCGCGGTAGCTCAAAAGACTTTTGAAGTGGCCGCCGTGGCTGCCCGCACTGGATCTGAAAAGGCCTTTAATAGTAGCCAGCGTCGATTGGAAGAGCTGATCCAAATGGTTCGTGGTGATCGCTTTCCTGGAAAAGAAATACCGCCGGCGTCGCTGGAGTGGTCGAGCGTGATTGCTCATTCGACGATCATGGAACGCTTGCAAGAGTTTCAAGATCAATTGAAGACGGCGAGCTCTAGTGAAAAGGCTTTTAAGACCGAACGAGCGAAGATTGTGCACGCGGCCGAATTGATCGCGATGATGGCCGAGACGGTGCAGCAGCCCGATATGGACTATGGCGAAGATGAAGACTACGCGGAGTTCGCCAAGCAAATGCAAACGGCGGCAACAGACACCGCCAAAGCGGCGAACGACAATAACTTTAACGTCATGTCGGCCGCCGCCAATCGACTGGGGCAGAGCTGCAACGATTGCCACGGAGTCTTCCGCTAGGCAGCCGATCGTTTTTATGCTCTGTGTGGCTGCTGTTGGTCGGTTTATCTGTTGGTCGATTTATCTGTTGGTCGATTTATCTGTTGGTCGCGCCGCTGGGTTGTTTGACTTTGTCGCCGAAGATCTGTCTTAGCTTGGCCAGCTTTTTAGGGATGAATGCTTGGCAGTATTGGTTGTTTGGATTTCGCTTGAAATAGTTTTGGTGGTAGTCTTCGGCGATCCAAAATTTTTCGGCCTTCTTGACCTGAGTCACAATGGGCCGACCGAACACGTTGGCGGCATTCACCTTCTTTTTGTACGATTCAGTTTTCTGTTTCTGTGACGGGCTGTGGTAAAAAACGGCCGATCGATACTGCGGTCCCTCGTCATTGCCTTGCTTGTCCCACGAAGTCGGGTCGTGCGTTTTTAGGTGAATTTGTAGCAGGTCATCAAATCGGATTATCTTTGGATCAAACTTGATCTGAATGACTTCCACATGGCCCGTGGTTTTTGTGCAGATCTGATCGTAGGTTGGGTTTTTCACGTGGCCACCCATGTAGCCCGATTTGACCGACTCAACGCCTTTTAGCTCCAAAAACACGGCCTCGGTGCACCAAAAACAGCCACCACCGAAGGTTGCAGTTTCTAGTTTTTTGTTGGGTGTTTTTTTCGTGTCGTCCGAGTTCGCTATTTTCTGATTCGATTTTTCTTGCTCGGCGACCGAGCCGAAATCGTTGGATGCGGTTTGGGCTTGGCAGCCGATGGATGAGGTCATCGCGGTGGCCAAAAAAAGCAAGAAAGCGAATGATGGAAGATAATTCATTTTAGATTCCGTTATGTGGCCGTTGGGGTCCGATAGGGAGCAGCCCTTGGCCGGCTATATTTTGGTCGGGCGAACTAGTATTCGTGGTGGCCGGTGGCCGATTCGAAATTTGGTTTGCCCAGAAGGTTCGGAGTTGTTAACCGTCGGAAAATCCAAAGTCCAACTAGCGATCGATCGAGCGAAATTGCCGGACGCAATGATACGGTTTTCAGCCAGCAAAGGAAAACGCAAAAAGCCTGATTTGAAATGAATCAAATCAGGCTTTGTAGGCGTGGTCGCAAAAATCGAATCCGTCAGCGGTCCGTTAGATTAACTTGCCGCCGTTTTTGCACCGGCGTGAATCGAGTAGCCGTTGTGGTACTCGTGGCGAACCATTTTTTGAACCAGCTCGCTAGCGTCTTTGGCGATCATGTTTTTGGCGTCCCATTCAACTTTTTTGCCCGAGGCAACAGCCAGGTTGCCCAGCAAAATTGTTTCCGACAGCGGACCCGCGTAATCGACAAATTCAGAAACGGCTTTACCGTTGCCTTTGATCGCTTCGGCGAACTCAGTAAAGTGCCCCGGCGACTTGACGTATTCAGTGTTCTTGAATTCGCTAAACGGCGCATCTTGTTCGTCACTTGGTCGCGTGATCGTACGTTGCCGAGTAAATTCGCCATCGACGATTAGGCCGGTGTTTCGAGATTCGCCGCCGTAGTCACCCGGCGAGTAGTACTTGCCCTTGTCACCTACGACCAATGCGGCGCTGCCGTAGTGGCGTTGCTTCTTGCCATTGTCGTAGCTTTGCTTCGGCAGGTCGGCCAAGAGTTCCGCTGGAGGTAACTGCTTGCCGTCGTACCAGTACATGGTTAGCGCAGGTCGGCCGTTGAGTTCGGGGAATTCGAATTTGATTTTCGACTGCGACGGATAGCAGACGCCATCGTGTTTGTCGTTTTCGGCTTCAACCGAAGTCGGGAATTTCAGGTCCAAGGCCATGTAAGACATGTTCAAAGTGTGGCAGGCCATGTCGCCGAGTGCGCCGGTGCCGAAGTCCCAAAATCCACGCCATTTAAACGGGTGAATCTCGGGGCTGTAAGCTCGATGTTTGGCCGGGCCAATCCACTCCTTCCAGTGAACCTGCTCGCTTCGTTTGTTCCACTCTTGAATCGCTTCGGGGTTGTCGCCGGGTTCGGTGCGAACCTTCAGGCCATAGCTTTGCGGCCAGACCGGGCGATTGGTCCAAACGTGGACTTCTTTGACGTTGCCAACGATCCCTTTGCGAATTAGAGCCGCTGATTCTCGCAGGTTGCTAAGTGCCGTTCCTTGGTTACCCATTTGGGTCACGATGCCCATTTCTTTGGCGACATCGCCCATCACTCGTGCTTCTTCGATCGAGTGCGTCAGTGGCTTTTGGCAGAAGCAGTGTTTGCCCATTCGCATGGCCATCAGAGCGGCAACGGCATGGGTGTGGTCAGGTGTGCTGACGGTCACGGCGTCGATGCTGTCGCCCATTTCGTCAAACATTTTGCGATAGTCGATGTATTGTTTTGCATCGCCGAACTCAGCTTTTTTCTTGGCCAGGTTGGCTTCGTCGATATCGCAATAGGCAACCATCTTTCCATGGTTGTGTGCGTCGGTTGAGTCGCTGGAGCCTTTGCCACCGACTCCGACACTGGCGAATCGAATTTCTTCGTTTGCCGATAGGCTGGGCTTCGAGGAAACGCCTCCCAAAACCCAAGCACCGGCTCCAAGAGCGGCGATCGACTTGTTGAAATCACGACGGTTTGCACTGGTTCCCATTAGGGTTCTCCGGGGTTTAGCAAAAAAGGGCTATATTCTGACGAATTAGAAATCTGACGAATTAGAAATCTGACGACTTAGTTTAACAAAGCGATTCGCCCAATGCGAACTGAATCGTCTTCGGTGAAAGTTGTTAATCGTATTTTGACCGTAGTAGATCCACCATTTTTTTGACGGCCGCTTTTTCGGTGGGCGATTTCACGATTTCGATGGCTCGGTTTTCTGAAAGTCGTGCCTGCCGGCCGCGGTCGAGTTTTCGCATGAGCATGGCTTTTTGCAGCAAAGCTTCAGCGCGAAGGTCTTCGGGCAGCGATTGGTTATCTGAAAACTCGTCCAACAGTCGCAGCGCATCGGCCTGTTTGCCAGCAGCAAACAGAACATCTGACTTGGCACCGACCAAATCGATCAGCAGGTCGAAGTTGCGGGGCGTTGCCGCGATGCCGTCGCTAAAGGTTGTGGCTGCGGCTTGCCATTTTTCATCTTTGCCCAGCAGTTCACCTTTGGCCAAAAACAAATAACCAATGTCCGGTACGGAGCGGTCTTGTGACGCGGCAATCTGACGGTCCAGCAGCCCGATCGCGTCCGCAACCTGCCCTGCCCCGGCTAAGACGTAAGCCTTCTTGGCCACCAGTCGTTGCTGAGTTGAGCCCGTGATTCCATCCAGTGCGATCATTTGGTCCAAGACTTTGGCGGCTGTTTCGGTCTGATCGATTTCTCGGGCTAGATTCAGTTTGATCTGCAAAATCTTCAGCCGCTGAGCATCCGAGAAAGTGATTTCGTTCAGCACTTCGTCGATGAAGTTCATCGTCTGCTCAGGCTTGGCGATCCGAGACATGACCAGCATGTCGGCTAAGATAACCTTTCGCATTTCGTTGTCGGCCGCGGCGTTCCATTTCTCTCGCAGGCCAAGTTCGTTGTTTTTGTCCAGCGAAACAATTTCATCAACGACGTCCGTGTAGTAGACCGAAACAATTTCCTCGCCCAAGCCTGAGATGGCAGCGTCCAGCAGCTGAGCCCGTTCGCTGCCCGTTTGCTTTTGTGCTGCGGCTAGGTTTTCGTCACGAGTGATTCGCTTCTGGTGGGCATCGATCATGACCTTGATAAAGTTTTCCGCGCCGCCTTCTTGGTAGCCGGCAAAGGCAAACGGTTTTAGATCAGTGTCAACCATGATCACGGTCGGAAAGTTGGCGACACCGAATTTGGTCGCCATGGCTTCGTTTTGTTGTTGAATTTTTTCCGGCAGTTTGACCGACTTGGGAAAGTCCAGCATCACCAAAACGTAATTGTCTTTCACGCCCGGAAAAAATTCAGGCTGCGAAAACACTTCGGCTTCCAGCTTTTGGCAGGGCGGGCACCAGTCGGAGCCGGTGAAGAACAGCATCAAGTCTTTGTTTTCTTTTTCCGCTTGGGAAACGGCCGCGGCAACGTCCGTCCCAAATTTGTCATCCGCACAGTTTGCGAGCGTGAGGGAACAGAACAAGTTGGCCATGACCAGAAATGCAATGAGGCAGTTAAGTTTTATTTTCTCTGGCATTGGGAATTTAAAGTTGGGCATTGAAGTTCATGCATAAAAAAAGGCCAGCTCCACAGTGAGCCGGCCCTTGAATTGTATCAGGAAATCAAGCTTGCGCCGTTGAATAGGCTTCCTTGATTCGTTGCAACGCTTCTTGCGTGTTTTCCAAACTGTTGAAGGCACTCAACCGGAAATAGCCTTCGCCAGCGGCTCCAAAACCGCTGCCGGGCGTGCCGACAATGTGCGACTTGCTCAAAAGCTCGTCAAAAAAGTCCCAGCTGGAAACGCCGTTGGGTGTTTTTAGCCACACATAGGGAGCGTGCTCGCCGCCGTAGACTTCAAAGCCCACATCGGCCAAACCCTCGCGGAGCAACTTTGCGTTGTTCATGTAAAACGCAATCAAGTCCTTAATCTGGCTCTTGCCGGCTTCGGAGTAGACCGCTTCGGCACCGCGTTGAACCGGGTAGGAAACGCCATTGAACTTGGTGCTGTGTCTGCGATTCCAAAGCGAATGAACTGACTGAGTTTCGCCGGTCGAGGTTTTGCCCATCAGTGTTTTTGGGATCACGGTGAAGCCGCAACGAATTCCGGTGAAGCCAGCGGTCTTGCTGAAGCTGCGAAGTTCGATCGCCACATCGCGAGCGCCTTCAATTTCGAAGATCGAACGAGGCACATCGGGGTCGGAAATAAATGCTTCGTAAGCCGCGTCGTAGAAAATGATCGAGCCGTTTTCTTTGGCGTAGGCAACCCATTTTTCTAGAGTCTGGCGAGTCGCAACGGTGCCGGTGGGGTTGTTGGGGTAGCACAAATAAATCAGGTCAACTTTTTCATCAGGAATCGCAGGCTCAAAATTCGACTCGGCGGTCACCGGCATATAAACCAATTTCGCATAGCGTCCGGAGTCGTCGGCAACGCCCGTGTGACCCGCCATCACATTGGTGTCCACGTAGACGGGATAGACCGGATCCAAAACCGCGATCGTGTTGTCTTGGCCAAAGATGTCTAGCAGGTTGCCCGAGTCACATTTTGATCCGTCGGAGACAAAAATTTCGTCCGCCGACACATCGACACCTCGATCTTGGAAATCGTGTTTGGCGATTGCATCACGCAAGAATTGGTAACCTTGTTCCGGGCCGTAACCGCGAAACGTGGCCTTGACTGCCATTTCGTCGACCGCCGCGTGCATCGCGTCGATGATCGCCGGGCACAGAGGCTGGGTCACGTCGCCAATGCCCATCTTGATGACATTCGCGTCGCTGTTGGCTTCGCAGAAAGCATTAACGCGCCGGCCAATCTCGGGGAATAAATAGCCAGCCTGAAGTTTTAAATAGTTGTCGTTTATCTGAGCCATCAATTTGTCTCTTTGAGAGTTTTTTGCTGCAATTTTCTGGCCTAAGATCGCTAGGCCGTTGTCGGCACATCATCACAAAATTAGCAAGGAAACACAAGTCACCAGCGTGTTATGAATCGCGTGCATCAACATGGGAGTCAGCAGGCTGTTGCGCCATTCACGGACCAGCGAGAAACAAATCGCCAGCGTCATCAGGACTGGAATTCCCGCGATGCCTTGCGGGTGAATGGACGCAAAAATAAATCCGTTCAACACCGCCGAAAAGAAAATGCTGGCCCATCGAGCCCGAGTTTGCGACCAGTCGCGAAGGTGGCGGTACAGGACACCGCGAAACATCGTTTCTTCGACGATCGGAGCAGCCACGCAAGCGGTGATGAAGACCATCAACAGCATCGTAAAGTCACCCTCGGCGATGTATTCTTGAATCGGATGTCCCGGGCCAGTCTGCCGAGCGAATTCATGGGTCTCTTGAAATAACGATGTGACCAATGAGTAAGCTGCCACAAAAATAAAACCGGGAATCAAACACGGGATCGTTGCGAGGTAAGACACGCCAGACTGAAGTACGTCGCCGGCCGGGCGATCAAGTGTCAGGCCGACGTCGAACCGCATTTGGCGAAACGAGATGCCACGAATGACGGGATAAAACAAACAGGCCAACGAACTAAAAAAGATCACCGGCTGCAGCATCATGGCCGATCGTTGATCAAGGTTGAGTGCGCCCAGCAGGATCGATCCGCCAAAGAAATAGGCCATCCAAATGGCAAAGGTCTGAATGTAAAGATTGTGATCCGTCGAGGTGTGGAAGAAATAGGAAACCAGTCTTCGGTTGCGAATCATCACCGCCAAGCCGATGATCAAGCCGAACCCAACGAGCAATGCTCCAAGGCCCAGGAAGACCATCAACCCCAAGCCCAAAATTCGCATCGCCGAATTCTGCAGCATCGAGTCACGTTGCTTTTTGGCCGTTGTTCCCTCGGGCAGTAGGAATAATTCTGCGGGGAAGCCGAGTCTTTCTTTGAGCAGCGTTTTGGATTCTTCGGGGATATCGGAGCTATCGAATTCGTCGTTGGAATAGTCTTCCAATAACGCATCCATCGTCGCTCGCATCTTTTTTTGATCTTCGGTCAACTTAAATCGTTTGTCGTCCGGCACATCGGAGGCGGCTTCTTCTTGTTGAAGTTCAGCGATGCGATCGTCGAGTTGAGCTAGATACGCCTGAGCACTCTCGGGGCCCTCGAGTTCGGATTTAAGCGAAGCATAGACAAGGCGTTGCTCGTAGCAGCCGGCATCCAATTCACTGGGAATTTCCGTGGGAGGCATTCCGCCGTCGGGAGCCGGCAGGATCTTGCTCAAATTGTTTTGGCCGACCACCACCTTCGATTGAATCTCGACTTGCATTAAGTCAGACTTTTCGGCGTCACCACCGACTTGTTTGGCAGCGGAAAACTGTTCAAAGGCGACCAGCAGAACCAGCAAGGTCGTCAGTGTAAAAATGACTATCCAAGCCAACACGCCGCCGATCGAAAGCGGCCGAGAGCCGCGAGGTCCGATCGAGGGAGCCTGTGAGACATGACTCTTGTCGCTGCGGTATGGATTGTGTTCATTGCTGGCGGGAATCGACACTTGAAAATCCAAATTAAAGGCGGTGGTTGATCGAAAAGGAATTGTTTCCGCTTCAGCCGGCGAGCAGCGGTTGAGCGAGCGTTCAAAGTTGCGGATCGATTATTTATCGCTGCAAAGTTTACTTAACAGTGGCTGTAATAACTATCACTAACCAGTCCGCAACCAGCCGGAGTTCGCAACGAATGGAAGTTGCCGAAGAAAGGTCTATAATCGTCGTTTGTTGGAATTGGTTGCCCGGCCGCAGATTTTACGGTTCCAGTCGGCTATGGTTTTGAATTGCCATTTCAACTTGGAAAGTAAGAGGTCAAATTGGGCGAATTGAGTTTTCTTTTGGTCGGCTTGGCCGTGCTGTTCGTGTATTTTGCTGCGTTTTGGGCGCTGCAGTACGCGATCGGTAATTCGGCGGTCGTGGATGTTGGCTGGGCGTTGTCGGTCGCCATCGTCGGCGGCCTGTATTGCTGGGCTGGAACGGGCGATGTGAGTCGACGCTGGTTGGCGGCGATTTTGATCGCGGGTTGGGCGATTCGGTTGAGCGGCTATTTGTTTTTTCGCTGGCGTCAACATCCCGAAGACGAACGCTATACGGCGCTCAAAGACAAATGGGGCAACCAAGCTCAAATTCGCATGTTTCGGTTTTACCAAATGCAAGCTTTAGGGGCGTTCGTGTTTACGTGGCCGTTGTTTGTGGTTGCGAATTTAGATCTTCCGCTTGGCGTTTGGGATTTTGCGGCTGTCGCAGTTTGGATCATTGCGATCGCCGGTGGAACACTGGCCGACCTGCAGCTCAAATGGTTCAAGCAAAACCCCGACAACAATGGGCAAGTTTGTAAAAGCGGATTGTGGCGGTACTCGCGGCATCCCAATTACTTTTTCGAATGGCTGCATTGGTGGGCCTACGTTTTAATGGCACTGTTGAGTCCATGGTTGTTGGTGACTTTGATCGCCCCACTGGCGATGTGGTTTTTCCTGACCAAAGTCACCGGCATCCCGACGACGGAAGCCCGTGCCGTCGTCTCGCGTGGCGACCGCTATCGCGAGTATCAAAAAACAACCAACGCATTTTTTCCGTGGTTCCCGAAAGACCAAAAGGCGACATCGTGATTGCGAAATTTATTGATTGGACCGAACGCGGACTGACACCTGACCGGCTAGTAAGAATCGGAATTCGGCGGTTGCTGAAAAAACGTTTGCAGCAAGTTGATCAAGGCAGTGCGGAAGCCAATCAGCGCCAGTTGGAGGCTTTGGTCCAAGAATTTTCCAGCGGGCCGTTGGCTTTGGTGCCTGAAAAAGCAAACGAGCAACACTACGAAGTTCCCGCAGCGATCTTTTTGAAAACGCTGGGAGCAAGACTCAAGTATTCGGGCTGCTATTGGCCCAAGGGCGTTTCAGATTTAGACCGGGCTGAAGAACTTGCTCTGGAAGCTAGTTGCCAACGAGCCGAATTGGCCGACGGCATGAAGATCCTAGAGCTTGGTTGTGGCTGGGGTTCGCTCTCGCTGTGGATGGCGGAGAAGTTTCCCCAAGCCAGCATTACTTCGGTTTCGAATTCTGCGTCGCAGCGCGAATTTATTCTCAATCGAGCCAATGAATTAGGGATTGGCGAGAACCTGAATGTGGTGACCTGCGACATCAATGATTTTTCGACGGACCAGCAGTTTGACCGCGTGGTTTCGATTGAAATGTTTGAACATGTCAGGAATCACCAAGAACTGTTTCGACGGATTTCGACCTGGCTAACGCCCTCGGGCAAGCTTTTCGCTCATATTTTTTGCCATCGACAACTTACCTACAAATTTCAAGACGATGGGGCATCGGATTGGATGAGCCGCTACTTTTTTTCGGGGGGAATCATGCCGGGCAATGATTTGTTCGCCGAGTATCAAAACGATTTAACGTTGGAGGATCAGTGGCAGTGGAATGGGCAACACTACCAAAAGACGTGTGAGGCATGGCTGCAAAATATGGACCGCAACCGAAACGAAATCATGCCAGTTTTAGAACAGACGTATGGCCAAGCAGATGCGGTTCGTTGGTTCAACCGCTGGCGCATGTTTTATCTGGCTTGCAGCGAACTGTTTGGCTATCGGGGTGGCGACGAGTGGTGGGTGTCGCATTATTTGTTTTCGAATAAGCCGTGAAGCTGTTTTTTTGAATTGGCTTTGGACTTGGTGCTTATCCCAAAACTCAAAATGCCCGCGGCTAGCGGCTTCGGCTCACTGGTTGTGGGATAAGCTGTTGAGCCGATCCGTTTCCGCGTTGAAGATAGCCGCATCGTAAGGATCCGATTCGCGGCTGACTTTGGCGGGTAGTTTTTGGGCGGTGCTCAAATCCGGAATCGAACCGGCCGTTGAAAACGATGCAGCAATGGGCCGTAGCATGGTTGAAGAGGCGTTACGCTTGCGAATGGATTGGTTGGAATTCTGCGGAGCGATAAAGCTTGCCTGGATAACTTTGCCGTCAGCGGAAATCGTTGGGCCGTTTTCGTTTTGACGGCGGACCGCGACGGCGTTTTTGGGTTCAGGTTGACCCAGCTTGGGCAAGGGTTGAAATAATCTGGCCGATTGGATGGTCAGTCGTTTTGTTGGCTCTGGCACGGTCGCTGTTTGGCGTGATTGAGCGTCCTCGCGATTTGCGAGATTTGGGACTGCTTGCCGAGCTTGCGATTCGAGCATGGCGGAGAGTTGACGGTTCAGCGATACCATTTGGGCTGCTGAAACATCACACTGCATCAGGATTTCCAGCTGGCTTTCCGCCAGATCCAGTTGGCGATGTTTCAGGCACCAGCGGAACAAGTCAACTTGAGCGCGAGTATCCGAGGCACGCGTGCGAGCCGATTTGCCCCAGAAGGCTTCTGAGATTGAATCGCAGATGAATTCAGCTTTGTTTTTCGGGATCACGATCCGGCTGCCCTGACGAGTATGCACGATCAGTTTCGCTCGGTCTTGTTCGATTTGGCCAGCGAGGATCTCTCCGTTTTTTAAGACCAAAATCTGTTCGTTGGAAACGGCAGCGGGGCCGCGACGAGGTGTTTGGGCGGCCAGGTCGGCGAATGCGACAAAACACAAGCACGCCTGCACAGCCAACAAGGCTGTCAGCCTGCCGAGGCACGATCGATTTTCGCGGTTTGGTTTCCAATCCATGGGGCGACGGTAGAAAATATGCCCGTTCGAATCAAGGCCGGCCTAGATTACCCGTTTTACTTTTTTTTGAGCTCCTACCAGCGTGATGTTCAGTTGCAATCGGGGTATCCGGTGCAGCCCCAGAACTGGCTGCCGGCGTTGTCGCCCGTTTTTGCGTTTATTAATACCGGGGTTTACGGCAGGGCATTCGGGAATCGTAGCCTTCCCCGCCCCTGCTGTTCTCTCAGAACCCTTGACCCCGCAAAACTTACCGGATTTCGCCACGCGCCCTTAAAGTTTTCCAAATCGGCAGCCATTCGCCCGTTGCCTGCTTTTTCAATGCGAAAACGTTGGGTCGATTTCTAGATTGCCTGTGGTTTTGACTACCATAGACTGACCAAAATCAGCCAATTTAAAAAAACAAAACCTACCAACCCATCACTCAGTTTCCGTGAAACTTGATCGTCTCATCCTGTTCTTTTCCACCGACCCCTCGGCGAAATTGTTGCGTTCGCCCAATGCCGCGCACGTCATCTATTTTCTCAATCGGCAGTTCAAGCACGAAACCAACTTGACCTTGCCTCAGTCGGTGCTGCAAGAAAACTTGCGGTCTTACTTAGACGACCTGCATGAAACCGAGCCCGACAAGCTTTCTGATCGCCCGGAAGTCTATTTAACTAAATGGTCCACCGGCGACTCGCGTTGGCTGCGCCGCAGCTTCGACAGCCAGTTCGCCGAACCGGTCTACCAACTAACCCCTCACACCGAGGACGTACTCAAGTTCGTCACGGGAGTGCTCGACCGTTCACTTGGCTTCGTCGGCACCGAATCGCGGCTGACTCGGATCATCGAAACGCTATCGGATATTGTCGTTCGCGGGTCGAGCGATCCCGAGCGTCGATTGGCTTTTTTGGAAGCAGAAAAACAATTGATCGATTCCGAAATCGAATCAATCAAGTCCGGCAAGGCAGTCAAAACGCATAGCCCCACGGCCATTCGCGAACGCTTTTCTGATGCGGTGTCGGATTTGGTTTCCTTGCAAAGTGATTTTCGCGCGGTCGAAGAGAGCTTCAAAACGATCACCCGTGATGTCCAAAAACGGCAAAACGAAAACGCCGGCGGACGTGGCGATATCCTCGGTTTCGCACTCGAATCCGAAGACGAACTTAACGAAGGCGATCAAGGCACCAGCTTCAATGCGTTCGTCAAACTACTGCTGTCCCAGAGCCAGCAAGATGATCTGGAGCGAATGATCAATCAGTTGGATCAGATCGAAGATTTGGATGCGCAGTCCGACGGCAAGCGCCGCCTGCACGGTATGATCGGCAGCCTATCGGCCGAGGCCGAAAAAGTGATGCGGACGACTCGTCGGCTAAGCCACACGTTGCGAAGACTGCTGGACAACGGCTCCAGTTCCGCTCGGATGCATCTAGCAAATGTTTTGCGTCAGATCCAAGCCGAGGCCGTGCGTTTGGCCGACGATCCGCCAGATTTTGGTTTGGAATTGTTGACCGAGCCCAATGTGGCCAATTTTTTGGACCGTCCGATGTGGAGTGCTCCGGTTCAGTTCGAGGCCGTTGAGCTGGTATCCGAAGAGCCAGACGAAGACGAGCGACTATTGGCGTTTCGCCAACTGGCACAGCTGCAGCGTTTGGACTGGCAGACGATGCGAGACAATATTCAAACGATGCAACGCGACTACGATACGTTTTCGTTGCGGCAACTTTTCGAAGCTCATCCGCCAACGGCTGGGTCGATCGAAGTCGTTGCGTATGTGCAGTTGGCTCATGACGCGGGGCACCACGTAGATCAGGACGCGACTGAAGAAATTATCTACCCGGACGCGACCGTCACCAGCGGCTTTACAACGCTTGAAGTCCCCAAGGTTATTTTTGCCAAACCCGGCATCGAGCCAATGGAGCTACAGAACGCATGAACGATCGACCTGAATTTTCCGAAGCGGGCATTGCTGCGGTGAAGTTGCTGCAGGGTGTCATCTACGAAGAAGACGCTGACACCTGGGGGAATTTGCTCAGCAATGAATCTGAGCTGGAGACTTGGTTTTACAAAGTCGGGATGGTGGTGGTTATCGACCGCTCCAATGGTATGGCGTTTTTGCGGCAACTCAGCGATGACGAGCGAACCGAAGGCTATGAGCGGTTGCCGCGAATGTTCGTTCGGTCGCCGCTGAGCTATGACGCGACTTTGGGCTGTGTGCTGCTGCGAGACGAATTTCGCAAGTTTGAGGATGAAGATTTAGACAACGAACGTTGCGTCGTGGATGCGGAAACGCTGTTTGACCGGTGGAAGTCTTTTTTTCCGGCCAAGGAGGACGAAGTGTCGTTGCGTAAGAAGCTGGTGAAGTCATTGAATCAGCTAGAAAAGCACAAGTTGATTCGCAAACTAAAAACGGATACAGATCATTGGGAAGTCCGCCGAGCGATCAAAGCAAGGGTGCCGATCGATCAATTGGAGCAGTTAAAAGAACGCCTGGCCGAGCACGCGAAGTAGTTGCCGCCCAACCTAAAACCGCCCACCGGGCCTAACCCCACACGAACACCGCGAATGAACCAGCTTTTTGACACTCGCCCTGAACGTCCAGGCTACCGCTTGCAGCAGCTCGAAATCTCCAACTGGGGTACTTTCGATAGTCGCGACGGGCGGATCTACACCTTCCGACCTGAAGGTCGCACTTCGCTGTTGGTGGGGCACAATGGTTCGGGCAAATCAACGCTGGTCGATGCCATCACGACGTTGCTGGGCAACAATCGCAGTTACAACTTGGCTGCCGGTGCGAAGTCACGCGAGCGAACGCCCAAGAGCTACATCAAAGGAGCCTTTGATCGGGTCGCCGACGGTTCGCAGAACAGCGTTGTAAAATTCCTGCGTCCCAAAGGCGACACGCTGACCGCCTTGTCCGCTCAGTTTTGCGATGAAAAACTGGATAAGACCTTCACCATCCTGCAAGTTCTGTATCTAAAAAACGGCGACATCGAAGACCGGGTTTACGCCATCGCCGACAGCCCACAACAGCTTGCCGCGACACTCAGCGGCTTGGTCAAATCCGACCAAGTCCGCAGCCACCTCAAACAGCACGGCTTCCAAACGACTAAGAAGCCCTCGGAATACTTGGGTTGGATCGCCAAACGCACGGGCATGCAGACCAAAGCCATCGACATGTTCAACCAAACCGTTGCGGTTAAGAACATCGACAGCCTAACGAAATTCATTCGCGACCACATGCTCGAAGCCACCAACTGGAAAGACAAAGTCCAGTCGTTGCTCTTGCACTTCAACGACCTGAGCAGCGCCCATCAAGAACTGGAACGGGCTCGCAAGCAGATCGAACTGTTGCAACCGGTTCGCAAAACTGGCAACAAGTACCGCGACGCCCATGCCAAGCTGATTCTGATGGAAGAAAACTTGGCCGCTGCGGATCTGTTTTTCGCCGATCAGTTTGTCCGTTTATTCCAGCCAGAGATCCAACGGCAACAGGCCAACGCAAAAGCGATGGCCGCGACAATCGATCAAATGGAGGCTCAGCTTGAGCAGCTGGCCGAGACCATACGGCAGTTGAAAAACGAAATCGATTTGGCTGGCGGCGATCGCATCAAACAAATTCCCAACTTGATCCAGATCCAGCAAGCCGAACTTCGCCCCAAACAGGCTCGGCTGGGCCAATTCGCTGGTCAACTTAAGCTCTGCGGATTGCCCAGCGAAGTCGCCGATGACCGGGCGCTCTCTCAGACGCGAGTTCAACTGCAAGAACTCAACCAGCAAGTCACCGACCAACAAGCCATCCATCAGGACGAATACGAAACCGCGATCGGCGGTCGAGCCAGCGTCGGCGAACTGCTCCGCTGCGAACGTGCCGAACTGACGGCCCTCCAGCAGCGCCGCACCAACCTGCCCGCCAAATTTATTGCCATGCGGACGCAGATTTGCGAAAACTTGAACTTGAACGAAACCGATTTGCCCTTCGCCGCCGAACTGCTGGCCGTCAAACCAGACCAGCAGCGATGGGAGGCCTCTATCGAGATGGTCTTGAATTCGTTTTCGCTGAGCCTGCTGGTGCCCGACCGCTATTACCAACGTGTTCGTACTTATTTGGAACGCAATCGCATCAACGACAATCGCGGCCAAGGGGCTCGGATCGACTACATCCGCGTTGGCGTGGTTCAGGACGCCAGCGGCGATCGGTTGGACCCTCGTTCGTTAACCACCAAGCTGAACTTCAAGTCTCGGCACGACCTGACCCCTTGGGTTCGTGGCGAGATCGTGCGTCGGTTTAACTTTACCTGTTGCGAGAATATCGATGAATTTAACGAGGTGCCGCGCATGGCGGTGACCGCGAATCGTCACGTCAAATTCAATTCGCAGTCTCATAAAAAAGACGATCGCCAACGCACCGTCGATCCGCGTTATTTCGTATTGGGGTGGGACAACACCGACAAGAAAAACCGTATCGCCAATCGAATCAAAGAACTGGAAACCGAAACGTCTGCCTTGGACCAGCAAGTCAAAAATCTCGACGCGATGCTGGGGGGCCTGCGAGACAAATTGCAGGCGATCGAAGCGGGGCTGGCGGTGACCAGTTTTGACATGATCGACGTCCGACGTCATTGGGCGGAAATCGAAAGTCTGCGTGAAGAACAACGCGAACTCGAATCCAATGACTTGGTCAAGCCGCTGCGGAAGCGTTTGGATGCGGCGGAAAAGGAAGTCAAAAGCACCAAGGCCGAACGCGATAAAAAACTAGAAGAACAGGGTGCCTTGAAGCGAGAAATCGAGCTCCATTTGGCAAATATCGATCGTGAAAAGGACAAACTGGCTGGGGCCGAAACCAGCGGCGAGTTGGCAGTGCAACAACCACGTTTTGCTCGGATTCAAACGGCACTGGGTGAGACAGCGCTAACCTTTGGCGACTTCGATGCTCGTCGTCGATCCTGGGAATCCGGAACCCGCGAGCAACTTCGTAAAAGCCGCCAGCCGGTGGAAACGTTGAAGGAAAAACTTACCGTCGCTCAGTCGAAATTCTTGCGGCAGTTTCCAGAACAAGCCAGCGATTTGTCTGAAACCGTAGAAGCGTTGGACAGTTTTTTGGCCTTGCTGCAGCGGTTGGAACGCGAGGACCTGCCCCAGTATATCGCTCGTTTTGAACAGCGACTCAACGACCAAGTCACCTCGGAGATCGCGACCTTCAGGACGGCGCTGCGATTGGAGTGCCAAGAGATCGACAAGAAAATCAAGCAGTTAAACATTGCCTTGGCGGACGTCGAATACGATCAACACCGCGGCACCTACATGCGGTTGGATCCGCGGCGAATTAACGATGGCGAGATCGAGCAGTTTCGGCGTTCGCTGGACGCGTGCATGGACGAATCGCTGGATTCCAGCAAGGCCGCCAATGAGGCTCGGTTTGACAGAATTAAGTCGCTGGTGGAAAAATTGGCTGACAAGGAGCGAGCCAACTGGCGGAACAAGGTGATCGATGTTCGCAATTGGTTCAACTTCGTGGCCTTGGAAATTTCCCGCGAAACCGAAGACGTGCTGAGCAGCTACGATGGCAGCAGCGGGCAATCCGGTGGCGAGAAAGCCAAGCTGGCGTTTACAATTTTGGTAGCGGCGATTGCCTATCAATTCGATATCGATCCCAGCGGCCAAACGCCGGGCCGGTTTCAATTTGTGGTGGTCGACGAAATGTTTTCCAAAGTTGACGATCAAAATGCGACTTACGCTTTGAAGCTGTTTCAGCAGTTTGGTTTGCAGCTGCTGATCGTCGCACCGTTGGATGCCAAAGCCAGAATTACCGAACCGTTTGTCGATCGCTATTTGCACGTGGTCAAAAGTGCCGAATCCAGTCGCTCGCATCTGTTCAGCATGACGGCTCGAGAGTATCAAGAAGTAATCCACGAGCTGCCGGGGGCTTAGTGCAGCATGGCATTTGCCACTCCTTCACAGATCGAAAGTAAGGCTCAGAAAATCTACGATCGCTTTTTGGTCGTGTGGTTGGCCGGGGATGCTAATTCGTTTTTCCCCAGCCGCGTTCGAGTGAGTTTGACGCTAGACAAATCCAACCCGGCTACTGCAATCGCCGCGAACGAAAAATTGCTGGCCAAATCGAAAGCTCGGCGCGGCTGGGGCTACACGGTTCACCAAACCGAAAGGAAAAGCCAAGCCTTCGGGCGCAACCAAGTGGCCACCGCTGTGACGATCGATTCGCTGGAGGACCTGCTGCGTCTAATTGGGCGGGCCGACGATTTTGCGGCAACCCAAGCCGTTGTGGCAGCGGTTCGCGAGCGATTTCCATCGCTTGAGCCGTGGCTGCAACGATCAATCAAGTCCCTGCACAAGTTCCAACCTTCGCTGGAGGGCTTGCTGGCGGTCGCGGGTTACTTTGTCCAACACCCGTGGCCGGATTGTTACGCGCGTCAGATTCCCGTGCCCGTTGACACAAAATTTGTCGCTCGCCATCGTAGTGTTTTGCGGCAATGGCTGGACGTGCTGTTGCCCGCATCGGCAATCGACGTCAACGAAACGAAGTTCGAACGTCGGTTTGGGTTGCGCGATGGGCGGCAGCATCGCGGGGTTCGTTTTTTGGATGAACCGATTCAACTTCAAACGGGTGCCAGCCATCAAGAATTGTCGTTGCCGGTCGCTGAAATTGCGGCTTTGTCAGTTGCCGATGCCACGGTGTTCATTGTTGAAAACCGGCTGAACCTGTTGACGTTGCCCAGTGTTCATCGTGGCGTCGCGATTGAAGGGGCAGGCAACGCCGTGAACCGTCTGGAGTCGATTCAATGGTTGCGAACCAACCGAGTGGTTTATTGGGGCGATATTGACGTTGAAGGTTTTCTGATTTTGGGACGCCTGCGAGGAATTTTTCCGAACGTGCAGAGTATCATGATGGACTTGGACACTTTGCAGGCCCATGGTGAATGGGTCGGTTCGGGCAGTGGTGCTCGACCGGTTGCTCCCACTAATTTAACGTCTGCCGAGCGTGACGCGTTTGATCGTTGTGCGGCAAAAAACCTGCGGTTGGAGCAAGAACGCGTGCTACAAAAATTCGTCAACGGAGTGGTCTCGCGTTTTAGTGCGACAGACCATTGAACTGGTTTTGCTCGGCGACATCAAAATGTGACCCTTGTGCTGCCAGAAAATCTATTGCACGACGACTGGTACGACCGTCTGCTGCTTTTAAGTGGTTACGCTTTTAAGCGGTTACGATTGCGAAGAATTGCAGCAGAAACGAAGGGGCCAAGCGTGGCGCATAAAAAAACACCCGTCGAAGCGGGTGTTTATTTTGTCGATTGGCAGGCAGCCGAGTGATTACTCGCGAGGCCGAACAGCACCGGTCAGGCCGCTGTAATCTTTGCGATCTTCTTCGTGCCAAAGTGGTTGTCCACCGAGCACTCGTTGGCGCAGAGCTTCGATTTTTTCGTCTGAACCCGCTGGTGCATCAGTCGCAGAAAATTGCTCCGACTCGTATGGCACAAAATCCTCATCATGGCCGTACTCAAGAATAGCTTCGAATACGTTCTTAATTTGTTTTTTACCGTTGGTCATTATCTTCCTGAAGGGGAAAAAGGGTCTTTGAGCCAAGAATGGATTCGCCGTCAACCAAAATTTAGAATGAGTGGGATGGCCAATCGGGCTCTGTGGGTCGTGTGCCGGCCGAATACGTTTCGCCGACAACGGAGGTTATTATTGACGTAAAGAGTTCAAAGTCAAGAAAATAATGTAGAAATCACAGTATCCTTTTGAGCCAAAATCCGTCAGTTTAGGAATTGCAACGATGTCGTAATTTGCGAACGCTGTGTAGTCAGATTAATGGCCAAAGCTTATCAATCGGAAAGGTGATTTCGCAGAATCAATCCGTTTGCCGCATCAATGGAGGCGCGGACACCGTTGTTCGGCTCTAATGGATGTTGGTGGGGCGTGGTGACTTGGGCGGCGTGGCTGATGCCGCGTGGCATTGTCGAAACTGCCGATCCCAGCCCAACGCCGAGTGGCGAAATCGCTCTCGCGTGAACGTTTCTGAGTTGGATTGGGGCCGATTGAGGCGGTGGCTTGGTCAAAAGAAGAATGCATCGGCGGCGAAATGGCCAAAAAAAACAATACAAAAATTTGGAGGTAATTTTGGCATTCTGGTTTCAAAAGCAGGTCACTTTAGCTGCCAAACCGCGCGGGTTTCACTTGATCACTCGAGAGATCTTGGCCGCCTGCCCGCAGATCAACGAAGTCGCGGTCGGGATGTTGCATGTTTTCATCCAGCACACTTCGGCGGGGCTTACGATTAACGAAAACGCGGATCCCGATGTGCGTGTCGACATGGAAACGGCCGCCAACCAGCTGTGCCCTGAAAGCTCTCCTTTTATTCACACCTGTGAAGGCCCCGACGACATGCCGGCTCATGTGAAAGCATCCTTGTTTGGAGCCAGCGTGCTGGTTCCGATTTCCGACGGGCGATTGAATCTGGGCACTTGGCAAGGCATTTATCTTTGCGAGCATCGCGATCATGGCGGGCGGCGCCGGCTGGTGCTGACGCTTCAAGGGAAAGCTCAGAATGATGAATGAGGCCGGCGGCTCTATCGAGATTTGCGGAGCACGAACCAACAACCTGAAAAACGTTTCGCTGTCGATTCCTCGGCAACAATTGGTCGTCATTACGGGGCGAAGTGGTAGTGGCAAAAGTAGTTTGGCAATTGATACGCTGTTCGCTGAAGGTCAGCGTCAGTACGTCGAAAGCCTGTCCATTTACTCGCGGCAGTTTTTTTCTCAGCTGCCGCGTGCGGATGTGGATCGCATCGATGGGCTGCAACCCACGCTGGCAATCCAGCAACACAAATACCGATCGAATCGACGCAGTACGGTTGGGACCTTGACCGAGGTCTATGATTTTTTAAAGCTGTTGATGGCCCGAGTGGGCGATGTTCACTGCCATGGATGCGACCAATTAATTCAACAGCAAACACCGTCTGAAATCGTCGACCGAATTTTGGAACTGCCCGAGCGCACCAAGGCCATGATCCTTTCTCCGGTCGCGGTCGAGCAAGTTGGGGCGCACCAAGATACGATAAAAAAAATTCGAGCCGAAGGGTTGGTTCGTGTTCGGGTCGATGGCGAAATTTTCGATATTGAACAAGTCCCCGTATTGGATCCAAAAAAAAAGCACACGATCGAAGCGGTCGCCGATCGAATTATCGTTCGCGAGGGAATCGAGGGCCGGCTGCTGGAGGCGATTGATAACGCGGTGCGAATCAGCAGCGATGGCCAAGTGATTTGTTGTTGGCTGCCAGCGGGCCAAACGGATTGGAGCGATAAGTTATATTCGACTCGGTTCGCCTGCCCGCAGTGCGATATTTACTACGCTGAAGTTCAGCCGCGAAGTTTCAGTTTCAATAGTCCGCTGGGCGCCTGCGAAACGTGTTATGGGCTGGGTGCCTTTACTCAGTTCGAACCCGAAGCCGTTGTTGATCGAAACCTTGCCGTTGCTGACGGTGCAGTGATTGCGTGGCAACAGCTTCCGGCGGCACAGCGTAAAAAGCAAATCAAATGGCTGGAGCCCATTTTGAATTTGGTTGGCATTGACGCCCAAACGCCGCTGTCAAAACTGGGGCCTGCCGATTTTGAACGCTTGATGCATCATCATGACAAATTGATTCCTGGTTTGTCGTTGGTGCTGGAAAAGGAGCTCGCCACGACAACGTCCGAAGATCGCCAAGCAGACTTGGAAACGATGCGCGGCGAAGTTGTGTGCCACGATTGTTCTGGTGCCCGAGTCTCACGCCAGGCGAGATCGGTTTTTTTGCAAGGCTGCCACATCGGCGATCTTGTTAGTTTGCCGCTCGAAGAGCTGGTGACGTTTTTTGATGCCGTCCAGTTCAAAGACGAACAGAAACGCTCCATCGCTGAGCCGATTGTTGCCGAAATTATTGCTCGGCTGCAATTTTTGAAAAATGTGGGCGTCGGTTATTTGAGTCTTGGCCGGCCGGCTGATTCGCTCTCTGGCGGCGAGCATCAACGAGTTCGTTTGGCTGCTTCGGTAGGGGCGGGCGTGACGAGTGTTTGTTTCGTTTTGGACGAACCGTCTACAGGGCTGCACGCTCGCGATACCGACCGGCTGTTAGAAACGCTCCGGAAAATCCAAGCCGGCGGCAATTCGGTGGTCGTGGTCGAGCACGACGAAGAGATCATTGCAGCGGCGGATCACATCGTTGAAGTTGGTCCCGGTGCCGGTGTTGACGGCGGGTCGGTTGTGGCGGCGGGCAATCCGAATGCCATCAAGGACTCGTCTGAAAGCTTGACCGGGCAGTTCCTGTCGGGAAAGCGCCAGATCGTTCGAGCAAATCGGCGTGTCGTGGATCCCAACAGCGTGATTAAAATTCAAGGGGCTGCGGGCAACAACCTGAAGGACATCGATGTCGAAATTCCACTGGGTGTTCTTTGCGCGGTGTCGGGGGTTAGCGGGAGTGGCAAGAGCACGCTGGTTGGGCAGACGTTGGTTCCGGTGATGCGGCGGCATTTTGAGTTGCTGTCGCCCAAGCCAGCCAAGTACGTTTCGATTTTGGGGCTCGATCAACTTGATCATTTTGTAGTTGTCGATCAGCGACCGATTGGGCGATCGCCACGAGCCTGTCCCGCGACTTTCTGCGGTTTGCTTGATGAATTTCGAAAACTGTTCGTCGCGACAAAGTTGGCTAAGCAGCTTGGCTTTGGCAAAGGCCGATTTACTTTTAACTCCAAATCCGGATGGTGCCCGACTTGCCAAGGTCTCGGCCATCGAAAAGTTGAAATGACTTTTATGCCAGACGTGTTCGTCGAATGTGATGTTTGCAACGGCCGCCGCTATAATTTACAAACGCTGCAAGTTAAGTTCGCTGGTCATAGCATCGCCGACGTGTTAACCATGACGATCGACGAAGCGGTGCAAGCTTTCGCGAACTTTAGTCGGATCAAATCGGTGTTAAGCGTTCTGGCTGAAGTGGGCCTCGGGTATTTAAAACTGGGCCAACCGGCGACGACCTTGTCCGGCGGCGAGGCACAACGATTGAAGCTTGCGCGGCATTTGGCGCTTCAGGCGACGGACATGCGGAAAACTTTGTTTGTTTTGGACGAACCGACCAGCGGGCTGCATGCGGCCGATGTCCAACTGCTGCTGGACGTGCTGGATCGATTGGTCCAAGCGGGGCATTCGGTTTTGGTGATCGAGCATCATTTGGATGTGATACGCAATGCAGATTGGGTGATCGATTTGGGCCCCGACGGCGGTGAGGCGGGAGGAAGCGTCGTGGCGGCTTGTCGGCCTGACGATTTGGCCAAGTCAGAAAAGTCGATAACGGGTCAGTGGCTGGCGAATTCAGCCGCGTCAAAATAATCGAACGATTTAAGCAAAATTCAACGAGTGATATACACATGGACAAATTGCAAAACTACATCAATGGCCAATGGGTCGACGGCTTGGCGGATGAAATTTCGACACACTGTCCTAACGATGATTCGGTCGTTGCCGCAGGGAAATCTGCGTCGCTAAGACAAGTCGACGATGCGTTCGCGGCCGCTCGAGAAGCCTTTGGTGCTTGGTGGGATGTGGGTTCGGATCAACGCGTGGATTTGGTCGAGCGGTACGCAGCGTTGGTTCGTGAAAATGCGGATGAACTGGCCGACTTGATCGCACGGGAAACGGGCAAGCCATTTTGGGAGACAAAAACGGAAGCCGCCGCGGTGGTGGGCAAAGTGGCCGTGTCGATCGATTCAATGCGAGAACGGCGCAGCAAGACTTCGTTTGAAATGGGCCAGGCGAACGCGGTGACGCGTTACAAACCGCATGGCATCTGCGGCGTTTTGGGACCCTTCAATTTTCCAGCTCATCTGCCCAACGGGCACATCGTTCCGGCACTGATTTGTGGCAATACGGTCGTGTTCAAGCCCAGCGAAATAACGCCGGCGACGGGCGTTTGGATGATGCAAAAATGGCATGAAGCGGGACTGCCGGCTGGAGTTTTGAATCTGGTTCAGGGCGGAAGAGAAATTGGTGAAGCGATTGCCAGTCACGATGAACTGGACGGTCTGTTTTTTACAGGCTCAAGTCGAGCAGGAGTGGCGCTGAGCAAAACGCTCGCGCCGACGCCGCAAAAGATTTTGGCTCTAGAAATGGGCGGCAATAATCCGTTGATCGTACATGAAACTAACGATGTCAAAGCGGCCGCTTACTTGACGGTGTTGTCGGCTTACATCACCGCAGGCCAACGATGCACTTGTGCTCGCCGCTTGATTGTCGTCGATGGTGAACCGGCTGATCGGTTTTTATTAGCGCTGAAATCTTCGATCGAGGGTATCAAGGTTGGGTTCAATACGGATTCGCCGGAGCCATTTTTTGGGACCGTGATTAACGATGCCACCGGCAAGCGACTGCTGGAGGCTCAATCGGATCTGATCGCCCGCGGTGCGACGCCGATTGTCGAAATGAAGCGACTGCGAGACTGCGATGCGTTGGTTTCGCCGGGCTTGTTAGATGTAACGGATGTAGGTGACCGCGAGGACGAAGAACATTTTGGTCCGCTGCTGACATTGATTCGCGTTGGCAGTTTGGACGAAGCAATCGCCGAAGCCAATCGAACCAAGTACGGCCTTTCGGCAGGGCTGCTTTCAGATAACGCAGAAGTCTATCAACAGTTCATTCATCACATTCGTGCCGGAATCGTAAACTGGAATCGTCAAACCACTGGAGCCAGCGGCAAGCTGCCCTTTGGCGGTTGTGGGCTGAGCGGTAACCATCGGCCGAGTGCCTATTTTGCGGTCGACTATTGTTCGTTCCCGGTTGCTTCGATCGAAGCCGAAACGTTATCGATGCCAGATAAGAAGTTGCCGGGAATTGAATAAGAGATGATCCCACAACTTTTGAGCCGACGTCGCCAGCCGCGGGCATTTTGGGATAATCATTTAGAACTTTTTGCGAGTTAGCAGATAGACCACGGCGATTTGCAGGATGCCCAGCAGGACGAAAAAACTACCGATGCCGATCCATTGAGCCGATTGGCTGAAGGTTAATTCTTCGACTCGCCAAGGTCGAGCGATGCAGATGCCTCCGACGACCAGCGAGGCCAGAATTGAAACGGAGAGTTTGCCAAGAAGGAGGGCTCGCCACATTGTTAATCAGCTGCCTTGCGGCCAATGAATTGATAATAGGGGGTGCGGAAAAACGGAACGTACGGCATCCGGCTACGGGCTTCGACAACTTTGACTTGTTCGAAGTGGCGTTTCAAAAACGGCAGGTGGTCGGGCGATGGAAAAACGTTGTCCGTTGCAAACCACGGTTGCCACATGGTTCGCGAAAGCCAGCCTTGTTTCTTGAGTCCTGCAGGCGGAAACTTGCGGCCGACGTAAAAATCGACAACGCCGATTTGCCCGCCGGGTTTTAAGATTCGCAGAGCGTTTTCGATTGCCGCGAACCAATCGGGAATCATGGTCAAGGAATAAGAAAACGTCACCACATCCGCGTAGCCTTCGGGCGGAGTGAATTTTGTCGCGTCGGCAGCAACTGATTCGGCGTTGTCCCAGCCGCGTTCAGCAAAGCGGTCCGATGCTACTTTTAAGAGCGATTCCGAAAGGTCGACGACGTAGACTTTTTTCAGCTGGTCGATGTTGTCGGCCAAGTTTTCAATGTTGGAACCCGTACCGCCGCCCATGTCGACCCAGACACCGCCTGCGGGAGTTTCGATTGACTGGTAAAGATCTTCGCGACCCTTCAGTAGTCGCCGCCGAAAATCATCGTAGGCACCCGCTTGCCCACCATAAAAACTCTCCATTCGCTCGGCATGGTTGTCTCCCCGTACCGGCTTTAAAAGCATGTGGTACAGAACTTTCATGTCAGAGAAAAAAGCCATAGACGCGTCGAAGTTAAAACAGAGGAAATGAAGCGGAGAGTCAGAGTTTTAGGCTTTGAGGTCGGCAATGTAAAAACTGCCGTACGTGTGCACGCGATCGATCACGTGCAGTTCGTCGGCAAGTTTTTGGTTGTACTCAAGCATTGGAGCGATTTTTTGTAATTTGCCATCGAGCGTGATTTGCACTTCGTCGATAAAGTCGGTTCGCAGTCCGCCGCTACGCCAGATCAGCCGCGTCTCCGGAGCGGCACGGTTGATGACCGCTTGCCATTCCGATTCGAGCATCGGGAAAAAGTTCGTGCTCAGCCAGTCCATGTGGTCCAGCAAAATGTAGCGCGAGATCTGCCCATCGTGAGCTTCCAGGAAGCCTTGAACGGAATTGGTGTGCGTCGAAATTTTGTCGACCACTCCATTTTTAAGCGCCGCAAAATTCGCCTCCTTGAGATACTCAGGGCAACATTCGCGAGTGTAGCTGCCTTTGATGTAGACTCGCCAGAAGTAATTATCTTTCAGCGGAAGTTTGGCAAACACGGCTTCCACACAGTCTTGGATAAACTTGACCAAGCCGCCCGGGTACTGTGTGTCGATTTGGTGTCGTTGAGCTTTGGGGACGCCCAACATTGACATCGTCGTATCGCGGTTCATAAAGAACTTCATCGCGCCCGACCAGAATTTCTTTTTCAGGTGCTTGTCGTAGATTTCTTTTTGTTCTTCAACGGAATCCGCCTCGAGCATGTTGTCCAGATGCTCGGTCGATTTGATGACGTGCTTGTTGTAGATGCGGACCATCCGAGCGAAAGTGCCCGAGGTTCCTCGGTCGTAGAACGTTTTTCGGTTGTTGTCGAACCAGCCGATTTTTTTGTCCCAGAATTGCTGCGACCATTCGGGCAGGCTGTCGCGAAGTTGATCTTCGTAAATCGACTTGGCGTTTGGCAAACGGCCTTCGCCAAACATTTGAAAGAACGTGTCGAAATCCAAGTTTTTGATGCCGCTGATTTTTAGATCTAGCAACGCGTTTTGCCGCGGATTCATGTCGACCGCGTAAACATGGTTGGGGCCCGCCAGCGCGTAATCGAGCGCATTGCAGCCTGCCGAGGTAATGACCAAAACGTTGTCGTCGGGACTGAAGTCCAATGCAACGCGGTCGAGCCGTGGGTCTTCCCAACAAGTGTTGTAGACCAAATTATTGCCATGAACCGCGGTGAAGACTTTGCGGCTGACCCAATCAAAAAACGCCATTGTGGAGAGTCAAATTCGATGTTGTGTAGTTTAAGGAAGGGCAGATTGTATCAGCTTCAGTCGAAAACCAACACTGCCTGATAGCCCCCGAACAGGGTGGCTGGGCAAGGTAATCGGGCCGGTCAGGTAACGGCCACCGGTTAGGCGAAAAGCGGTTGCGAATTTACCTGAACTTTCGACGGATTCTCAAAAATGTACGCTTGGATTGGGAGATATTTTTCTGCCGACCGCTGGGGGCAACTTTTAGGCAACTGCCCAGATGCATTGAAAGCGGATTGTTTAACATTTATTGACGATCTGGCTGTCGGCCGAGTGTTTGGCGGGGGCAAAATAAACGCGAACAAAATTAAAATTTACAGCAGCACTAGAAAAAAACGACTGTTTTTGTCATCGTTTTAGCTGCCCCAATTCATTCATGCCGCTGCAACCAGATACGTTTTATGGCTGTTCTGTTCCAAATTCGAAATGCCTACAAAAGCTACGGCGACCAAGTCCTGCTCGACAACGCGGAGGCCACAATTACCGATGACGCCAAAATCGGATTTGTGGGCCGAAACGGAGCCGGCAAGTCGACGCTGCTGAAAATTTTGTTGGGCGAAGAAGAACTGGACGCCGGCGAGATCATCCGCCATCCACGACTTCGCGTTGGGTATCTCCGCCAGCACGACCCCTTCGAAGCCGGCGAATCGGCCATGGATTTCTTGATGCGGGACAGTGAGCAGCCGGACTGGAAGTGCGGCGAAGTGGCCGGACGTTTTGAGCTGAAAGGCGATTATTTGTTCGGCCCGGTCAAGTCGCTGTCCGGTGGTTGGCAGACGCGAGTAAAACTGGCGGCTCTGCTGTTGCACGAACCGAACTTGTTGCTGCTGGACGAACCGACCAACTTTTTGGACCTTCGAACGCAGATTTTGTTAGAGCATTTTCTGCAAACCTTTAAAGAAGCCTGCTTGATGGTTTCGCACGATCGAACGTTTCTGAAAAAGACTTGCCAGCATACGTTGGATTTGACCGCCGGCAAGCTGACGATGTATCCCGGCAAAATCGAAAAATTCCTCGAGTTCCAGGACGAGCGGACTCAGCAAGCGATCCGCGAAAACGCAGCGACGATCGCCAAACAAAAGCAACTCGAAAAGTTCATCAATAAGAATCGAGCCAACGCCAATACGGCCAGCCAAGCGCGGTCAAAACAAAAGCAGCTCGACCGATTGAAGCTCAATGAAGTCGCGGCTCAGCAGGCGACCGCCTACATTCAGGCGCCCATCGTGGATCCCAAAAAAGGGCCGGCCGTACGATGTGAAGATCTGGTCATCGGCTACCCCGATCACGAAGTTGCCAAAGATATCCATCTGGAAATCGAGCACCAGCAGCGAGCGGCGATCGTGGGCGACAACGGGCAAGGCAAAACGACCTTGCTGCGAACCTTGGTCGGGTCGCTGGATCCCTTGGACGGGCAGGCTCGGTGGGGCCACAATATCAATATTGGAACCTACGCCCAGCACGTTTATACATCCATCGATCCCAACGACACGGTGCTTGAATATCTGGAATATCAAGCGATGCCCGGGACCACCGATCAACAGGTCTTGGCCGTTGCCGGTTCGCTGCTGTTTCGCGATGAACACGTTCACAAAAAGGTCAAGGTTTTGTCCGGTGGCGAACGAGCACGACTGTGCATGGCCGGGCTGCTGCTGGGCGACTACAACGTCCTTGTTTTGGACGAACCGGGTAACCACTTGGACGTCGAAACTGTCGAGGCCTTGGCGGAAGCGCTGCTCAGGTATCAAGGTACGGTTATTTTCACCAGTCACGACCGTCACTTTATGAGCCGAGTCGCGACGACGGTGATTGAAGTCAGAGACGGAACGGCCAAAAATTATTTGGACGATTACAGTGCCTACTTGTATTCGATCAATCAAGAAATTGACCAAGGTGAACGCGACGCGGCCAGTCAAAAGTCGACGGCTGATGGCAAAATGAATTCGGGCGGCGGGCTGAGCCAAAGCGATCAGCGGGCGCTCAAGAAAAAAATCAAATCGATCGAGCGAAAAATTGCCAAATTGGATGACGAAAAGAAAGCGTTGAACGCTCAGTTGCTAACGACCACCGATCCCGCAGAGGCGGTCAAGCTGCACGAAAACGTCGAAGCGGTCGCGGCTCAGCTGGCCGCTGCAGAAGACGAGTGGCTGGAGCTTAATTAATTCACGAATCCTTCAAGGCGTCGCATGCTTTCTTTAAAAGACAAAACCATTTTGATCACGGGTGCCTCACGCGGAATCGGTCGAGCGATTGCCGTTGCTTGTGCCAAGGCCGGCGCGACGGTGGTGCCTCACGCCAGTTCGCCCAGTGACGCCGCGGCTGAGGCTCAGCAAGCGATTGCTGCTGAAACTAGGGGCAGTGCATCTGATGCCGTTGGCGATTTCATTTTTGAAGACCTGTCGCAGGTTGGTTCTGGGCGCAGGTTGTTTGCTGCGGCGCTACAGCGGGTCGGCCAGATTGATGCGGTGGTGAACAACGCCGGCGTTTATATTTCGTCGCCGCTTGCGGGCGAAGGCTGGGACGATGGCTGGCGAAAAACGATGCAAGTGAACGTGCAATCGACGGCGGATATCTGCCAAGCCGCGATTGAGCACTTTCGAGCGTCGGGCGGCGGCAGCGTTGTCAACATCGCCAGCCGCGCCGGTCATCGCGGAGACGGTGGCGATCACGCAGCCTATGCCGCTTCCAAGGGCGCCGTGCTGGCGATGACAAAAACGTGGGCCCGAGCATTGGCTGGCGAAAATATTCGGTTCTTCGCCATCGCGCCCGGTTGGGTGGAAACTCGGATGGCCCCTGAAGATATCGCCAAACGGGCGGAAGCGGTCGCCGACATTCCACTCGGACGAGTCGCTATGCCAGACGAGATTGCTTCGTTGGTGGCGTTTTTGTTGACCGACGCCTGCCCTTCCGCTGTCGGCGCGACATTCGATGTCAATGGAGCAAGCTACGTCCGGTAACTGGCGGGGACCTGTCCGCAATCCGCATCTGGCAAACCGGCGGCAGCAAGGGCACGTCAGACGATCGCCTTAGGCGAAATACGATTGAGAAACTACCGGGCAATATGCCCCAAAATGCCCAAGGTTCGCAATCGCTCCGCTACGATTCCCAGTTCAAAATCACTTTGCCGCATTCGCCGCCCAGCATTACGTCAAAGGCCGCTTGGTAATCGTCGCAGCTAAAGCGATGCGTAATGACGTCTCTCAGCACCAGGCCGCTGTCGAGCATTGCTAACATTTTGTACCACGTGTCGTACATCTGTCGGCCGTAGATGCCTCGCATCGTTAACGCCTTCAAGACAACCTTGCCAATGTCGATTGGAAATGGTTTTGCCGGCAAGCCAAGCATGGCAACGTTCCCGCCCATGATCATCGTGTCGATCATTTGTTTAAACGCCGGTTCGGCGCCGCTCATTTCAAAGCCAACATCAAAGCCCTCCGTCATGCCAATCGCTTGCATTCTTTCTTCCAGCGATTCGCTCAACACGTTAACCGTGTGAATGGCCGGGTTGATTTTTTTGGCAAAGTCCAAACGCCATTGGTTGATGTCCGTGATTACGATGCGTCGAGCGCCAGCCTGCTGAGCCACCGCGGCTGACATGATGCCGATCGGCCCAGCGCCGGTGATTAAAATATCTTCACCAACCAAATCGAAAGTCAGCGCGGTGTGGACAGCATTGCCCAGCGGATCCAGGATCGCTGCAATGTCCATCGGCAAATCATCAGGCAGTGGGATGACGTTAAATTCAGGCAGGCGAACATATTCGGCAAACGCGCCGGGAAGGTTGACACCAATTCCTTTTGTGTCCGGGTCCAAATGCCAGCGACCGCTTCGCGCGTTGCGACTGCGATTGCCCACCACATGTCCCTCGCCAGAAACTCGCTGGCCGACTTCGACTCGACGAACCGTCGATCCAACTTCGACAACCACGCCGCCGTATTCGTGACCGGTCACCATCGGCACTGGCACGTTGGCTTGGGCCCACGGATCCCATTTGTAAATGTGCATGTCAGTGCCGCAAATCGAAGCGCGGTGCACGCGGATCAAAACCTCGTTTGGCTCAATTTTGGGAATGGGAACATCTTCCATCCAGATTCCAACTTCGGATTTGGCTTTCACCAACGCTCTCATTGTTTCTGCCATTGCGGCACGCCTTGTTTTTGGGATGGGACCGGGATTTCCGACAATTCTAGTACCGCCGTCACTGTAAGCCAATCACTTGTTTGCATGAATTAAAAGAAACCGACCGCATCCTGTCCCTCGCCAATTTGGCCGTGATCGGTTCTACTGGATGCATGGAAAAATCAGAAAAAAAGTTGTATTTGTTGGATGCGATGGCGCTGATTTATCGAGCCCATTTTGCATTGATTCGTAGCCCGCGTTTTACTTCGGACAATCGTTGCACTTCGGCGGTGTTTGGGGTCACCAATACCGTGTTCGACATCATCAACAAACAAAATCCGACGCATATCGCCGTGGCGTTTGATACCCGCGAACCTACCTTTCGGCACGAGAAGTTTCCCGAATACAAGGCGCAGCGAGACGCGTTGCCCGAAGACATTGCCGAACAATTTCCGCTGATCGATCAGTTGTTTGAAGCCATGAATATCACCATGATTCGGCAACCGGGATTTGAGGCGGATGATATCGTGGGGACGATCGCGTTCGAGGCCGAAAAACAGGGTTTTCAAACTTTCATGGTAACCCCCGACAAGGATTACACTCAGCTGGTCAGTGAAAATACGACCATGTACAAACCGGGGCGGCAAGGAAGCGGCTACGAACTGTTGGGCGTACCTGAGGTTTTGGAGCAGTGGCAGATCGAACGCATCGATCAAGTCGTCGATGTGCTGGGTTTGATGGGCGACTCGAGCGACAATATTCCCGGTGTTCCCGGCATCGGTCCTAAGACGGCTCAGAAACTGATTGCGAAATTCGGCTCAGTCGAGGAGCTGTTAAAGAACACGGACCAGCTCAAAGGCAAACAAAAAGAACGCGTCGAAGAAAACAAAGCACAGGCCCTGCTATCCAAAGACTTGGTGACGATTCGCCGCGACGTGCCGCACGATGTTGTTTTGGATGATTTAGCGTGGGCTGGCTACGACGAAGAGAAACTAAAGTCGCTTTTTGGGGAACTCGAATTCGATTCACTTGGAAAAAAGCTATTTGGTAAAAAATTCACGACCGCGCCGACGCGACAGAAAAAAATCCGAGCCAAACGCGAAAAGGAAATCCAAGCGACCTTGTTTGACGCACCGGTCAAGCAGACCACCATCAAGTCAAAAAATCACAACTACATCACGGTCAAAACCAAACAAGGCCGAGCCGACTTGATCAAGAACTTGTTGGCTCAGCCACGTATTTGTTTCGACACCGAAACAACAGGGCTCGACCCGCGCGAGGCGTTTCCATTGGGCATTTCATTTTCGTACGAAGCGGGCAAAGCGTTTTACGCCGTCATCCCCGAAGACGAAGCGATGGCTCAAATGATTTTGGATGAATTTCGACCGGTGTTTGAAAATGAATCCATCGAAAAAGTTGGCCATAACCTCAAGTACGACGTGACATTGCTCAAGTGGCACGGCGTTGAAGTGCGGGGCAAACTGTTTGACACGATGCTGGCTCATTCGATGAAAGAGCCAGAGATGCAGCATGGGCTGGATTACCTTGCCAAGTTGTACTTGGGCTACGAGCCGATTCCGACGTCGGATTTGTTGGGGCCCAAAGGAGAAGCTCAGCGGAACATGCGCGACGTGCCGATCGAAATTGTGTCGGAGTACGCCTGCGAGGACGCCGATGTCACTCTGCAGATTGCCGATAAGATCGCGCCCGATATTGAATCGCGCGGCGTCGCGCAAGTTTGTTACGATGTCGAATGCCCGTTGATTCCCGTGCTGGTTGATATGGAGCACGAAGGGATTCGGTTGGATGTGAAGGCACTGGCTGAGTATTCGAAGGTGCTAGAGGACGACATCGAAGGGCTGGAAGAAAAAATATATTTAGCCGCCGGACGTGAGTTCAATATCGGTTCGCCAAAGCAATTAGGCGTCGTGCTTTTTGAAGACTTGCAGTTGGTGGATAACCCCAAAAAAACCAGCACCGGGCAGTATTCGACGCGCGAGGCAGAACTGCTGCGGTTGGCGCCCAAGCACCCAATCGTGGCCGACGTGCTCGATTTTCGAAACGCGATGAAGCTGAAGTCCGTTTATGTCGATCAGCTTCCAACTTCGGTGAACCCTGCCACCGGCAAGCTGCATACTCACTACAGCCAAACATGGACGGCGACGGGGCGGATGCAATCGATCAATCCGAACCTGCAAACCATCCCGGTTCGCAAAGAGCGAGGTCGAGAAATTCGCGCCGCCTTTGTGCCTCGCGACGACGATTTTCTGATCATGTCGGCGGATTACTCGCAGGTGGAACTGCGGATCATGGCGGCTTTGTCTGGCGACGAAGGTATGTTGGAGGCATTTAAAAGTGGCACGGACATTCACACGGTCACGGCCGCCAAAGTCTACAAAGTTCCTTTGGACGAGGTCGACCGAGAGATGCGGTCCAAGGCCAAAATGGTCAACTTTGGAATCTTGTACGGGATCTCGGCTTTTGGCCTGCAACAGCGATTGAATATTCCTCGAAAAGAGGCCAGCTTGTTAATCGATGGTTATTTTGAAAACCACCCTGCCGTGCAAACTTACATCGATAAAACGATTGCGTTCGCCGAAGAGCACGGCTACGTGAAAACTCAGACCGGCCGCCGACGCGAGCTGCGCGATATTAACTCGCGCAGCAAAACGATCAAAAATCAGGCCGAACGCTTGGCGATGAACAGTCCGATTCAGGGCACCGCCGCCGACATGCTCAAGCTGGCGATGATCAAGGTTGATGCGGCGTTATCCGAGGGTGGTTTTCAGACCAAGATGCTGTTAACGGTGCACGATGAATTGGTTTTTGATATGCACAAATCTGAAAAAGAAACCGTCATGCCGGTGATTGAACAAGCGATGAAAACCGCCCTGCCCTTGGACTGTCCGATCGAAGTGGAAATGGGCTACGGCGAAAATTGGCTCGAGGCTCATTGATTTCCGTAGTCGGCTTGCTGTTTAATTTTTGACTTGTCCAGCTAAATAATCCTCGATCGCTTTTGCCGTTTGAGCGGCCATCGTGTTGGCGTTGCGCTGTTCCAAAATGTAACGGCGGCCGGCTTGGCCGATCGAGTTTCTTAATTCGTGATCGCCAAGCAATCGCTGAAGTTCATCGGCCAAGGCTGCCGGATCGGCAGGCGGAACCAAAATCCCGCCTGCGGATTCATTGACCAGTTCGGGAAAGGCACCGTGGTTGGGCAACACGACCGGCAAACCACTGGCGAGCGCTTCGAAGGCGTAGCGACCCTTGGGTTCTTCGTAGTCGGTCGGAACGGTAAACACATCGACACTGCGAAGGAACGCCAATTTTTCATCGCGATCCACCACGCCCAAGTACTCGTAGGCGCCGGCCAAGCCAGCTGTTTCCAATCGATCAAACTGTTGCTGGGAGTACTTTCGGTGCTCGGGGCTGTTCCAGCCAGCGATCTTAAGTTGAACATGAGCCGTTTCAGGGCGTTTTTTTAGTTCGATAAAAGCGTCGACCAAATGGTGTAGGCCTTTTTCAGGGGCCAGCCGAGCGAGATAACCGATGGACTGCGTTTGGTCGTCGACGGCTGGAGAGTGAATTCGGTTTTGTGAAACATAGTCGTCGACGTCAATGCCCAGCGGCGCCACGACGAACTTGGAAGGATCGATCGCAAAATAATCGCTCATGAAATCGCGAAAGAAATTCGATTGGACGATGAACCCGTCGACCGATTCGGCAATTTGTTTGATGCGTTCGATACAGCGTTTTTTGTACGGCTCTTTCAGGCTATCCAAAAATACATTGTCCCCTTGGAGTGTCACCAAAACGGGCACGCTGGAGTTTTGTTTGAGAGTTTCAATGCAGCCGCCAATTAAGATGTTGGAAAAAATGACAAGCCGCGGGCTAACGCCGCCGAGCCATTTGCACAGCAGTTTGACTTCCTTGCGTTGGTTTCCCTGTTCTCCTAACAACATCGAGTGGGCCAATTTTCCCAGCATCGTCGGGTCGGTTTCCATCGCCTTGGATGTGACCTTGCGGATCAGCCATGGCGAATCGAGAAAGCGATCCAAGAACGCCGGCAGGTAGCGGAGCAGCGGTACTTTTTGTTGTAGGTAAACGTTGACGCCGCCAAACATGACTCGGTCGACACTGAAATCCGATTCGTCAGTTCGGATCGGTGTGTAGGTTGGCACCAGTTGGATGTTCCAGCCGTGATTGGAGAGCGCGCGGGACAAAGCGTTGTCGTGCATGCAACTGCCGCAAAACATGCCACCGGCACCGGCAGTCAAGTAGATGACCTGGTCCGAGGCTGTTGAGCCTATCGTCTTGGTTTGGTTTTGCGGATTCGTCTGCTTCGTCACGAGATTATTGCCTGGTTAGGAGTAGCTCGGCGGCCGCCATCAACGCATCGTCGATTCGCCAGTTCGCTTTGTTTCGGTCGCCGGCCAAGTTTGAAAATCCACGGATGACTTCTAATTTCACGCCAAACATCTGGCAAGCCATCGCGACCCCGAATGCTTCCATGTCTTCGCCAACGGTCGAAGGGTTTTGCTTTGAACGACGTGTGGCATCTTCCAGGTTGTCCGAAGCACTGCAAACCGTCAACAAGTCGCAGGGTTCACTTTCTTCGTTTCCCTGCGGTCGATCACAGGCGATAAAATCGCCAATGGGGGGCCCGTCGTCGCCAGCCCACTGTGGCCAGCCCAGCGTTGCTGCGGATTGAAATTGTTCTCCCGTCCCGACTCCGACGCCCTCGCAATAGATGTTGTCAAATAGTGTCGCCGTTGCCACGGGATGTTTGCCGGTCAGACGCTGGTAAGTGCCCGCGATCCCCAGCAGGACGACTCGGCTGAGGTTCTGTTCAGGATTTTGGCTGGCCAGCAGTTGCATTGTTTTTGCTGCCGCCGCAATGGGCCCAAAGCCGCAGAGTTGAAAATCAAACGAGACGCTGGAGGCATTGCTGTTTAGTTGGCGAACCACTTTCTGACGCTCAAAGTTGGTCGGGATTAGAAAGAGTGTTTCTTGTTTTTCGTTCATGAAGGCTTGGCGTCGTCGATCGAAATCGGCGTTTGTTCTGGATTGACCACGGTTAAAGGTTCAACGATTCGCCAAGGCTTCGCGCGCAGCAACGGAGTCCGATTGGCGGGCGGTGGGAGTGGTAGGGCTTCCTCAGAATCCAGCTTCGATGCCGAGGGAGGATTTGCCGATGTCTCTAGATGATCGACGGCGTTTTTTTTAATCGCTCGGTTGGCTCGGCACTCCACCCAGTTCCCGGTCGATAGCAAAGAAGAATCCACGATTGGAATCTTGATCGGCGACATGCACTGGGGACAGCGAATGACCTTCCCCGCTCGATCGGCCGGCACACGGATTTGGCAATGGTTGGGGCAGTGAACTAAAAGTGGCATCGAATCGTTGGGGGCGAAACAGAATAACGTCGTCTTATGTTATCACGAATGGGCAAGGCTGGCGGCTCTATTTCGCCAGTCACTTCCTTGTGATGAACCAATCGTGATTCGACGCCTAGCCAGGATTCTTGCCGTTTTTTTCCATTCGGACGTGTTCGTGGATCGTTTCGATGTAATCCACAATACTGTGGTCGCTCAAACTGTCGATACGAAACTTTTTGGTTAGTTCAGAAAAGAAACCCTTCAGCATGTCGCTGGCACGACGCCAGCCTTTCAAGTCGCGAAGACGACCGTGTCGGTCAAGATATTGCTCGGTTCCCGAGTGGCGATAGCCCAGCAGTACCGGTGGCACGCGAGTCACGATGTCATTGTTGTTCACCCAACGGTAGTGCCGCATTGGAACGTGGTTGACGTATTTGCGACAACCGACACGGGGGCTTCCGTAGGTGTACAAGCCGGCGGGTTCCATTTTCAAGTAAGACAAAACACAACGCCCAGTGCAAATCGTCGCGAGTGCCCCGCCGAGCGAATGGCCGCAAAACCAGAGCGGCTTGGTGTTGCTTTCGAGTTCCTTTTCGATCAGCGGCCAAATCGTGTCCACCTCACGCTTGAAGCCACGATGCACTTTGCCAACCGTTTCGGCCAGAGCAGCCACGGCGTCCGCGTCCGCTTTGATGTCGTTCCAATCGTCCGCTTCTGTGCCTCGGAATACGACAACGCTGTCGTGTTCGGACTGGAACCAGTAAGCCTGCGAGCCACCACGGTCAAAGAATTTTCCATCGGAGAATCCCAGTTTGCCCGCTGCAATATTGCACTCCTTGACGTCCAAATAAGAAATCATCGACGCCTCGGCCATCAACAACGAGCGTTCGAAATGACTCATGGCTTCGATGGGTTTGTCGGCGCGGGACTTAAAATTGAAGTCGCAGGCTTTCTTGGTGCACAGTTTTGACTTGTTGGAGTCTTTTTTAGTCGCCATTTTCGCAGCAAACGGAATTCAGGTTTGGATCGAAAGATTAAAACAAGATTGTAATGGTCGGCGAAATCGAATTAAACCACAAACGCAAGGAATGTTGCGAAGCGACCTCTGGGGGTGTCTTTTCTGGTTAAAGGATTTTCGCCAGCGCTATTTTCGATCCATTCGGATAACTCCCTGAGCAACAGTCGCGGAATCGAGTGAAGATTGAAGATAGTCCATCAAAAAGTCGGCGGCCGGATCGAGCGATTTCTTGGGCCCCAATAACTTGATCGCTTGTTGGACGTTGCCGCTTTCAAAAGCAGCGAGCGCACTTTCGTAGGCAAGGCACACGTCTTCGATGGGCTTTGGTTCGGTAAAGATCTGGTGAATGTCAATGGCTCGATCCATCCCGTAAGGCTGGAACTTACCCAGCCGCCGCTGTTTGCACTCGGATTTCGATTCGCGATCAATTCGATTCATCGTTGGGCCGTCAACCAAGATCGAAGCGTTCAGCCGCCGCGTCATCCCTTCGAGCCGAGACGCGAGATTGACGACCGGCCCAAACGCCGTCACCTTCACTTGATCTCGAGTGCCGATCTTACCAGCAACTGCGATTCCCGAAGCGATTCCCGCGCCCATCGTGAATTCTCTTAACGAGGCAACGTTGGCTGAGAGCCGGCGAAACTCATTTTGAATTCGAATCGCCGCCTGCAGCGATGCGGCTGCTGATTGTTCAATCGAAATCGACTCCAGTGGCCATCCCCAGAAACCCATCACCGCGTCGCCATGGAAGTCGCCGATAACTCCGCCCGTTTCCAGAATCATGCGAGTCGTCACGCCCAGGGAATCGCTGACGCGCGACAGCAAACCGAGTAAATCGTCCGACATTTTCTCTGACGTTTTGCTGAACCCTCGCAGGTCGCAGAACAAAACTGACACCTCGCATTGTCGCGGTTGCAAAACCGTTTCCGCGTCCTGACCACGTAGTGCTTCGACCACGACCGGCGAAAAGAAAGATCGAAGGCTCGCCTGTTGGCGTTCCAGCTGTTGAACCCGCAACAAGTTTTTTAAAGTCGCCCCGACCAATTCGCAAAACTTAATGTCGCCATCCAAATCGCCTTCTTCGATTGGATGAGGCTCGCTTCCTTCTTGCAGCTTACTACTTCCAGCAACATAAATGGCCCATCCGGCAGTGGCTTCCGTTTCGATCGGGCTGGCAAAGGCCCAGTCGTTTTCAAAATCAAACGTGTAGTTTTCCCCAGTGCAAGCCAGCGTATCGGCCTCCCACACATTCAAAACCGACTGCTGCAATTCGATGGCGTTGGCGACCAGTTTCTCGCTGGGCTGGAAGTCGCCCCGAGTTAGCCCGCGCCGGTCCCAGTGAATAACCTCTAGCGATTGAATGTCAGCGGTTGTCGAATCCGCAGGCGATTTGGTTTTGACGACTCCGATCGAAGTCGCCGTCACGATGCCTGCCATCAACGTGTTGACCATTCCGATTAGTAGCTCGTGGGCGTCGTTGGCGTTGGAGATCAAATCGGGCAGGCGGTTGAGGATTTCCAGTCGGCGGTCGGCGTCGCGGTATTGAACTTGTTCCAAAAAGTCGGCCGAAAAGGTCTGTTGGCGAATCGGATCCGGAGCCGACATCGAACCAAAAGCTTGATCGGAAGCGAGCATGAACGACGTGTTACCGATGACAAAGTGTTCGCCCGGGTGGACGTGAAAGTCGTTGACTTCTTTGCCGTTAAAGAAAACCGGATTGGCCGCGTCGGGCAGTTTTTGAACGTGCAATCGGTGCTCGCTGGCCGAAAGCCGCACGTGCCGCCGAGAGATTTGGCTGTCCCATGGCACTCGATAAATTTCGGTTGAACGACCAAGCTCGATCGTCGCCCCGGGCAGCGTTCTTCGCCACCGATGGTCAACCGTGGGGCCTTGTGCAATCAATTCGAGCATGAGGTTTTAAGTGGTTTGGGTGGCGTTAGGTCGCGTTGTGACGGTGGACAAAGTCAGCAACTCTCGGGTTGGATGCTCCGTAGCTGACGATGGCAACTTCGAATCCAGTTCGTGAAAATAGCTTAAGCGAACGATCAATGGCTGACAAAATCCAGTCTAGCTTGTTTCCAAAAACACCGCCGCCAACCAAGGTTAAAAATAACTTGGCGTTGTTGTTTTCAATTTGATTTTGCAATGCAGTGTAAAAGGTCAACTCGTAAGACGCATCAAGAACCAGTTTTGGAAACAAGTTCCAGCGGCCCGCTGGAATATTAGAATAGGCCACCGGCAACGCCGAACAAAATACTTGCGTGACTTGGTGGTTGCTGTCGCCAAGCGTAACTTCGGTGTTCGATTGCACGCCGACCATCAGCTTGCCTTGGATTACATCTATTTCGTTTGGTGACGCAGCGGCCAATTGGTTTTCAATTGCTTCCAGCCCCTGGCGTGACGGGAAGCAATAGCCATTTTGCATCTTCCAGAGTTGGTTTTGTTCGTTTTGAAAATGTTGGCCAACGGCAGAAAGGCAGTCGAGCTGGCGGTCAGCGGTTTGTCCAATTTGCCCTTTCATGTCCACCAAGTAATTTCGGAAAATCGTGCCGGCTCCGGCAGCGATGCAACAAGCCGGCCCCTGCGTGCGATCATTTTGATAGATGCCGATGCCGTCCTCGGGAACCGCATGCGGCGAAATCATTTCCAAGCAATTAAATTGCGATGCGACTTGGAAGACCGCGTTGGCGTTAGCTGGGGCTTGATGAAGCGACTGAACATCCGCGACGACTTCGCGGATTGTTGTTGGCGAGGATTGGTCGGGAATTTGAAATCGTTGGCGCAGGTGGCTGAGCTGCGGCGTCGTGAATTGACCGGCGACCATCGTCCGCCCATTGACAAGCGAGTTGATCCGGCCGCCCTTCAGTTCTAGTTTAGCCCGAAGATCGTCCGCCGACGTTTCGGGGAAACCAGTCAGTTGTTCGAACCAATTCATGTTTGGCTTTCTTTCATGCAAACATTTTTTGTAGCCGCACACATCGATTGTCGCTCGATTCTCCGAATCGTAAGCGTGACGTGGCAGCACGCAGGCCATTTTGATCGACGTCCTTCCAGGCAAAACCATTCCGCGGCTGACGCTTACCAATTGGAGAGTTGAGCCACATTGGGTTCATTGAACCGCCTCCGCGGACAGTTGCCATTTTTTACTCGTCGGTCACGCAGCCTTCGGAGGCGGATTTGACGTTCTTGATGTATTTGTAAAGCGTACCGCGAGAAACTTTCAGCGGCGGAGCTTCCCACTTGGATCGACGGTCGGCTAATTCCTGATCGGAGACATCCATCTTGATTAGGTTTTCGTCCGAATTGATCGTGACTTTGTCGCCGTTTTGAATCAACGCGATCGGTCCACCGACTTGGGCTTCGGGCGTAATGTGGCCCACGATGAAACCGTGCGAGCCACCAGAAAAACGGCCGTCGGTCAATAACGCCACGTCGCCGCCAAGTCCCGCGCCCATGATCGCGGAAGTCGGCGTCAGCATCTCGGGCATGCCCGGCCCGCCCTTGGGGCCCTCGTAGCGAATGATGACGACGTCACCTTGGTTGATTTTGTTTTGCTCAAGCGCCGCCAGCATGTCCTCTTCGCAATCAAAGACGTTCGCCACGCCCTCGAACACATTGCCTTCTTTACCCGTGATTTTGGCAACTGATCCGTCCGGGGCCAAGTTGCCTTTAAGGATCTGAATGTGGCCAGTGGGTTTGATGGGATCGCTGAGCGGTCGAATGATGTCTTGGCCTTCCCGCAGCGAAGGCACGTCGGCCAAGTTTTCCGCCAAAGTCTTGCCGGTGACGGTTTTGCAACTGCCGTCTAGTAATCCTTCGCCAAGTAAAAACTTCATGACCGCTGGAGTTCCGCCGGCCGCGTGAAGGTCTTCTTGAACGTACTTGCCGCTGGGCTTGAGATCGGCCAACAGCGGGATGCGATCGCTGACCGATTGAACGTCGTCAATGGTCAGCGAAACGTCAACACTGCGAGCCATCGCGATCAAGTGCAGCACGGCGTTGGTGGAACCGCCCAAAACCATCGTTGTTACCAACGCGTTTTCAAAAGCGGCTCGTGTCATGATGTCGCGCGGTTTCAAGTCGATTTCCAGCAGGTTCAGCACCGCCGCGCCCGCTCGATGGCATTCGTCAACTTTGCCAGAATCTTCGGCCGGGATCGAAGCACTAAAAGGCAACGACATGCCCAATGCCTCGATGGCGCTGGCCATCGTGTTGGCCGTGTACATGCCTCCGCAAGCGCCCGCACCGGGGATCGCTTTTTTTAGAATGCTGCAGCGAGTTTCTTCATCGATTTTGCCGGCCAAGTGTTCGCCGTAGCATTGAAACGCCGAAACAATATCCAGTTTGCAACCGGCGTGGCTACCGGCGCGAATCGTGCCGCCGTAGACCATCAAGCTGGGCCGGTTCAAGCGTCCCATCGCGATCAAGCAGCCGGGCATGTTTTTGTCACAACCGGGTAGTGTGACCAAACCATCGTACCATTGAGCCCCCATGATGGTTTCGATCGAGTCCGCGATCAGGTCACGCGACTGCAGCGAAAAGCTCATGCCCGACGTGCCCATCGAGATCCCGTCGCTGACGCCGATGGTGTTGAAACGCATGCCAACCAGACCAGCATCGACGACGCCTTTTTTGACTTCGATGGCCAGTTTGTCCAAGTGCATGTTACACGTGTTGCCCTCGTACCAAACGCTGCCGATGCCGACCTGAGCTTTGTTCATGTCGTCGGAAGTGAGCCCGGTGCCGTAGAGCATCGCCTGGGAGGCGCCTTGATTTTTGGGCTGAGTAATCCGGCTGCTGTATTTGTTCAGTTGGTTGGACATGTCGAATAAGGCCGCAATGAAAACCTGCGGTAGCTAAATGAATCGAATGAAATGTCATCGGCAAGGTATCGGCCGCTGGCGTTGGGCTCGCGTGAGCTATTGTTGAAAGCGTCGCCTATTAAAAAAGCCCTGTCGATTTTAACCGATCAGGGCTTTTTGAAAATTCACGTTTGCGGTTGTCGCAGAGATTAGCCAGTGCTGGTGTTTGAATGGTCAAACGCCGGCAGATGGCATTTAAAACCTACGCACTGGCGGCGGCTTCGGCTTCTTCGTTTTCAGCGGCTTCGGCAGCGGCGGCTTCGGCTGCTGCTTGAGCGATTTCAGCCGCAGGGTCTTGGCCATTGCCCAACCAATCAAGATGTTGGCTGATCGATTTGACGACTCGGTCGCGTGATTCGCCCGTGTAAGTTGACATGTCGGTTGAAGCTGAGATCGCCAGTTCGGCATCGGCTTCTTTGACGGCTGCTGCAATCTGTGCACTCAGCGAATCAGCTTGATCGGCAGGCAGCGCAGTGCGGTCGCTGACTTTGATGTTGTCGCGGTCGGCATCGGCCTTGACGTCCGCGTAACGAACTTCGGTGACTTTGTCGAAGCCAGCTTCTTTCAGTTGATCGACAGTGCCGCCGCCCAGTGCCCATTCCCAAGTGTCAACGCAAACGCCAACATTGTCTTGGCCGACCGCTTTGACCAAAGTCAAAAGTTCTTCGGCCGTTTGAACAAACTTGAAGGTGCCATCGGCAGGTTCCGATTTTGAAGTTTGCAGCGCCAAACCGATTTTGATTCCGCTGGCCGCAAACTTTTCAGAAAGCTCTTGCAAGCGTTGCTGATGGTTTTCAAAACATTCTTGGAACGAGAAGTGTTCGCAGTTGGGCGCGATTTCGACGTAGCAACGCTCAGCACCCAGCTCAGAGGCCAAATCGATGATCGTGTCAGTTTTTTCGATGGACGCGGCGTACTCTTCGTTTGTGCCTGAAAGTTCGAAAGGCAAACGGAACGTACCGATCGTTAGGTGTTTGCCGCCACTGTTGGCATCGCCTTCGGAGGCGGGGCTTTTGGCGGCTTTCAAAAACTGGCAGGCAAATTCTTTGCCCATCGCATCGTGGCGGCCGACCAAATCAACCATGTCAACTTCGACACCTTGAAAACCGAAAGTCAGTGCCAATTCGATCAGTTCGTTTTGCTTGCCACCGACGCCGAGGCCGCGTGTATTGAGAATTTTAAACATCGTATTTGTCTCCTTGTTAATCTGCCGAATTGCAAATGGCGAATATTGGATCGCTCAGCTCTAAACATTTCCAACGATGGTTTCAGCTGGGCGAGCGATCGAGGCTCTGTCGGCGATGGCGTGACGCCAAATGGGACAAAACCGGTAGTCGCTTGCGAAGGTCCCCGTCAGCAGCCCGGAGCCCCTGAAGTGGGGCATGGATAGCGGACAATCGTCGATCCGCCGGCAGTTGAGGGCATTGATGAGCCAAAAAACTGAGGGCCTTCGAACGTTTGGATGCGAACTTCGTTGTTAAAGGGCGAGATTATGCCAAAAACTGCTCAAAAGTCATAGGGCTGAATTCAGGCTCGGCCCGTAAATTGGCGTTTCTTCGCGTTTCGGTTTAAAAAGCTGCTATCAGCTCGTCAAATCACCGTCAATTACTCAGCCAACTTACTCAGCCAACCTCCGCAGGCAATTGACCACTAACGCCGTCCAGCCGGTTTGATGGCTGGCACCCAGTCCGCGGCCGGAATCGCCGTGGAAGTATTCGTAGAACAACACGAGGTCTTTCCAGTTGGGGTCGTTGGCAAATCGTTCGTCGCCGCCGTTGCTCGCCCGGTGACCGTTTTCGTCGGGAATAAACATGCTGGCCATCCGTCCGGCCAACTCTCGCGCGACCTGCTTGAGGTTCATCATGTTGCCAGAGCCCGTTGGGCATTCCACTTGGAATTCATCCCCCCAAAACTCATGGTAGGTCTCTAGCGATTCGATGATCAAATAATTAATCGGAAACCAAATCGGGCCTCGCCAATTCGAATTGCCACCGAACAAACCCGAATCTGATTCGCCCGGCGTGTAAGCGACCGAAACCGAGTTGCCGTCGAGCGTAAGTTCGAACGGGTGGTCTTGGTGAACTTTGGACATCGATCTGACGCCGTATTCGGACAGGAATTCGTTTTCGTCCAGTAAATACTTCAGCAGTCGCTCAAGCCGCTGCCGCGATGGGATCGCCAGCATCAGTTTGGGGATGTTGCCGCGACGTTCGAGGTAAGTAATTTGACTGGCCAGCTCTTTACGGTTTTCCAAAAACCAGACCATGCGTTTTTTGAAGCCCGGCATCTTATCGATTTGCTGCGTGTCAATGACGCTGGCCGCGACCATCGGCAACAGCCCGACCAGCGATCGCAATCGAATCGCAACGTACTGGTCGCCTCGGTGCAGATGATCGTAATAAAAACCGTCGTCATCATTCCACAAGCCACGCCCGCCAACGCAGTTCATCGCGTCCGTGATCGCGATAAAATGCTCGAAAAATTTCGAAGCAATATCTTCATAGCTCGGATCTTCGCTGGCCAGTTCCAGCGAAATTGACAGCATGGTCGCGCAGTAGAACGCCATCCAAGCCGTGGCGTCTGCTTGGTCCAAGTGCCCGCCGAAGGGTGATTCTTTGGACCGATCAAAGACGCCGATATTATCCAGCCCCAAGAATCCACCCGAGAAAATATTGTTATCGTCGCGGTCTTTTCGGTTGATCCACCAAGTGAAGTTGATCAGCAGTTTGTGGAAAACACGAGCCAAGAAAACGCGGTCGGGTTTGCCTTGCTTTTTTTCGTATTGGTAGATTCGCAGGGCCGCCCAAGCGTGGACCGGCGGGTTGGTGTCTCCCAAGGCAAATTCGTAAGCCGGGATTTGGCCGATCGGGTTCATGAACCATTCACGCAAGAACAAAATCAATTGTCGCTTGGCAAAATCGATATCAATTTCGGCGAACGGGATCATGTGAAACGCTAAATCCCAGGCCGCGTACCAAGGGTACTCCCATTTGTCCGGCATGGAAATCACATCACGGTTGGCCAAGTGTTGCCATTCGGAGTTCCGGCCCTGCTTGCGGCTCTCCGGCGGCGCTGGGCGATTCGGATCGCCTCGTAACCAATCGCGAACGTTGTAATGATAAAACTGCTTGGTCCAGCACAGCCCCGCGTAGGCTTGTCGAGCGATCTTGGCGGGTTCGCCTTTGAGTTCGCCCAGAACTTCTTCGTAAAAATCATCGGCCTCGGCAATGCGAGTTTCAAAAGCGGATTCGAAGTCGTCGCCCAGCGGTTGAGACTCGCCGCGCGTTAGCGATTGGAACGAGCGATCATTCAGCAGACGCATTTGGATGGTCTTGGTTTCTCCGGGAGCAATTTCGAAACGAAACCAGGCCGCCGATTTCGTGCCGACTTGGCCGGGATGTGTGGCCGACGTGTTTTTGTGAACGACGTAATCGTGAAACGCGTCCTTGACGTAGGGATGTTCGTTTGCGACGCCGTAGAGGAGCTGGCGGTTGGTTTCGTTTTCGGTGAACAGCAGCGGCGGCGCTCCGTCTTCATCCGGCTGGATCAAAAAATGCATCAGCCCCAGAGAAGCGTGTTCCATCGAAATATGATCGGAGGCTTGTCGTTGCAAACGCGGCCGCGGCCAGTAGCCTTCGCCCGTTCGGCCATGAGCCCAAGTGTTGCGGCACCACAACGTTGGTAAGCAATCGAGCGGCGCGGTGTCGGGGCCGCGGTTGGTAATCGAGATGCGAATCAGCAGGTCGTGAGGTGAACCTTTGGCGTATTCGGCTTGGACATCAAAGTAACGTGATTCATCGAAAACGCCGGTGTCTTTGAGTTCGAATTCAGGTTCCAGTTTGTTGCGAGCCGCGTTCTCGTCGACCAGTCGCTGGTAAGGGAATTCAGCTTGCGGGTATTTGTACAGGGCTTTCATGTACGAATGCGTCGGCGTTGAATCGAGGTAGAAATATTCCTCTTTGACGTCTTCCCCATGGTTGCCTTGCGGGCCGGTCAAGCCAAACAGTCGCTCTTTTAAAAAGGGATCTTGGTGGTTCCAAAGCGCCAACGCAAAACAGGCGCGGCCTTGCCGATCGGTGATCCCCAGCAAACCGTCTTCGCCCCAGCGGTACGCCTGCGACCGAGCCTGTTCGTGGGTGAAAGAGTTCCAACTGTCGCCGTTAAACGAATAGTCCTCGCGAACGGTTCCCCACTGCCGTTCGGCCAAGTACGGGCCCCATCGTTTCCAGTTTTCGGTGCGGGTTTTGTTTTGATCTAAACGGTCCCATTCGGGCGATCGTGGCGAGGGTTTTGAGTCGGGCATGAAGAGTCGTTTTTGGGTCGAGGCCAATTTGGGTTTCGATCGTTCGCTTCTTCGCATCGATGATGCGAAAGCTAAGACAACAATTTTGCCCTATTTTGGCGAGACTTGTAACTGCAGATAGACCGCTGGCGTTGTCTTGGGTGGCTATTTATTTGAGTTTCGCCAGAAATTCGTCCAAGGCGATACGATATTCTTCGGATTGAGGATCGTTGTGCCCGGCGTCTTTGATTGTGACAAACTTTTTGGGTCCCCGCGCGGCTGCGAACAGCTGGTGCCCCTGTTCGATCGGAATCAGTTCGTCCGCGTCGCCGTGCGACTGCAGCAGCGGGCCGGGGTAGTTCGCAATTTTGTCGATCGAATTCAATCATCGACAAAAATAAATTCGCGCAATGAATCTCTCGCGCGGCTGACTTCATTCTGAGCGTGGCTAAACTCATCACAAAGCCAAATCGCCAATTTGTTCAAAGTGCATACACGTGCTCGTCTTCAACGATTCGGGAGCAGGCATTGTGCCGAGCATGAAGATTCTATTTCGAAGCTCGTCGGGAACTTTGTCAAGCTCCTCATCGATCCGACTCGCGTACTGATCACTATCAATTAAAACAACAACATGAGCCTTGGAGTTCGATTTCAGGATTGGAAGATAATCGTTGTGAAGCTTGGCGATGGCGAGCATCCACCCTCCCGCAACGGGTAAAATTTGCATCGAGCGCTGGCTTATTCCGAAATAGTTTCCAAACCCGACGGCAATTTGTCGATTGGCATCGTCTTCTGGGATAATGTAAACGTGCGGCTTGTATTTATTGACTGCCATTAGGGATGTCGCCTCGGATCAATGATTCGATCAGATCGCCTCTAACCGTCAGTTCGCTCAGCCATCTGGCCGTCGTCGGTTCGAGGTGTGACTTTCGGTCGAGACAGAGCGTTGTTTCGTTGGAGAATTTCCTGATCGCTTCCGGGTTGTGCGAGGTGACAAAAATCTGCCCCGAACGAGCAAAGGATTGTCTTAATGAAGCGACCAGGTGGCCGACTTCGGAAAGTGAGAGGAAGTTGTCGGGTTCGTCCCAAAGACAAAACAAGGGGCCTTGATGACGCTCCACGAAGCAGGGTATCGCCCAAGAACTCCACTGAACCACGCGGCAAAGTTGGAAACTGACTTATTGGGAAACAGAGAATCCTCGTTGGCCTCGCCAGAAATCAAGGAAGGAACCGGCGCGATGATGATTAATTGGGAAAGCCACGTCTTGAATGTTTCTAAAACGTTATCGCTGCCTCGCATTTGAATGATCGGCAGAGCCACGAAGTGCCAGTCGACCATGAAAGAAGAATTGTCTGCAACCAAATTTACCTGCGCTTCCGTACGGTCATAGATTTTGTCGCCATCGACTTGGAGCGACTCTTCTCTGATCCTCGCTTCTCGGAAGTCTTTGGGGAGTTCGAAGGCGATCGTATAGTCGAACTGTTTGCCATCAATTCTGGAAGTGATTTCGATTCGAACAGGAATCTCGGTCCGCCCTTTAGAAAAGTCCTCGGGTTTTAGAAGGTCGCGGATTCGATTGGTTCCTCTGCCGATTTTTTGCCGCTTCCGTCGGGCTTGCCCCGGTCGGAGCGACAACTGACAAGCTAAAACGGTAACCTCAATTTGCCCGCACTCTCCCCGAAAAACGCGAAGCGTTT
>CAZROJ010000004.1:0-3309 GCA_964601665.1 uncultured Pirellulaceae bacterium
TTTGGGTCAATGCAAATTTTGATTTTTAGCGATCCGCTGGCGGCCGAGAAAAACGCAAATCCGAACCCAGTGAATTCGAGATTTCGACGACTTCGCCCAAGTTGGAACCATCGGTTTGTTGGCGTTGTTCTTGGGGAAGTCTTTCGATTCGATATCGCTTCACCAAAACCGCATCACGATTGGCTGGGTCGGCGATCAGCAGGCAAACTCTCAAAACCGAAACCTCCTCTCGACGCCATCGCGCATCAACCGGGTCAGTTTCAGAAACTGGCTGATTTGACGGTGGAACAAATTTCCAGCTGGTTTGTCGCTGCCATTTCGAATCGGGAATTCGAACCGAAACCAATTTCAAATCTGGCGTCTGGGCCATGGAGAAAGATTTCATCAACGCGACGATTTTTGGTCGATCCTGTGCTTGATAATTGTCCTCGGGTAATCCTTCGGATGGCAGCAGTCGGCCTTGTAAGCCAGTCACGAATTTCAATCGTTTTGCGTTCAAGGTTTTGTAATCGGTTTGCCACGACGTATCTTTAGCCGACAACGCCGACAACAGTTTCGCTCGACCATCAATCGAGGCAATCTGGGCTGGCAGAGATTTAACGGCCGCCGCGATCGCCGGTTGGGACGTCGCCGAATCCAGCGAATGGATGACGCGGCCGATTTCTTGTTTCAGCTGCAATGGCGCTGTTGATTTTATCGATTCAGCCGCAGCCAAAAACGATTTGTGTTTGCTTTCAAAATAGCGACGCAATCCGTCCAGTTGCCGACCGGCGGTGGTTTGTTGTTCGATCAAGCGATCGTATTTTTTGGTGACGCGTTCAAATTCCGAAACCGCCGGCTTAGATTGTTCGAAAATTTCTGCCGCCAGCGCAGGCTGCGATTCAAGCATGTTCGGATCCGCAAACATGTTGGCGATGCCTTGCAATCGCTGGGCGTCGTTTTTCAGTTCAGGAAAGGCTCGTGGGTCCAAAAGGGAGCTCAGGTGATACCGAAGTGGCCATAAAATTTCATCCGCATCGATTAGTCGTTTTGCCAGCTGGTTGTAGCGGCGATTGATCGCCGCTCGGTATCGCGAATCGACCTTTATGTCTTCGCTGGCCGCGCGAGCTAGTTTTAGTTTCTGGGCGATTTGCTTAACGTCTCGCTCGGTGGACATCAGCTTACCGAAAGGGATTTTAATTTTGTCAGCGGTCGATTTGGCAATCGTGACAAATTTCTCCAGCCGAACAATTCTCGCCTCCGTTTTCATCAAGTAATCCGAAGCGTTCTGCTTGGCTTCACGTTCGTCTGATTCCGACGACGAACTGGATTGCTGAGCCACCGAGGTCGAAAGTGAATTGGGTGCGGCGATCAGCAGGAGAACCAGCCAGATACCAATCGAGATGTTTGGACGCATCGAACTAATTTGGGAGAGAGTGGGAGTGAAAAGGCTTGCTGCCGCAGAGCCGAACGCGAAGGCTTACTCGGAAACCCGTGCCAAAAACTACAATTTTAGCTTATCTAAAACTTCGATCTGACGCTTGGCTTCGGGCGCGAGCTTGTCGTTGGGATAGTCTTGGACCAGTTTTGCAAAATGTTCGCGAGCTTGCAGGATCAATCTGCGTTTCGTTTCCGCCTCTTCGGCAGACGCGACCCGAACGAAATTGCAACGAGCTGCCTGGTAGCGGGCGTAGGCTTGCCATGGGCGAACGCCGGCTTCGGACTGCCTGCCGCCAAAACCAAAAAAGACTAACTTGTATTGCGTGATGGCCGCTTCGTGTTGTTTATCGGCGAACAATTGGTTGCCGAGCATGCACGTCGCTCGAGCCCCCGTTGCGCCAAGATTTTCGGCAGCCAAGGTCCAATATTTTTTGGCTTGCGGAGCGTTCTTTAAACCGGCGTGGGCTGTTCCGAGTTCAAGATACACGTCCTGTTTTAGAGACGCATCGGCCGCGGATTCTTCGATACCCGCGGCTAGGTCGATTGCGGCCGAATAGTTTTGATCATTGTTAGCCGCTTGAACGCCGTGCAACACCGTCAGCCATTGGAGATTTTCACCCGCGACATTCGACGCTTGAATGACCGGCTTGGCAACTTTGTACGCGGCAAGCGCATCGCCGAATTTTTTCTGGCGAAATAAAGATTCGGCGACCATGAATGTGCCGTCGGCCAGCAGCGGTCCGTTGGGGAACATTTCGATTTGCTCTTTAAAAGCGGCGAGCGATTCGGAGAACTTATCCTGTTTGTAAAACGCCCACGCTAACTTGTAGGCTGCTTTTTCGCGTATTTTCGGCTGGGCATCGTCGCGATTCAAGCAGTTTCGAAACGCCGCAATCGATTCGTCCCAGCGTTGGCTGTCGTAAGCGTTTTTCCCCAGATGAAAATTTGCTTGGGCAGCGAAATCGCTGTCGGGTTTCTCCGAAGCAATTTTCTTAAAAAATTCCATCGCCGTGGCTTCTTGTTCGATCGACCGATAGGCCCATGCCAGTTCGTAATAAAATCGATCCAATCGATCGTCTGCGGGTGCTGATTTGACTAGGCTTTCAAACGTCGCGATGACGCCCGGCCAGTCTTTTTTGTCAACTTGGGCCAAGCCGATGTCCATCATCAAGTCGACCTTTTTCTGGCCTTCGGCTTTTTCCGCCAAGGCCTGTAAATCAGCGATTGACGGTTTAGTTTTTCCCGCAAGGCGTCGCGCGTCCGCTCGGCCTGCTTCAGCAGTGTCGACTAGTTTTGAGTCTGGGTATTGGTCGATGACTTGCGAGAAAAGTTTCTCCGCCGAGGCAGGATTGTTGTTCTTTAGATTAGCCCATGCGGCACCGAACAATGCGGCTGCTCTATCGGCTGGCTTGGCGTCGGCAGCGTCGATCACCTTTTGAAAAAACGAAATAGCATCGACTTGTTGATCGGCGTCGTACTGATGGTTGCCGAGTTGAATGTAGGCTTGATTCAATCGCGGTGAAGCGGGTGAGTTTGTGGCTAGAGCGGCAATCGTTTGATTGGCTTTTTCGAATTCGTTGAGTTTCAACTGGCAGAGCGTCAGGAAGAACCGAGAGTCATCAACCGATCGGGCGTCCGGGTCAACATCGATGGCGGACGCAAGGTTTTCAGCGGCCTTGGGGTATTGCTGGATTTCGTAGTGACTGGTCCCGATCAGGTGTAACGCTTCCGCTCGTTTGCTCGGCTTTTTGATTTGGTCGAGTACTGAGTTGGCGGTCAAAATCGCGCCGGCGAAGTTTTGTTGCTGAAATTTGGCGGTGGCATTCGATATGGCCCAAGACAAATGCTTAGCGTTTTCAGGCAAAAGCTCAGCGTTTTCGGGCAAACGCT
>CAZROJ010000004.1:3409-12191 GCA_964601665.1 uncultured Pirellulaceae bacterium
AGCGTTTTCGGGCAAACGCTCAGCGTTTTCAGGCAAACGTTTTGACGTATCCAGTCCTGCTGATTCTGACATCAGGCGAGCGTACGCCTTTTCCGCGGCGGTGTAGTTTTTGGACAGCATCAACGCGTCGGCCTGCACTTCCAGAACATCCGTTGCGAAGCTGTGCTGCGGGAACTTGTCCAGAAACGTTTGGGTCGTCGCGATGGCTGCCTCGTATTGTTTTTGCTGGGCTTGGCCGAAAGCTAAGTTACGCAAAGCCAAAGGGAACAACGAATCTTCCGCGTGGTTATCGGCGATGGCTTGGAACAGTTCAACGGCAGGTTTGCTTACGGTTGATGTCGCTTGTTTGAGATATTCAACGGCCTTTTCTGTTTGGCCGGCGTCAAAATAACTCAAGCCGGCAAAGGTTTTCATGATCGTGGTGTCGGCTGCGCCGGAGTCGGACGCAAGGTCGGCAAACAGGTCGGCGGCTTGCTGGAATTGGTCCAGTTGGCGGTGGCACAAAGCCATTTGTTTTTTAGCGTCGCGGATCAGATCGGCGAGTCGCTGGCTGTTGGCTTGGGCTGCCTGATCGGTGATTTCTTTCAGCCGGTCGATCGCTGCGCCGAAATATTTTTTCATGGCCGCGGTGTCGCCATTGAGCTTGGCCGCTTCGCCCAAGGCGATCAACGTTTGAGAGGCGGAGAACTGAACCGAGTCGCGGTCGGGATGCCCCGTTTGTTTTGATTCGGCCAAGAACAGATCAAAGTACTGATTGGCTTCGCCGTACTGTCCAAGTTGATGGTGCAGTTGGGCGATGGCGTACAACGAGTCAAAACGGAAGATGCCTTTTTTGTTTTGAACGGAGTCCATTTTTTTGTACGCGTTGATCGCGTCCTGCTTGCGATCAAGTTGCTCGTAGGCGTTGCCCAAATAGAAACAGGCTTGTTCGGCTGCGGAATCGTTGGGGTTGGTTCGCAAGAGTTGCTCAAAAGACCGAGTCGATGTGGCGAAAAGATCGTTCGCCTGTTGTTGGCTAACGGCGTCGGGTTTGGCAGCGAATTGTTTGCCGAATTCTAGCTGTGAGTAGCCGAGCAATAGTCGCGCTCTGGCCAGCTGCGTTTCTTTATCGGTTGTCGTTAGCAGAGGGATCGCGGCTTGTAGGTTATCGATTGCCAAGGGGAACTGCTGAAGCTCGAGGTAGCAGTTGCCGGCTTGTAAACGGGCCAGGCCAACGTAATCGCTTTTTGGAAATTGTTTGTCGACTTGCTTCCATTGCTCAGCGGCCAATTTGAAGTCGTTGTCGATTTGAGCTTGTTGGGCCGTTTGCAGCAAATTGGCCAGCTTGGGGTCCAACTGCGCCGTCGGTGTCGCCTTGGCGGGAGTGCCGGTCGATTGAGGCGTCGCTTTTGCTGAGGCGGTGATCGACAGGATGACAACGAAAACGAAAACGAAATATAGGGCGGCGTTTCGAACGAGCATGTTGATCGAGTTTGGTAGGGTGACAACGGATTGTCGATTTCAGTTTGATTCTCGCAGTCGGGCCGTCACCGAGTACAAAAACGGCCAAATCCAAATCTTGACTTACACTGGGTCCTGGCACGGCCGATGCTGGTTGCTTGTTGAGTGCCAAGCATGTTTTTCCCAAGGCCTGAAACGGTACGAATTCCGGTCAGGGAAGGTTCAGGCGACTCAGCGCGACCGGGTTGGCAAGTGAGCCCGACGGAGAAGCGGATGGCTATTATCAGAGACTTTGGCGGGCATTTCCACCGATAAAATGCTTTGTTACCGCAAGCGACGACTAAGTGCCCAATTGGCCGGTGACAAATGTGGTTGGTGGGACAGTGCCGGCCAAATGCCCCGGAAGACATCCAAATGACATCAAATGCCGCTCGTTTGCATGGAAAATCGCCGCTTTTGTGGTCGCAGAGGCTGAATTCTGACGATTCTTTTTTCGTTCAGATCGTGTTGATGTGTACAATCGAAGGGTCTTATTATTCGAGGAGTTTTTTTATGCCGGTCGCTGTTCGCAAACGTACTGCTTTGACGCTGGTCGAGATTTTGATTGCCCTGACGATGACTTTGATTGTCTTGGGCACGATGATGACCGCGTTTAAATATGCTTCTGAAGAGATGCAAAATGGCCGGGCGATGATCGAGCTTTCGAATCGGACCCGCACGGTCGAAGACTACCTGCGAGCGGATTTGGCCAGCATTACGGTCGAGCCGCGAGTGCACACCGGAGCCACCGAGCCGAACGGATATTTTGAGGTGATTGAAGGTCCGGTTCGTGATACGACGCCCGGTCTAAACAATGCAGCGGATACGTATCTGGGCGACTGCGACGATGTCATCGCGTTCACTTCGCGAAGCAGCGATGGTGTTTTGTTCCGCGGCCGTTTCAAACTGGTTGCCACCAACACGCAAGGTGGTGTTGCGGATATGACGCTCAATGCGCCGACTATCGAAGAGTCTTCCTTGGCCGAAATTGTTTGGTTCACGACGGTTAACGACAACGAAGTGGGGCCAATTTCTCCGCAACTCGCGCTGCCAAATGATGCGGCAAACCCGATCGATCTTGTCGATTTTGATGATAGTGTTCATGTTCACCGCCGTCAGCTTTTGATTCGACCCGACTTGGCTGGTTTCGATCCGATTACAGGAAACATTTTACCGGTTGGCCAATTGGCCAATGAACTTTCCGCAGTGGAAGTCCATAACTTTATTCGCAACAACGATATTTCCGTTCGCGTTGTCCAAGGCGATGTTCAAGGCGCGACAGGCAGTTTCGATATTTTTGCCAATGATCTCCAAGATCTCGCCGTTCGCGGCAATCGATTTGCTCACAATGCGGATTTCTTTGTGTCGGGCCGTCGAGTCATCAATTTCCCGAACAACCTGACGTTCCCGATTCTCAGGAACCGCATGGCGAGCGACGATGTCCAAAATTTAAATTACGGAACGACCGGACAAACATGGCAACCGTTGCCGCCGCTGCTGACGGACGTGGCCGGATTTGATGTACGAGTCTATTCACCAAACGCCGCAGTCGCGGTGGATAGTAACGTGATGGTTGAGCCGGGCGATATTGGCTACGCGGCAGTGCCAGCAGCTTCGTTGCAAACGCTAGGGGCCTATGTCGATCTCGGGTATGCTCCGGCAGCACCTTTGACTCGAGCTGGCGAGTGGTTCATTGGAAACTCGGTCGTTAAATCAATTCCGGGAGCAACCGGTCCCGGACACGCGGGCTACAGTGGAAATGTTTGGGACACTTGGACGCCAGTCTACGAGCGCGATGGGATCAACCAAAATCTATTCGGCGAAGGCATGGCTGGAATTACTCCTCGTCGTACTGACGAAGGAGCCAACGGGGCGAACAACGGCGGAACTTCGGTCATCGACGATCCGCTCGAACGAGAAACGATGCCGCCGTACGCTCATCCACTGCGAGCATTGAAAGTGAATCTTCGCTTGGTTGAAAAAGGCACCAAGAGAGTTCACCAAATCTCTGTCATTCAGAGTTTTGTACCCGAGTAAACAAGCAACTGAGAATCAAGACACGTGTCTGACTATCACACCATCCGCTTACACGGTCCGTGGCAAGCGGATTTTTTTTCGCTTGAAGCCGACGAACAGTCTGGCAATCGTCTGGCGATATCGCAGCAGCGAATCCGGCTACCGATCGACGAAGAAACCGCAGCGTTGACGAGCCCAGACGCAGCGTTGGAGATAGCAAGCCAAATCGAACTGTCGCGGCACTTCAACTGGCCCCACGGGCAAGACGATTCCGTGTTTTTGAATGTCGACTCAAATATTGACTGGCAAATTAAGCTCAACGGCCAGGCGATCACTCAAGTTTCATTGGCTGCCGATCAAGCCGAGTCCATATCAAGTTTTTTGACTTCGCGAAATCGACTTCAACTTTCCGCCAAATTACCGCCGCGCCAGCAAGTTCGAATCAGCGAAATCAGCCTCAAGATCGTTCCGCCAAGCCGGTGATCAATATCGACCGGTGCTGCTTCTAAATCGCGATTCTTGGTCGATCTTCAACACCAGCTCAGGCAAGCCATCCGACACGTTGGGGCATCGGTATTTTGGCTTGCACGGGTTGTAGGGAATGTGTTGGTTTCGAGTTACTAATTCACCCGCAATCGCTCGTCAAATTTCGGTTGGTCAGAGATGTGAAACCTAGGCTTCGGAGACGCCAGTCCACATTTTGTTTTGTTCCCTATCAAACCGAAATGCCATCGGGCTGCAACTTTTTTTTAGCCAACTTTTGATCAGCCTCCCAACCACCGATGAATCACGAAACTCAACGACAGATCCATCAGGAATCTTCGTGGCACCGCCTCACCATGAAAACGCTCGACGCGTTAGCCATTGTTATCGGGCTGTTTTTATTGATCAATTGGGACCCTACGGTCAACAGTAAGTCCACCATCGTGATCGCTTTGGTAGCGATTGGATTGTTCCATTTTTCCGCAGAACTGTTCGGTTTGTACCGAAGTTGGCGCGGAATCACTATCGAAAAAGAAGCCGCGACGGCCCTGTTCGCATGGACGTCGACGCTGATTTGCCTTGGTTTCTTAGGACAACTGAGCATCTATTCGACGGAGCTTTCAGGCAGAAACTTAGTCGCTTGGTTTGTCGTGACACCAACGCTATCGATGTCAGTTCGAGTCGCAAACCGTTGGTATAACGCTTGGCGTCAAGAAAAAGGCGTCAACACGCGAAGCTATGCCGTGGTTGGGATCAATGATCTAGGAATCAATTTGGCGCGAAACGTAAACTCGACACCCGAACTCGGACTCCGATTTTTGGGATACTACGATGATCGGCCAAGCGATCGTACTTCCGAGTTACCCGCCGATATTTCGGTCAAACTCGGAAAGCTGGACGAACTGGTCCAAGCCGCCAAACGAGGTGATGTCCAAGTCATTTACATCACGCTACCGATGCGAGCCGAAGATCGAATTCGTAAATTGTTGAAAGAGTTGGCTGACACGACGGCGTCGGTCTACATCGTGCCCGATCTATTCGTGTTTCAGATGCTTAACTCGCGGTGGACTGACATTCAAGGTTTGCCCGTTGTCAGTGTTTTTGAGAATCCACTCTACGGAGTCGACGGTGCACTCAAACGTTGTGTCGACTTTGTCCTCGCTTTATTCGCACTGTTGATGGGCAGCATTCCAATGCTTGTCATCGCGGCGCTGGTTAAACTGACTTCCAAAGGACCGGTCATTTTTCGTCAGAAACGTTACGGTTTGGACGGCAAAGAAATCATGGTCTGGAAATTTCGTAGCATGACCGTCCAAGACAACGGAGACGAGGTGAAACAGGCGATAAAAAATGACAGTCGCCTGACACCAATCGGTGGTTTTTTGCGGAAATCATCATTGGATGAATTGCCTCAGGTTTTTAATGTGTTGTTTGGTCAGATGTCATTGGTGGGTCCGCGTCCGCACGCATCGGCCCACAACGAATACTACCGAAGCCAGATTGAGGGTTACATGCTTCGACACAAAGTGAAACCGGGGATCACCGGATTGGCTCAGGTCAATGGCTGTCGCGGCGAGACAGAAACGCTGGACAAAATGGAAAAGCGAGTCTATTTCGATCATCAATACATTCGCGAATGGTCAATCGGGCTGGACATCAAGATCATGGTCAAAACGTTTTTGGTCGTCTTCTCGCGCCAGAATGCATATTGATCCAAGATGATCCACGACCGTTCATGGCAGCGTTTGATTTGTTGCGACTACCACTCAATGCCGGGATCATGAATTGGCAAATCGGCCCAGTGGTTGGGCGTGTTGGATTGGAGCGTTACACTCTGGCGGTGTAACGGTCGAATGTTTCGTTCGAATGTCGAGTAAGAATTAAACATTTGCCGCAACGGGAGTCCGGTAAAATTTGGCTCGATCCAAGCGAATTTTAGCGACAATCCGGCCGAACTAGCACTCGAGCGGGCTCCAGTCGAATTGTTCGCGTTAAGTGGGTAGAATTGGGCCGTTGGAGAAGTCGTTCTCCAGTTTCTTTTGGAGTTTCCCTCCTTCCCAATCTCTCGAAAGGTGTCTTCGTGGACGCAATCAAACTTCTTAGTAGCCTTATGGGCAACAAATCTCTGTCATCAGGTCTCGGTTCTCAGCTTCTTAGCGGACTGCTCGGCGGTGGCCAACAACGGCAATCGTCCAGCAGCGGGCTGGCGGGAATTTTGGGCGGCATGTTGGGTGGCGGCCAACAGCGATCATCGGGCGGCGGTGACATGTTAAGCGGCTTGTTGGGCAGCATGCTTGGCGGCGGCAACTCAGGTGGTGGAGCCAGCGGGTTGGCCGGCTTGGTCGGCGGAATGCTTGGCGGCGGCGGACAAGAACAACAAGCCGCACCCGCTCCCGCGCCACAGCAAGTTCAAGCGGCAAACGATCAAGCGGTGCTCATGATCCGAGCGATGGTCAACGCCGCAAAATCGGACGGTCGCATTGATCAAACCGAACAAGAAAATATCGTTAGCAAGCTGGGCGAAGAAGTCTCACAGGCAGAAATCGATTTTCTGAAACAAGAGTTCGCCGCGCCCTTGGACGTCGAAGGTTTTGCCCGCTCGGTTCCGAACGGACTTGAGCAGCAAATTTATGCCCTGTCGCTAACCTCCATTGAGCTCGACACACAAAAGGAAGCTGAATACCTCGGCAAGCTTGCTCAAAATATGAACATGGATCTTGCGGTTTGCAACCAAATTCACGATCACTTGAACGCACCGAAAATTTTCGGCTAAAGCCTTCGACTAGGTTCGCTAACTGGACCAAATTTTAAACGACAAAACGAAAGCGTTTTTTATAAAAACGCTTTCGTTTTTTTACGTTCTTGCGGCAGCTAACGGCAAGCGATCAATTCAGTGCCCTGCTCTGCCGTCAAAAACTTGGGCAGAATTTGAAATCTAATCCACCGGTTTGCGGGTTACGAATTAGTCGACGGGATACTTGATGGCACGGAGGCATTTGCCGGAGCGACAACGCTGGCCAAGCCATGAGCCTTGGGAATCGTCGATGTGGTTTTGGTCGGCAGCATTAGAGTAAAACAGGTGCCTCTGCCAACGGTGCTATCGACTCGGATCTTACCGCCATGCGCATCGATGATGTTTTTGCAAGTTGACAAGCCAACCCCCGTACCGCCCTTGCCCGTTTCGTCAGGGCCTTGCTTGGTCGAGTAAAAAGGTTCGAAGATTCGGCGAAGCTTTGCTTGTTCGATACCCGGCCCAAAATCGCGAATGCTCAAATCGACCGTTTGCGATTGTTGGTTTTTCTTCAGGCGGATGATCAGGCGACCGCCGTCCTTCATGGCTTGTCGAGCATTGATCAATAAGTTCATCAGAACCTGCTGGATCTGGTTCCCAATGACCGGCACATCCGGCAGACCGTCCTCAAATTCGCACTCGACCGCGATGCGATATTTCTGCATTTCGCGTTCAAGCAAAACCATCGATTCTTCGATCAACTTCGGCAGGCTCGTTGGCTCGAGCTGTTCGCTTCGGTTGCGAGCCATGCCCAGCACGGCGTTGGTGATTTTAGCAGCGCGAGCGCCGGCTTTATCGATTTTGGCAAAGGCCTTGTCACGCGTGGCCTTGTCCTCGTAGCGAATGCCCATTTTCGCATAGTTGATGATCGTCATCAGGACGTTGTTGAATTCGTGAGTGGTTGTGCTGACCAATTCGCCCAACGCGGTCATGCGCTGCATCTCGGACAGCCGTTTTTTTAATGCAGCGTTTTCTTCTTGTAATCGAACTAGCTGGGCAGAAGGCAAATCGCTCACGTTAATTCCTAAACAACAGGTGAAGTTGAACTTCCAGAATTCAGCCGTTCTCAGGCTTTCGGCAAGCAACCAGACAAAAGAAAACAGCGGATCGCTATCCCGCTTGGCAGGCGTGATAGCACTTAGGCATTATCGGCCAATTCGACTGGGCTCTGAAACTGTTATCTCTATAATGCCGCGAAGATAATATAAGAAAAGAACCACGGGCTGATTGGCGGCGAATTGTTTTGCCAGCCTTTCCTATCTTGTAAAGCGACTTGCATGCAGTCGCAAATGGCGGCCCATCAATGACATGGCCGCCAACTGTCTAACGTTGGCCCGGCAACCGAAACGAAAATTAATGAATAACGCCATAGAACAATTAGAAGCCGCCCTCAGTCGGGCTCGCGAAGCAGGATATCAGGTTCGCTTTGAGTACTTTGGAGGCACCGGCGGTGGGATCTGCGAATTCGCCGGCCGCAAAGTACTGTTTGTTGATCTCGCACTTTCGACGCTTGAACAATTGGAACGCGTGCAAGCTGATTTCAAAAAATCGGACATCGCACTAACCAAACCAGCCAACAAAGTGGCGTGAAAACGAGTCGAAATCTGACAAGGAATTAAGCCGACGAAATCGCGCTGCCGTTGTTCGTCGTTAATCCCGGTACCAGCAGCGAAGAAACTGGTGCCAGCGACTAGGGGCATCGCCGCTGGTCCCAATCGAAGCGTCGACGGAACCTTCCTCCCAGCGACTCCAAATATTGGGAAGCACGACCGTTTCCAGAGATATCAATTGAATCTCTTCGTTGGCCAACCATTCATTGCAGGCTGCCACTGCCGCTTCGAATGACTCATGGACACCCGGCGTCAAAAAACCTGGGGCTTCAATTTGCTTGGGAACAAAGTCGCGGTATTGCAGCATGGTAATTGATTTTGTTGGTTGTCGGATAATTGGCAAGAATCAATTTTACTTTTGTTTCTTCGCCCATTCAACAAACCGAGCAAAATCTTCTCGAGC
>CAZROJ010000004.1:12291-25727 GCA_964601665.1 uncultured Pirellulaceae bacterium
AAACAACCAGCGGCGAATAAATTTGTTCCAACACGTAGCCATTGTTTTTGACCAGCAATCGCAGGTACTTGCCAATCTCGTGGCTCACGATGTCGACTTCAACCTCGCCTTCAATCGACGCTCGATCAATCGTTTCGGTCGGCAGTTTCAGACCAACGACGTCCGCCAGCGGTAAGCCATGACAGCCTCGTAAATCAACATCGCTATCAGGGGAATCGAATCCATAAATGTGCGACCCGCTGACCGTCACAAACAACGGCTCAAAATCGAGCCCCGCGACATAGGCCCGCCAAGGAGTTAGATCAATTAAAGTCATGGTTTTGCGTGCTGTAAGATGATTAAAATGAATCGGCTAAATCATCGATTGACGAGCCTCAACCAGAAACTGGTTGACGGCCTTGAAGTCCGGTTGATCCGGCAATCCAGTCGTCTCGAACACCGATTGAAATTCTTTGTCCAGCTCAAGAGCGTGTTGACGCACTTGTTCAAAACTGAGTTCGCCCAGCTTCACGCGCAGCAAAAATGGGCGGTGATCCGAAACATCGATCATGATGTCGCCCGTTCGCACCGCATGAATACCCGACAGCAGCAAACGCAACAAATGCATGGCGTGTTTGTTTTTGTATTCGCCCGTTTTATCAAACCGGTTCTTCATCCGGCGAAACTGCGACAACACGTAACCCGAATAGGTCTTGTAGAGGTGTTTGGACAAAAATGCCCGACGAATGGTTCGCAGCCTTTCGGCCAGCGGCGAGCTATCAACGACGATCGGAGTCCACAAGGTTTCCAGAATATTTGGATTGGCCTTCAAGGCTAACCGCAGGAATTTTTCAAGCTCCCAAATCACGACATCGTGTTCATCGTCCAGCTGTTCAAGTTGTTCGGGCACCGCAAACAGCGACCAATGGTCTTTTGCGGTCGGCAAAAAAATTCCGCGAATGTCGTCATCCGAGCTTTCATCGGACAGTCCAAAAGCCTTCGAGCCAACTTGGCAGCGATAGATCACGTTCGGCACAAAATCGCTTCGCACGCTCAGCAACGAATCGATTTCCTTGCGTCGCAAAACGATTTGGTCGAAACCGGCGACCACTTCAGCACCGTCGTTAAACCGAATCAAATACGGCTGGTCGTTGTGCGGCGGGCACTTAAGGACGATGCCAACGTTACCGGGCTTTTTGAAGCGTTGCCCAGTCGAGTCGTTTTCGAGCTGGATCGTATCTTTTAGGACAACTTGCGAACCGGCAGGCAGGACAAAGTTCCGGTTGACGGTTGCTAGGTTTTTTTCAGGCATGTTCGAAGGCCTTTTGACGAGCTTAAGTTTGGGGTATCTTTGCGATATGAACTTTAACAAAAAAATTCACGTCGCCAGTTATTCTTCGGACGGACAGCTCCAAGGTCATTCTGAGACCCAAGTTGACGATTCGGCGGTTGCCTTGGTCGAACATTTTATCGAGAAATTTACGAGGTTGCCCGGCGATTTGGATTTGCCGTTGGAAGAAAAAATTCCCGGCATGAACGAATCGGCCGTGTTGCGGATTTGCTCGGAAAGCTCGGCCGCGTACGTGATCTACTATTTTAACGACGCGCCGTTGCTGGCTTCATTGCTGGTAGCCGGGCAAGACGAAGAAGCCGAATTTGAAATCATGTCGACGCTCAAATTTCTGTTGTTGCAAGGCGATGGCGACGAAGAGCTAGAAGAAGAAACCATCGACGCCGTTTTGGCCGCCGCCGAATTTGATTTCGAAGCGATTGAAGACCGGCCGATCACCTATCAAATCGTACTCGACGATGACCCCGAAGTAGCCGATCAGGTTCGGGCTTTCCGGCCCATCGACCACGCCGTCGCCGCCGCGTTCATCTCACGATCCACATCTTAAGCGCTAGCCCGATGGCGATGACATCAGTTTGAATTTCTACGACAGGTAATGTCGTGTCAGGCCAAAAGAAAAGCTCGTCGCGATTTAGCGGCCCTTTTGTTGCTAGATCAACTTTTTGCTGTCCAGCAATTCAATAACTTTCGCCACGCAGTCTTGTGGTGACGTGTTGGCGGTATCCAAAACCAAATCAGCGGCTTCAGGAGATTCGTAAATCACCGAAGATTCTTCTAATTCATCGGGCCCGCGTTTCTTGGCCGACTGGTTTCTTGATTCGCAAACTTCAGGCGGCGCGTCCAAGTGCACGACGAAAAAGTTTTCACTACCGACCACTTCAGCGGCTCGCTTGCGGTCAATCTCACGCGGGGACACCAGCGACACCAGCGAAATCAAACCAGCTCGATTGAATAGTTTGGCGACTTCAGCAACGCGGCGAACATTTTCACTGCGACCATCGGTCGTAAAGTTCAAATCGCGATTCAGACCGATACGAACATTCTGGCCGTCCAAAACTTTGACCGCTCGGCCCAAGTCGAACAGGCTTCGCTCAACCCCGTAGGCCGTTGTCGATTTGCCGGCCCCCGGCATCCCAGTGAACAGGACGGTGACTGGCGTTTGGCCAAATCGTTGTTGCCGTTCCTCGGGCGTGACCGTACTGATTTCTCGAGTCAGCGTTTCGCTGGACGGAGCTTCGTCCCACCAAGCGCCCGTGTTTTCGCTGGTCCGTTTGTCCAAGATCATGCCAGCGGCAACGGTGTTGCTGGTCAGGCGATCGATGACAATGAAGGCTCCCGTGCTACGGTTGTTGCGGTAGCGGTCGAAGGCGATCGGTTGATTTAATGAAATGTTGACGCGACCAATTTGATTCAGCCCCAGCGACGTCGCCGGTTGAGACTTCATCGTGTTCACATCGACTTCGTATTGCAAGTTTTTGATCACGCCGGGAACTGTTTTGGTGGTGTGCTTGACCAAGTATTGTTTGCCCGGCACCATCGGTTCTTCGGCCATCCAAACCATCATCGCGTCAAACTTTTGTTCGAGCTTTGGCATGTTCTGTGGTCGAACGATCATGTCGCCACGACTGCAGTCGACTTCGTCTTCGAGCGTTAGCGTGACCGACTGCGGCGCGAAGGCTTCTTCCAGATTGCCGTCATAAGTAACGATCTCTTTAATCCTTGATTTTTTCCGAGACGGCAAAGTCATTACTTCGTCGCCGACGCGAACGATGCCAGAACTGATGGTGCCAGCAAAGCCACGGAAATTAATATCCGGGCGAATGACGACCTGTACGGGCATCCGGAAATCTTGGAGGTTCCGGTCGGAGCTAATATTGACCGTCTCGAGGAAGTCCATCAGCGTCGAACCGTTGTACCATGGCATATTGGGGCTGCGGTCAACAAGATTGTCGCCCAGCAAGGCACTGATTGGAATGAAGTGCAAGTCGGGAATATCCAGTCGCGTCGCAAAGGCTAAGTAGTCTCGTTTGATTTCTTCAAACCGGTCTTCGCTGAATTCCGCCAAGTCCATTTTGTTGACGGCGACCAAAACGTGTTTGATGCCAAGCAGCGATGCGATGAAGCTGTGCCGCTTGGTTTGTTCCATGACGCCGTGATCGTGTCGCGCGTCAATCAAGATGATGGCCAAGTCGGCCGTCGAGGCACCGGTGGCCATGTTGCGAGTGTACTGAATGTGCCCGGGCGTGTCGGCGATGATGAATTTTCGTTTGGCTGTCGAAAAGTATCGATACGCGACGTCGATGGTAATGCCTTGCTCGCGTTCGGCTTCCAGACCATCGGTCAAGTTGGCCAGCAGCGCCGGGTCAAAGCCGTCGACCTTTTCGCCGCTGGACAAGTTAGAACCGGTTTTGATTTTATCCAGTTGATCTTCGTAGATCATTTTGGAGTCATACAACAATCGACCGATCAGCGTGCTCTTGCCGTCGTCCACGCTGCCGCAGGTTAAGAAACGTAACATCTCTTTGCGTTCGTGCTGCGCAAGATAAGCGTTGATGTCGGTGGCGATTAATTCAGAAGCGTTTGACATGGGTCAGACCAAAATAAATGTTGTCTTGAGTACTAGCGGTCGAGCCCAAAGGCATGGGCGACTGGGTTTCAAATCCTAGAAATAGCCTTCGGCTTTTTTCTTTTCCATGGATCCTTCGTCGTCATTGTCGATCACACGTCCTTGCCGTTCGGAGGTGGTTGTCAGCAACATTTCCTGGATGATTTCAGGCAGTGTGGTTGCTTCGGATTCGACCGCACCGGTCAGCGGGTAGCATCCCAGCGTGCGGAATCGAACCATTTTTTCCATTGGCTTTTCGCCCGGATTCAGTTTGACTCGATCGTCATCCAACATGATCAACACACCGTCGCGTTCGATCACTGGGCGGATGGCAGATCGGTAAAGCGGAACGATGGGAATGTTTTCAAGGTGAATGTACTGCCACACATCCAGTTCGGTCCAATTCGAAATCGGGAAGGCTCGAATGCTTTCGTTTTGGTTGATTTTTGAATTGTAGAGGTTCCACAGTTCGGGACGCTGGTTCTTCGGATCCCAACGATGGCCTGAATCTCGGAACGAAAAGACGCGTTCTTTGGCTCGGGATTTCTCCTCATCCCGACGACCACCACCGAAAGCCGCGTCGAATTTGTATTTGTTCAAAGCCTGCTTAAGGCCTTCGGTTTTCATCACGGTCGTGTGTTTGCCGCTGGAAACCAAAGGATCCAAACCAAGTTTCTTGCCTTCTTCATTGACATAGCGAATGACGTCCAAGCCGAGTTCGTCGCGAACGTATTCGTCGCGAAACTTATACATTTCCTGGAATTTCCATGTCGTATCGATGTGCATGAAAGGAAACGGCGGCTTGGCTGGATAGAACGCCTTCATCGCCAAATGAAGCATGACGGAAGAATCTTTACCGATCGAGTAGAGCATGACCGGGTTTTTGAATTCGGCCGCCACTTCTCGGATGATGTGAATGCTCTCGGCTTCGAGCTGCTTCAGATGTGTGAGTTGATATTTCGAAACGGTCACTTGTATTTCCTCGATAATTTTCGGAAGCACGATAGTAGTTAGAGGCGGAGCAACTCACAATGCACTTTGAAAAATTTGAAAATCAAAGATGCAATTGGAGCGAATTTCGCGGTTAAAGTCACGATAATCGTGACCACGCGAAACTCGACTTGCTTAAGGTGCGGTGCTAGCACGTTGATCGCAGCTGATGCTGCTTAGGACGCCACAAGAAAGGTGACGAGCATGCACACCCACACGGCATCTAAGAAATGCCAATAGCTGGCACAGTGATCCACCGCCCAATGCCGCTCGTGATCGTATCGGTCGCGAGCCGCTTGGTAGATGACGTAGCCCAAGAAAATCATGCCTCCGGCGACGTGCAGAACGTGGATAAACGAAAGCGTAAACGACATTCCGAAAACTTTAGTCGACCCATCGGACGAACTGAAATGCTGGTTCAGTAGATCCACCATCCCAAAGCTCTGGATGGCAACAAATGCGACCGCCCCCAACAGCGACCAGGCAAGCCACATTCGCATTTTCGATAGCTGCTGTTTTTGGACGGACCAGACAGCTTTTTGCAGAAAGTAGCTCACAAAAATCAGAGCACCCGTGCTGACCCAAAAAGACATTGGAATCGTCAGCGATTGATATCGCTCGGGTCCGCCCGACATGGCACTATCGGGCAACGCGTCCGGATGACCGGTGAAGGCCTGCTGTCGAATGATCAAATAAGTGATCAGGCTGGCAATGAAAAACATGCCCAGCGAAGCCAAGAATAAATAAAACATCAGCTTCGCTTGGTAAAGCTGCTTGCGAGCTGGAATTAGGTTGATGGAGTTTTTGAGCATCGCAACAACCTGTTTGAGGGTCTCGTTCGATCGGCAACGTCGAAAGCTCCGGAAACCCTATCCGTTGTTGTCCAAGGTCAGCCGATAGCCGAACCAAATTGGATTAAGGATCTAAGGGCTGTGGCGCTTCGTTTCGGGGGAAATTATTGATGTTGTCTTGGTAGTGACTTGTATCCAATAGAGTTAAACCGACAAACAACGCTACGAAAAACCCAGACGACAAAAAAATCACAATGTTAAAACCCTTATCCCACCACATGTGCATGAAAAACGCACAAACGAGGAAGGCTTTCGCCGACGCAATCACCATTGCCACTGGAAACGCTAAATCCTTGGGCAACTCAGAATAGGGCCAAAACGCGGACGTGACGACGGTTAATATGGTCAGGCCGATCAAGGCAATAAACACCCCAAACAGCAATGTGGTGGGGGCCGGGTGGTTGAATTTTGGCAAATCGTCGTGATGGTCAGCCATGGCTTTTATGTCTCGTGTTCGAAGCTTCGAGTATTAGTTTGTGTTTTCAGGCAAGGTTAACGCTCCGGTCAACCCAGCCGCAGGTTAATCGATCAAGTACAACAGCGGGAACAGGTAGATCCAGATCAGGTCGACCAAGTGCCAGTACAGACCCACGTAGTCAACCGGTCCAAAATAATCCGTCCGCCAGTGGCCGAGAATACAACGCCAGTAGACCCACGCCAGAGCAATGATGCCGGCGATAATGTGAATCGCGTGCAAGCCCGTCATGCAGTAGTAAATACTGAAGAAGATACCCACATCGCGGTTGAGCGATTCTGGGTTGGGGTGATATTTGTCGTAAACTCTCTCGCTGTGGCTGCCGTGCCCGTGTGATTCGCCCTCCGCGTGCTCGTGATCGCCGTCTTCTTTACTAGTAGCACCCTCAGCGTCGTCAAGCGACATCGCGACCAGCGAAATCTGTCCGTCGTTGGAATCGATCACCGATGCGTGATGGCCGCTGTCGTGGTCACCAGCATGTTTGACTTCCATATAGATATGCCCAATGACGACGCCACCGAAATAACCTCCGACAGTGATTGCCAGCCCGAGCATTAACTGTGAAAAAGCGCTCTTTTTCGTTAACACACCGACAATGCTGGCAACGACAAATCCAACCAACAAGACGGCCGGAATTAGACTTAGCCAAATCAGGTAGTTAGAAACACCAAGCGACTTGCCGATCGTCATTTCCGGTGCGTCGTATGTTAACGCAAACGTACTGGCCGGCGTGATGCCCATGTCCCATTTGTGGCTGTACTCGATCGCTTTGACACCCAAGAACAACGATGCGCAAACCATCGTTATCAAAATGTACATTCCGCAGTTCTTATTGCGACCCAGTTGTGCCGCACGAACGGCTAAGGCCATTGTTAAACTGCTGAACAACAGCACGATCGTGTTCAAACCACCCAAGTACTTATCCAAAAAGACATGAGCCTGTTCGAAAATTTCTGGATGGTGATTTCGGTACAACGTGTAAGCCACGAACAGACCGCTAAAAAACAAAACTTCGGTGACCAGGAATAACCAGATTCCCATTTTTCCCGAATCGAATTGTTGTTGCGGGCCACCATCAAAGTGATGGGCGATGAACTCACCATGGTCGTGGTGATGATCGTCGTGTTCTGCGTGCGCGTCTGCAGTTGCCATTTGAGTTTCCAAGGTTTTCAACGACGAAAAACGCTCAAAATGAACGTTTTCGACGGACAGTAAAATTGTGGTCTTCGCGGATGCCAATGCGGCAAGGCTCAACTTCTAAGTCACTCTCAAGTCACCTAAAATTTGAACCTCGCCAACAAGTCACCATCTTAATGATGAACCGGTTCTTTGCGTGGCGGTACCTTTGCCGGATCGGCAAACTCTCGTGAAATATAAGTATCCAATTCCTCGTCGTAAACCAACGAATCAAAATCGTATGGATCATTCATGATTGGATTATGAATAAAGTTGTGGAAATCGGGAGGCGAGCTTGTTTGCCATTCCAGCGAAGCCGCTTTGAACGGGTTGGCACCACAACGCTTGCCCTTAAAAGCCGCGTGAACCAACACCAAAAACGCTCCTAAGATTCCAAAGCCCAAGACAAACGCACCAATCGTCGAAAGCTGGTGGAAGATTTGAAACTCAGGATCATAAGTCGCGTATCGACGAGGCATACCGCGGGCACCCATCACGAACTGTGGAAAGAACGTAAGGTTAAAGCCACAGAATACACCCAAGCAGCTCACTCGACCCCAGAAGTCGTTATACATCCGGCCCCAAATCTTGGGCCACCAGTGGTACAAGCCGCCAAGCAAGGCAGTCAGCGTTCCACCGACCATCACAAAGTGAAAGTGAGCGACAACGAAGTAAGTATCGTGCAAGTGAATGTCAACGGACAACGCTCCCAAGAACAAACCCGTCAAACCACCGATTCCGAACAGAAAGATAAACGACAGTGCGTAACACATCGGCGTGTTCAACAAAATGGAACCCTTGTACAGAGTCGCCAACCAGTTGAACACTTTCACCGCTGACGGAATCGCCACGGTAAAGGTGATCGCACTAAAGATCAAAGTCATCACAACGGACTGGCCACTGGTGAACATGTGATGTCCCCAGACCAAGAAGCCCAACAATGCAATCGCAACACTCGAGAACGCAATGAAGCTGTAACCGAAGATTCGTTTTTGACTGTAGACCGAGATCAATTCACTGATCACGCCCATTGCGGGCAAAATCATAATGTAAACCGCAGGGTGACTGTAGAACCAGAAAAAGTGCTGGAACAAAACTGGGTCACCGCCGTAGCGAGGATCGAAAATACCGATGTGTAATGTTTTTTCGGCAATCAGCATCAGCAGAGTGATACCCAAAACCGGCGTCGCCAAAACCTGAATGATCGAAGTCGCGTACAAAGACCACAAGAACAAAGGCAACTTGAACCAAGTCTGTCCCTTGGCACGCATCGTATTGATCGTGACCAAGAAGTTCAGCCCGGTAAAGATCGAACTAAAGCCCAGCACGAACGCACCGAACGTCGCATAAATCACGCCCGTCTCAGTCTCGATACTGTACGGCGTGTAAAACGTCCAACCGGTGTCCAGCCCGTAGCCCGTCAGAATGGCCAGCAACAAACAGCCGGTGCCGATGATCCACAAGTAAAAACTAGCCAAGTTCATCCGTGGGAACGCCACATCCTTGGCCCCTAACATCATCGGCAACACAATATTACCGAGTGCCGCAGGGATACTCGGGATGATGAAACTAAACACCATCACCGCACCATGCAGCGTAAACATTTGGTTGTACTGAGCGTTATTGAGCTTGCCCCAACCCGGCAGTGCTTGCCCATCGAACGCATACAAGTGCGTTCTCAAGACCAGCGCAAAAAAGCCCGCCAAGAACAACGCGATCGTAACGCCGACCAGGTACATAATCCCGATCCGCTTGTGATCCAATGTGAAAGCCCAAGAAGCAAAGCCCTTGGAGTGATTCAAAAAATTCGAATCGGGCGTCGCAAAAATCTTGTCTCGTGTCGTTTTATCTACCATAGTTTTAACCTTTGATAACGCTGGTTAAGCAAGCTTTTGTATTGTTCAAATCTTGTCGAGCTAGAAAAGGTGCCGATGTCGCTTGCACCCGTCCGGACTCCGTCGAGTCACAAGGCTACTCTTCCTTTTTCAAATCTTTCAGCTTGGTGTCAGACACCGAACCGGGATCCTGCAAATACTTCATGTATTCGATCAAGTTGTCGACATCTCCCATCGGACCCTCACTCAAAACACCCTTGAAGCTATTCATCTTGGACACCGAACCCGCCGCACCGTAGCCTTTGACGATGTCTTCGGAAGGATACAAGATCGACTTCTTGATATAGTTTTCATCAGCTGTCGTATCCGTGCCATCTGCGAATTCAGCTTTACGACCCCAAGTCAAATTAAGCGCGGGACCGGTACCGGCTTCGCCATTAATGTTGTGGCAGCCAGCGCAATGAATCTGGTACAAGTGTTGACCATTTTCCCAAGCCGTGTAATCCGGCGTCTTCCACTCGGTGTTTTCCAATCGGTGTTGTTCGTCAATATGAACTTCACACATCGTTCGCATCTTACTGTGTCCGTCACCGCAGTACTCGTTACAAGATAAGCGATACTGACCAACCTTACTCGGCTCAATATACGCATAGGTGTAACGCCCGGGCACGATGTCTTGCTTTTGGCGAAATGCTGGCACAAAGAAACTGTGCAACACGTCTTTGGATTGCATTTTCAACACGACAGGCTTGTCTAAAACCAAATGCAGCTCGTTAGTCGTGTCGCCATTGGGATAGATAAATTGCCATCCAAACTGAAACGCGACCACCTTGATCTCTTCGGCTTCTGGCTTTGGCGTTTCCATTTTCAAGAAAGTACTGGCACCATCGACGAACATATAGACCAACAAAATACTCGGCAAAACAGACCAAAGGATTTCGATTGTCGTATTGTGCGAAGGGCTCGGCTGAGGCTCGATTTTGCCATCTTTACGACGGTACTTGATGCAAAAGTAGACCATCGCCGCAACGATGATTACAAAGAACACCAACGAGATCCAAAAGATGTCCATGAACAGGCTATCGATGCTTTCCGCATAGGTCGACGCTTGTTCGGGAAACCAATAGGCCGTCGTAAACGGATTCGAAGTCTCCACCGTCCGCTGAATCGATGAATCGGGAACGGTAAGCCCTTCGATCGTCGACTCAGACACACGTTTCTTGATTTCTTCAGTGGTTTGAAATGCCATCAAGATGGGAGGTTGCCAGTTCATGTTTGCTACTACTTGGGGATCAATGAAAAATTGATTTGTTTTACTCGGGTGCCTACTAGGTCGCCGGTCCAGCGACTCTTGGTCGTCGCCGACTGAGTATCCAATACGGCACTAAGGATACAACTAACGCAATCACGGTCACGAACGCGCCGATCCGCATGATTGCCATTGCTTGAAAAGTATATTGACCTGTCGATTCGTCGAAAATGAAACAGCCCATTCCATAACTGAGTCGATTGATGGGCGATCCGATTTTTCCTTCGGCCGCTTCGATCAACGCCTGCTCCATCGTCGCTTGATCGTATTTCAGACCGTGGATGTATCGAACAATCTTGCCCTCGGGAGAAAGCAAGATAAAAACGGGCGGGTGCGAATAGTACTTCTGCCTCGCAATATATCGATAGCGAAAACCGCAAACGTCGGCCAACTTGGCGATCGATTTCCGCTCGCCGTTTAAAAAGTGCCAACCGTTTTCGGTTCCAGGTTGGTTGTACAGATTGATGTACTTGTCCTGAGTCTCTCGCATGCGAACCGTCTGTTCATTGGGATCGATGCTCACCGAAACCACCTGAAAGTCGTCGTCGATTTTGAAACGCTTGGCAACCTCTCGAAGCGTCAGCGTCATATTCTCCAGTTGCACGCTGCACAGTTTCGGGCAATTCGAATAGTTAAACGAAAGCATCACTGGCTGACTGCCATCAAACAACGAGCCGAGTTCGACCAATCTGCCGTCGGTGTCACGGAACATCAGATCCATCGGAATAATCGCGCCTTCGTTTTCATCGACGCCGGTGTTCACGGTGACCTCAGGTTTATCAAGTTGTGGCCGCTTAGCCGCATCCTCGTCCGCTTGGGCCACTGTCGACAAACACACCAACGCAACCGACATGCAACTCAATTGCAGCCATTGGAACGTTCGGTTTGTCGCTTTAAATTTCATCAGATTGCAAAAGTGTTTGACTTACTTTTTGTACTGTTCCACAACTTTTTTCATTGCTTCGTCAATGCTGAGCGTTCCCTCGCCACCGGCCAACAGATTCTTCTGACTCTCAATCTGCTCAACCGCCGGCATGCTCGTCGGACCGTCTTGATCTCGCTGTCGCAGCACCGAGTTCTGCCATTGGTAAGCAACACCCTGAACAAAGAAGATCGTGATCAATGTGACAATCGCCGAAATGACCCCAGCCAACACAATTGCGGACGTGTTGATATCGTCGTATTCAGGTGCTTCGTCTTGGTGGTTGTCGCTCATAATAATTCGCCTGTCTCACTCGTCTGTGTTGTTAACCGAATAAACGAGTCTGATTTAATTGTAGCTTTGAATCGCTGTCAGATTGACCGAATTTACTCGACCTAATTCAGCTCTCTGAACGTTTCTGGCAAATCCTAGTCAAAATGTCGCGGGTGATTTTTCGTTAGTGAACTTCGTGGTTCAAGGCCTGACCAAGTCGGGGGTCTTTCAAAGGAACCAAGGGTCGATTGCGAGCGATCATGCAGAACAGCGCCACAAAAATCGCAACCATCCCGATGCCGCAAGCCATGTCGGCAATCATTCCCATGCCAGCGAATGAAAAGTTATCCGGGTCCATCTTGCTGAATCCGCTGGTCCTTCCGTACTCAGGCATCACAACCCAGTAGTGATCAAGCCAGTGCAAGCACAATAGCCAGACCGCAGAAATCGCCAGCAATGTTTTGTTACGACGGAGAGCTCGGCCCATCAACAAGAAGAACGGCAGGAACAGGTGACCGATCAGCAAAACGTAAGTCATCGTTTTCCAGCCCGTCCCATTAATGCGTGGATCGTACCAGAAGGTCTCTTCGGGAATGTTTGCGTACCAGATCAACAAGAACTGACTGAACGCGATGTAGCCCCAGAAGATCACGAAACCCTGCATCAATTTGCCAAGGTCGTGATAATGTTCGATAGTAATTTCGTCCGTCACGCGACCCGTTCGCTGCAAGTACATCGCCGTCAACAAAATGGTGCACAAGGCCCCCAAGAATCCGCCGGCGAAAAAGTAAACCGGGAACATCGTGCTAAACCACAACGGCGATAACGACATTTCCAGGTCAAACGAGCTAAAGACAATCGTCACCGCAAACAAAATCAAGAACGGAGCCGCCAAACCCTGTAGCCTCGCGGTAATCCCCTTGTCTCCCGTTTCATCCTGCTTCAGTGAACCTCGCAAGTAAGTCCAAGCCAGCAATCCCCAGATCGCAAAGCAAGCGACGATGCGAATCGCAAAAAATGTCGGATTCAGGTAAGCATGTTTAAGTTGTTCGATCGGCGGACGGTCGGAAACTGGCACGCCCGACAGTTCAGCTTTTTGTTCAGCCGTCACTGCATGCATATTCGAAAAGCCACTGTCAGCCCATTCGTAAACGTCCGTCGAACCGAATAACACTAACGGAATCAAGATCGGCAAGAACAGCAAAAACATCGGCAACAAGCACATCGCGTAAATCTCGGCGATCCGGCGAACCGTGGCACTCCAACCGGCCCGCGTCAAATGCATGATCGTTACAAAGAACAGACAGCCCAAGCCGATGGAAAGTACAAAGCAATACGATGCCAAGTAGGTCATCATGAATCGCTTGATGCCGCCAATCGGAAACGATAACGCTGCGGCCACGCCAATCCCAATCGCACCCAAGATCAGGGCAGCAGGAATAGCTTTGATGTGACCACCGTTGAGTGAAACGATGGGCGAAGTGATTTGTGCAGGTCGAGTTTTATGCATTTCAAATCTTCGAAATTATTGTTGGCGTGATTGCCATTGATTCTTATGTCGGTCCGATCGTCTCAACAACGACGGAGTTACTTGTCTTCTTCAGTTGCTGCGTCGTCATCCGAACCGGAATCGCCGGAAGCAGTTTCGGGTTGAGTTTCTTCCGTCGCTG
>CAZROJ010000004.1:25827-27745 GCA_964601665.1 uncultured Pirellulaceae bacterium
TTCTTCCGTCGCTGGTTCTTCCTCGGTAGTCGCATCGGATGCTTCCGCTTCAGCGTCCATTCCAGCAGTTACAGGCAAACCGGTCGCTTGCAACGCTTTGATGTAAGCCACAATGGCCCAGCGATCTTCGGGTGTGATTTGTGCTCGGTAGGGGCCCATCGTTCCGCGACCATTTGAAATCGTGTCGTACAGTCGGCCGACCGGGTTCTGTTTCAAATCTTTGACAACGGGATCGTGCAACGACTTAGCCGTGGTCCAAGTCGCTTTGCCACTCTGCCCCAAAGCCATCGCTCGAGCATTAACCAGCCCATCGCCCTGGCCGGCGTAACCATGGCAAGCCGTGCAATAAATTTCAAAACGAAGCTTGCCGCGAGCCAAAAATTCTTCGTCAATCACCAACCCTTTCGGGAACTCACTCACGTAAGCGGCCAAGTCTTCTTCGCCGTCTTTGGTTGCTTCCTGTCCATCTTTCAAGCCATGGAAAAACTTTGAATCGGCTTCGAGTTCACCAAATGGAACCGAACCCGCAACCGGTTGCCGCATGGATCGCATGTCCGAAAACAAGTAAGGAGCGGATTCGTTATCTGCAATCGGGCTGACGGTTTGTGGCTTAAACTTGATCTGCCAGTCCATGTCCGGGTTGAAATGCAGACGCGGTCGGTTGTTGACCATGCCTTTGGCTCGGAAAATCATGACCGGGGGCAGCAGCAGTAAAATGGCAACCATAATTCCGGCCATCGACAACCATTTCGGCATTTTTGTATCAGTTAAGTCTTCGCGACATTCTTCGATCGCAACCGCACCCCACTGATTTAGCTGAGTCTCAGTTTCGCTGCGGCTGAATTTGCTATCGGCAGCTTCTACCATCAAGAAGAACTTGTCGTTGGTCACCCGCTTGAACCGCGAAATACGGTGCAATGGATTTGAAAACCTTGGCAAGCGGTTCAAAAACCACATGCCCAAAAACGTCGCAAAAGCACTCGACAAAACAATGATCTCGAAGGTCACCGGAATGTTGGCCGGCACGCTGAACATTGGCTTGCCACCAATGTAATAGCCGTAACCTTTGAAAGGACTAATGTCGTCAAACGCGTTGCTGTTAGCAAAAAACTGCAACCCCAGCCCGATGAACAGCCCCGAGATGCCAACCGACAAAACGATGAACGGCAAGATCGAGCGTTTGATGCCCAAAGCCGGATCGATTCCATGCACCGGGAACGGCGAATAAGCATCGGTTTTTGTGTAACCGGCCTCGCGGCATTGGTTACAAGCGTCCAGCAACGAATCGGTATCGTCGAACTGGGCCAGTAAGCCAACAAGCTTGGTGTTTTCTTCGTTTGTATTTTCTTCAGCCATGGTTTTTGTCGCTTGGATTTATTGACCGGAAACCAATCCGTCTAATTTGTATTGGGAACTTGGAGGCCTTCGCCCCGACTTCGTCACTAATGATGTTCTTCGCCGTGCGGCATGATGCTCTTCACCTCCGCCATCGCGATCACCGGCAAGAACCGGCAGAACAGAGTGAACAGCGTAAAGAACAAACCAAAACTTCCGATCAACATCAGAATGTCGGTTATCGTTGGATGGAAATAAGCCCAGCTGGACGGTAGGAAATCGCGGCAGAGTGACGTGATCGTAATCACGAACCTTTCAAACCACATACCTATGTTGACAAAGATACAGACGATCACCATGAACCAAGGCGTCGTACGGCACCACTTGAACCAGAACAGTTGCGGTATCAACACGTTGCAACTGACCATGATCCAATAAGCCCACCAGTAATTACCAAAGGCACGGTTGAGGAACGCATACTGTTCCCACTGAACCCCGCCATACCAGGCAATAAAGAACTCGATCCCGTAAGCCGTACCCACCATCATGCCCGTCGCCATGATGATCTTGTTCATGTTCTCTA
>CAZROJ010000004.1:27755-47160 GCA_964601665.1 uncultured Pirellulaceae bacterium
AAGTAGGGTGGGAAAATTGTGGTGTGCCAACCGGGAACTTGAGAAACCGCAAAGTCAAAACTAACGATCGTGTGTACCGAAAGCACCAACGGCGTGGCCAGAGCAGCCAAGATCGTGTAAGCGATTTCGTAACGATGCCAGTTACGAGCCGAACCGGTCCAGCCCAGTGAAAGCAAGCCGTAAATGAATTTGCCGATCTTTGATTTACAACGATCGCGGAAAGTCGCGATATCCGGAACCATGCCCATGTACCAGAACAAAGCCGACACCGTCGCATAGGTCGAAACCGCAAAAACGTCCCACAACAGCGGACTGCGGAAGTTTGGCCACATGGCCAAGTGTTCGGTGGGAACCGGGAACAACCAGTAAAACGACCAGACGCGACCAATGTGAACACCCGGGAACAAACCCGCACAAATGACCGCGAAAATCGTCATCGCTTCCGCCGCTCGGTTAATACTGGTTCGCCAGTTCTGCCGGAACAAAAACAGAATCGCCGAAATCAACGTTCCCGCGTGACCAATACCAACCCAAAAAACAAAGTTGACGATCGGCCAACCCCAGTAAGCTGGATTGTTGTTACCCCAGACACCGGTCCCTTTGAGGATCAAGTGATTCAAACACCCGCCCAAAACCAGCAACAAGGAAAGCGCGGCCCCAAGGACGATGTACCAAATCTTGGGCTGCTTTTCGGCTTCCCAAATCTTACAAACCGTGTCCGTGACACCGCCGTAATTCAGGTCGCCCAAAACCAGTGGCGCCCGTTGTGCTGGGTCTTCGTGGGTGTTGTCCAGTGAAGGATTAACCGATGCCATGTTTATTCTCTTGGTTTTCAATTTGCCAAGGTCGACAAGACCTTAGACTCTGTTAGTTGTATTTATAATCGTTGCGACGCAATCAAACACGCGGGCTGTCGACGAACGCGAATGTTCGCCAATCGCGGGTCTAATGATCAGCCTTCTTTTCGGACTTTGCTTGTTTGTCGTGATCGTGGTCATGATCATCGCCCGCTTCATGATCGTGATCTGAACCGTGCCCATGATCGCCATGATGCGGATCCGAATCTCGGTCGTCGAAGTCGATCAACCCGGGATGCGGGTTGCGAACACGAGCCAAGTACATCGTACGCGGACGGTTGTTCAGTTCCTCCAGCATCGAATAAGCACGCGGGCTATCGTGTGCTTTGCGAACGTCGCTGTCCAAATTGTTCAAATCACCAAACTTGATCGCACTGGTCGGACAAGCGTCCTGACAAGCGGTTGTAATCTCGTTGGGCCCGATCGGACGACGGCCTTCGTTCTTGGCCTGAATTTTCGTGTTCTGGATCCGTTGGACGCAGTACGTGCACTTCTCCATCACTCCGCGACTGCGAATGGAAACGTCCGGGTTCATCATCAAGCTTTGCAGCTGAAGATCGGCCGGTTCAAGTTTGTCCGCCCCCGGATACTTGATAAACGTCTCAGCATCGCTGTAGTTCAAGAAGTTAAAGCGACGAACCTTGTAAGGGCAGTTGTTGCCGCAATATCGAGTACCGATACAACGGTTGTAGACCATGTCGTTCAAGCCTTCGTTCGAGTGAACGGTGGCGGCAACCGGACAAACCGTTTCGCAAGGGGCGTTTTCGCAGTGATGACACGCGACCGGTTGATGAGCGATCTGGTAGTCGTTTTCTTTTTCTGGGTCCGAGTCAGTGTACAGGTTTTCGCCGTAGTAACGGTCGATACGAATCCAATGCAGCTCTCGGCCTCGCCAAACTTCTGCCTTGCCCACAACAGGAATGTTGTTCTCTGACTGGCAAGCGATCACGCAGCTGTTGCAGCCAATGCACTTGTTCAAGTCAATCGACTTGCCCCACATATTGGAATACTCAGGGTTTTCCGCCTTGTAGTTCTCGCGTACACCCAGCGTCAGATCGAACAGATCGTGGTGCATGTGAAACGCGGTTGGCCAGTGAGGTTTTTTATGGCCATGACCGTGACCGTGGTCATGATCATCGTGATCGCCGCCCTTGCCTTTTTCTTCGATCGGCGTCGTGTAGCTGACTTGATTCAAAATCGGCAACGCTCCACCAGCACTGGCCGACAACATGGCGTTGGTTGTCGTGGAACCGCCAGGATTCGATGCCGCGTGATCGTGGTCATGTCCATGATCGTGGCCACCTTCTTTGAAAAGATTCGGGTGGGCTTCGCGGAACTCTTTGAAACTTTCAAAGCTGCCCTCACGGATCAACGCACTACGATCCGATTCAGATTTGTTCGCATTGCGGAACATTCGATATTGAATTTCGTCCCGAGCAATCTTGTCGATCGCCCAAGGCTCCTGCACGACCGCCAGTTGATAACGAGTGCTGGTCGAATCGATGTCGCCCTTGGTGACTGAAGCCACTGTCCAGTTTTCTAAACTACGAAGGGCATTCACATCATGGCCGACCGGATCAACACCCGCACTCGCATGCCCACCGACTCGACCCGCCGCAGTCCGCCCCGAACCAATCGCCAAACCGATTGAACCATCGGCTTGCCCCGGCTGAATCGCAATCGGCACTGGAACCGTTTCGCCGCCTAGTTTTATGTTGATCACCTGGGTCGTCGACTTCGCCCCCATGCCGCTCTGCGTTACGCCCAACGCTTTGGCGGTGTTGGGGCTGATTTGGGCCACATTGTCCCAAGCAATTTTGGTGAAGAAATCTGGAAGTTCTTGCAGCCAAGCGTTGTTGGCAAAGCGGCCGTCGTAAACCGAATTAGACGGCTTGAACACTAGCTCGAGCGATTCCGAGTTCCATTCTTTCGACCAACCGTCGCTCGCATCGACGCTGGGCGAACCCGTCAGCGACACTTCGACAGGATCAGCGGCGGAGCCTTCAACAAAACCATCGTGGACAGCTTGCATCCATTTCTGTTGGTCCAGTCCGACAGCTTCACGGACCAACTCCTGCCCCGAAGCGTTATTCACGCCCATCAAAGCTGCCAATGTTTCCAAGATCGATTTGCCACCGTGCAGCGGATTGATCAGCGGTTGACCGACCACGGTCGAGCCGCGGTAAGTGGTGCCGTCTTTCCATGATTCCAGTGGGTGAGCAACGGCTGAAACCCAGCTACAAGCCAAGCTGGTTTCATTTTTGTAATAGCTCACGTGAGCCGAAAACTTGGCCTTGCTGAGCGCTTCGGCCAACTTCAACTTGCGAGGTGCGTCGTAGACTGGATTGCCACCCAGAATCACAACCTGTTTGATCTTGCCGGCGTTCAGCTTGTCAACCAACGCCTTAATCGAATCCAAAGAACTTGGCCGGTCGGCATCGACTGGCTTCGTAAACGTAATCGTCTTGCCATTGTTCTTTAAAATATCGTTGACGCGGTGTACCGCCGCATGAACTTCTGCGGGTTGGCTTTCGCCGCAGACCACAACCGATTTACCTTTGTGAGCCTTCAGGTCGGCAACAATCGCGTTAAAAACACGCTCGCGGTAGGGCTGTCCCTTGGCCGGAGCCGTTGCTTCGCCTTCGATCGCGGTTAGCAAAGAACCAACGAAGCCAGCCATGTCGCTGCTGCGAACGGCCAAACGATGGTCGGCAGCACCGCCGGTGTGAGTGAATTGGCTTTCGACCGCGTACAGACGATTCATTTTGCCGCTGTCGACATCGCGAGCCTTCGCAAAATCAATCGAGTTGGCAACACTGCCAGGGTCTATCGACAATGGATCGGCATCGATCGTGACGACGACATCAGCACCCATGTCCGCGTGCACGCGTAGGTTTTCACCAAAAGCCAGCTTGGCTCCGGCGCGTGAATTGTCATCGTTGATTGGCGAGAAAGTGAACCAGTTACCCGAGCCAGCTTTCTTTTCAAAATCGGCTTTCATCTTCAGCAAGCTGGCCGAAGAAGTTGGGCCCGACAGAATCGCCGTGCCGCTTAAGTCAGAACCAAGCGAACATGCCGCAACAAAATCCTCGAACGACTTTTCAGCAAAGTTGCCGTCCACCATTTCCATTGGCGAACGCAATCGATCCGGGTCGTAAAACTCTAAGATACGCGCTTGCGAGAAAGAGGTCGAAGCACCTTTAGATTCATCGTGCTTCGGGTTGCCATCGAGTTTGATCGGACGACCGTCAAAGCTAGTCGCCAATAAAGGCTCCGCCACGCCGCCAAGTTCGGTAAACGTAGCATACTTCTGCGGAATACCTGGAATGCGATTTTGAGGTCGGAACGCGAACGTCGCGATCTTTTCCTCTTCATAGCGGCAACCAGCGACACTGCCGAGCGCTAAAGAAGCACCCATCAGCTGGAGCCATCGACGGCGAGAAAAGCCATCGCCCGTATCGCTAATGGCCCCACCGAAATCTCGTTCAATAGCTTCGTTAAACGCCGTATTGTCTTCGTTTTGAAGGGCAGGCGTATCGTTGAAAGCGTTGGTTCGTGGTTTATTCATAGCTTATGTTGCAACAAGTCAAAAAGACGCTTGCAGAATCGGTTGAGTTGGATTCGTCAAAATCAAGAACGAAACTGGAAAAGTTAGCGATGGCAGGTCGAGCAATTCACGTTCGGGTTAACTTCGTTCTTTTCTGCCCAATACTCGTGATACTCTTCTTTGGTATCAAACCCGTCACGCTCGGCATCGAACTCCCAATCCAAATGCGTCACCAACTTGGGGTCGCGAATGTTTTCAGTCGGGTTGCGATGGCATTCCAAGCACCACTTCATCGACATCGGCTCGACTTGCGTAACGACTTCCATTTTGTCGATCCGGCCGTGGCAAGACTTGCAGCTAACGCCTTTATTAATGTGAACGCTGTGGTTGAAGTAAACAAAGTCTGGCAGGTCGTGAACGCGCTCCCAAAGAACAGGGTCGCCAATCGATTCGCCCGCTTCGTTAACGTCAAGGCTCATCCGGATCGGCTCCAGTAGAGCACTGTCCTTGTGAATTTGGCCAAGATCTCGCTCGCCCTTGGTGGTTGCTTTGCCACCGTGACAGTTACCACAGGTGGCGGTCGGCGGAATCGCAGCATGAGCGGCTTTGTCGACTGTGTTGTGACAGTAGCGGCAGTCCATTTTTAGCTGGCCTGCGTGCAGTTTGTGACTGAAGGGCACCGGCTGTTTTGGCTGATGACCCACGTTGATTACATCCGGGTGCAAACCAGCGAATAAACATGTCGCTAGATAGCCACCTACCGCCAGAGCCGAAACGGCCATTAGCAGCGTAAACTTGTTTACCCAAGTTGGAAAATGAAACTCTTGCATTGATACACCTGTACCGGGCACCGCGACACGCGGCAAACGTAAAACAATTTCAGCGTCGACCATTTGCTGGCACCACCAACAGGACGGCCGCCGGCATCCGACAGGTTCAAAAAAATTTGAGAACCAAAGACGCAGTAAATGAACCGAATTCGGCGATATCGAAATTTTTATCCAATTCGATTTTAAAAATCAGGATTTGACCCAAAACTCAAGCGAACCCCGCACTACGGCTGCCGGGCTCATCATTTTTTCAGGCCGAACACGATCTCGCTTCGACTTCAGTACCGCAGAATTTAAGCCAAACTCTCTAATGAATCGAGGGGTAAAAGTGTCCCACTACTAAAGAGGGGGTGTTTTTCGGCAATGGCAATCGGTGAAAGTGAGCCTGCCGCAATCAGTATGAGCCATTTTGGCGCAGGCATGCGATCGGTCGTTGGCTTCAATTTTGAATTTGCCCGGCAAAAAGCAGGTGGCTTGGTTGATGAGGCTCCAAGATCATTTTCGAAGCGCCCGCGAGTTTCGGAATGAGCGATGATCGTTTGTGTTAGCTAGCACGATTGGGCAAGTGTTAACTACGCTCGCCTAGTGCTTTGTCAAAGGTAAAGATTGGGGATTCCACGTTTCCAATCCAGCATTTGAACTGGCGAAAATCAGCTCGAAACGCCATTCATGATTTACCCCCAATCCTAAAACTAAGCTTTGACAAAGCACTAGTGCTTTGTTCCAGCATGAAATTTGCTTGGGCGTAAAAGTTTGGTCGCCGTCAATGTTACGTTCTAAAAACTTTTAGGTTTTAAAAAGGTTAGGTCGGATTGGGCGAGGCTTCGATTCTTTGGCATTTCGCTGGTGCTTGGGCAATCGCGGCCTCGTCCACGGCCAGACCTCGTCCACGGCCAGAAAAACTAACTTCGTCGACGAAAACCTTGAACTGGAGCTACCAATCCGTTCGATAGGCGGGCTTGAGCAGAGCGTTGGCTTCGGCAACTTCGGGAGAGTCGCCTTTGAATTGGCAGTTTTTCGCGTCCCACGCAAATTCTCGCTTGGGCCAACGGTTGATGACTGTCCCCATCAAAACGGCCTCCGTCAGCGGTCCGCCGTATTCGAAGTGGGCCGTTGCTTTTTCTTTTTCGCTTGGTCAGCCAACATCCGGCACTCGGCAATGTCCTGGGCCAGCGGTGCTTGGCGGCGGCTGGTAACCATGATTCAATCCTGAAATCTAAAAGTTATGCAAACGTCTGCTAGACGCCGATCAAGTCGTCGACCCGACGCATGAACTCGCTGGTAATCGCATCGCGTTTGTTCGTTTCCACAGCGAAAAACACACATCAATCGATCCAGCCGCCGCCAAGCACGCGATCGCCTTGGTAACAAACGACCGCTTGGCCCGGAGCGACACCGTTTTGCGGCGAGTTAAATTGGACTTCGAGTCGATCGTCAGCGAGCACCTTGGCCCGCGCCGGTTCGGCTGAACTGTTGTAACGGATTTGTGCCATACAATCAAAAACACCCTTGGGCGGTTCGACCAACCAATTGGTTTTGCTGGCCGTTAATTCTGCTCGACCGAGGTCTTCGATTTTGCCAATGACAACTCGCTTGGTCGCGGGCTCGATTCGCACAACGAAGTACGGTTGGCCCATGGCCACGCCTAAACCTTTTCGTTGGCCAATCGTAAAACGCTCGATCCCCGGATGCTCTCCGACGACCGTCCCGTCGGTGGTGACAATTTCACCGGCCAGCACGCCAGCACCGCTTTCGTCCAAATCGTCGCCGCGACGCTGCCGCACAAATTCATCGTGCTTGCCCGAGGTCACAAAACAAATCTCTTGGCTATCTTTTTTCTCGGCCACATTCAAACCTAACTGCCCCGCAATCTCGCGGATCGTGGGTTTGTCGTAGCCGCCGACCGGCAACAACATTCGCTGCAGAAATTTTTGCTTGATGCCAAACAGCACGTACGATTGGTCTTTACCTTGGTCGATGCCACGTTCGAGTCGCAGTTGGTCGCCTGCGCGAAACAGCTGAGCGTAATGGCCGGTGGCTAAAAATTGAGCGTCGACGGAATCGGCGTAGTCAAACAATTTGCCAAATTTGATTCGGTTGTTGCACATCACGCAGGGGTTGGGCGTGCGACCGACGGTGTATTCGTCAACGAAATAATCGATGATGCCGCGGAACTCTTCTTCTAAGTTGAGCGCGTAAAACGGAATGCCTAATAACTCGGCCACTCTGCGTCCGTCTTCGGCGTCGGACGCACTACAACAGCCCTGTTTGTGATCCGCGCGATTGTTCAAAACCGGAAGCAGCGGCGACGATTCTTTTTGTCCATCGATCGCGCAGGCTTCGATTGCTTTTTCGCCATGGCGCATGAACACGCCGATCACTTCGTGACCTTGTTCGATTAACAAATGAGCAGCGACGCTGGAATCAACGCCGCCTGACATGGCAAGTACAACGCGGGCCAAAGTAAAATTCCTGTTTAAAATGAATAACGAACGGCCGACAGATAGCCGCTCGGCGGTGGATCCAATTTTTAATCGAATTCTCACCGCAAATTTTACTCCAAGGGCTGCGCAGCGTGTATGGCGGTCGGCGGAAAAGAATCGACATCCAAGCGCAGCGAATCGTAATTGCGTACGAGATTTAAATGCCAGCCTGATTTCTCGAGACCGGTGATGAACGAGCGCTCTATTATTCGTACTCCTCTCCCCACAATTTTCGGGGATCGTTTATTCAAGGCAAAGAGCACAGGTCCGGAATGGTGGGGTGAGGAGACTTTGGCTGGCGAAGAGCTTGCGAACGGATTTCGCCGCGCCGTGAGGCGATTGGCAGTTTGGGTTGTTTTCGGAAGCGTCCCCGAAAGGTGTCTCGTTCGGAAGGCAATGTGGGTAGAACAAAAAAACAGCCGGTTGGACCCACTAGGGTCAACCGGCTGCAGAAATCAATTGCATCTTTTAAACATCGTTGTTTCGATTTTACTCGTCTACAAAGTTGTTGCCTGCGTCAATCAAGCCGATGTTAAAGGCGTTACCACGATAGCTGTTGCCGATGGCGGCGCTATCTCTGGTGTTGGACGAAAAGAATGCTCCGATGCCACCATTGTTATCGATGGTGTTGGACTCAATCAAAAGACGCCTGCAATTATCTAAGATCAAGCCAAGTTCGTTGTTTCCACTGATCGTGTTATTGCCAAACAGGCCATCGCTGACGTCAACACAGAGAACGCCGAATTGTGAGTTACTTCGAGCGGCGTTATTTGTAAAGCCGATGTTTTGAGTGCCGATCAGCAGGTAACCTATGCCATTGTTGTCTTGCGAAAAGTTGTTATCCAATCCGAGGCCTGAGCCGATCACAAAAAACCCGGCTCCGACTCGGTTGTTGGTGGCACTGCAACCGGTGATGAATCCGTTGTCGGCGAAAAGCTCAAAACCGGACCCACCGCTTTGCGAGACCGAGCAATTCGACAAAAAGAAACCATTGACTCGATTGAAGAAAATACCTCGGCCTAGGTTGTCATCAATCACCGTGTCGATGACTGCGACATCTCGGCTGTCAGTGCAGCGAATCGCGTCGCCAAAAATATCGCGAAATTCACAATCGATGATGTTCAAACGACTGGCTTGGGCAACGCCTTCGACGCCTACAATTCCACGAGCGAGCTCAAGGTTTTGCACGTTCACGCCATCGGCTCGAACTTGAATGATCGGCTCACCGCCGCGGGCCGTCATCAGTCGGGCATTGCCCTGACCGCGAATGGTCATCGGTTCGTCAATGTAAAGATTACCAAACCAGTCGGCTGAACCGAGCAAGATCGTATCGCCTGGATTGGCCGCAGCTACGGCCGCATTTGGATTGGGGTGGTCTTGGGGTACGCGTCGAAGCTGAGGAACCGTCATCTTGAAGTCGTCAAAGAACACAAATTCTTCTTTGCTACTTCTCCATGCTTGACCGCCGCCGAAAAACGTACTGAAAAACAAACGATCGATTTGAAGCTCCGGAGTGTTTCGCCATTGGATGTCGTTTTGATCAAGTACCAAACGGCCGTCTAGCCAGAGTTGCAAAATTCCGTCTCGTTGGCCCGGCGTGTTCATTACCACACGCTGACGAATGGTGTACCAGCGATCGGACTGAAGAACGCTGTTCTGCCCGTTGGGTTCAACGACAAAAACTTGGTCTTCTTGGCGTCCATCCCTCGCGAAACCCGAGTTAACATGTTTGGCGTAAGAGATCAATCCGGAAGTTGGCTGCTGGGGTTGTCCAGTGACTCCAGTAAAAGCCGTTCGCCACATCAAACGACCGCTCCAGCCACGTACACCGTCGGCAGGAGCACTGCCGCTGGGCGCCGAACCGCCTGCTAAACCGGGAAGCTTTCCGCCACGGACAAAATCAAACCCCGCCGCAAATTTAACTCGGTAACTCAAGTAAGCTTCTTCGTAGCCTTCGTCAAGTTCCACGATCCACTGCGCACCGCCTTCGCCGGGGCCTGCGCCACCTGCCGGGTAACGTACTCGAATCGCAGATCCTGAACCGCCAAAGGCTTGATCGCCAGTGACGATCTGAGCTCGGCCTTCATCTAGGCCGTTCGAAAAACGCAGCTCTCCAAAATCCTGTTCGGCTTGATTTTCTGTGTAAGTCGACGCGTTGCGGTTGTTGAAATCGACATTGATTAGCGTTTGACTGACGGCCAAGCTAGTAAGGCAAATCGACGCAGTCAGCGTCACCATCGGAAGGCAGAAACGGAAGGAAAACAACTTTTTGAAAATCATTTGAGATGCCAGGATCAAAGAAAGCAGAAGCAAAATGGGAATATCCGACCCAGTTGAGTTGGAGGGTTCATCATGGTTGCAAAATTTCCGTAAGCAATACTTATTCTGGTCAAATTCTGGCAAATCAAAAAAAAGTCAAGCGTGGTGGCTATATAATTTAATCAACCCGTTTGACTATTCTTGCCGTTTGACTATTCTTGCTGGCCGGTCGCTAAGGCGATCGGCAGTTGAGTTTCTACCGCTGGTGTTTGCAACGATTGCGAATCTTGGGCATATTGCCCAGTATTTTCTCAATCGTCTTTCGCCTAAGCTGAATCACTCAACGTCGATCGTCACACTATTGCTGTGACTATTGAACTCGGGGGCGTACATGCACTGGAGCGTGGCGATGCCCGATGGATACTGCCCGCGATGTTGAACTCGCACCGAATACTCAAACACGTAGGTTCCACGCGGCAAGTAATCGATAAAGAAATGGCTGGCAGTGTCCCGAGTCGATTCGTAGTACCACAAACCGTCCTGCCGCTTGTACCGAGACAACACATTCACCGGTTCGGTGCCGCTGCCGCGCTGATCTTTCAAGTGCACGTACTCCATGTCCCGGTCGACGCGAATTTCTACTCGAGTGACCACTTCATCGCCGACCTCGACGGGTCCATCGATCGGCGTGATCGCGGGGCCGGCTTTGGTGTTCTTTTTCAAAAATAGCGACTTCTTGAGTTTCAGCGGCGTGCCTTCGTAAGGTTCGATTTTGCTGACGTCTTCCAAGTACTTCCAGTGAACGCTGCCCCAAGCCACACCGTCGTCAACTTTTTTGACTTCGATGGTTCGCATGGCCGACTTGACGTCGCTGCCTGCGAATGTCTGCGAATAGAAACCCGTGCCCGCTTCGACATTTTTCGGTTGGATCTTGATCCCGCCCAAGGAAACTTCGACCAGCTTGCTGGACGCGAGGCTGTCGGTGCCGCGAAGCAGCAGCGCGTATACGGCGTCCGCGGTGGCTTTGGTGGTTTTCCAATTTTGCGTCTGCTTTTGTTTCAATAACCAAACTTTGCAATCCTCGACCGCCACCTTGTCGTCGGCGACTTCGGAATAGGCCTCGATCAACATCGCTTGCGTTTCAATCGGGGCTCGGTACCACCACCAAGTCTCCTTTGTCTCCCGCCAAAATCGTCCCATCTCTTCGTTGGACTGCGAACGTTCGGTCAGCGAAGCCAAAATTTCGGTCGGCGTCGTTTGATCACCGAATCGTTTAGTGGCGATGGCCAGTTGAGCCTGAGACATTTTGCCAACCTGCAACCAATGTTCTTTTGCTTGGCCCAAGAAATAGTCGACGGCCGGACGGTTCGTGTCCGAGATGTCTTGATCTTTCAAAAAGAAACTACGACCGTACAAGTACAAACAAATCGTTGATGAAAGGTTGTTTTGATCCAAGCGATTGTTGCGCTTGATACGTTGGTAGGTCGAATTGATCCAGCCGTCCAAGCGGTTCAGCGATTTGATCGCCGGCTGTTCGTCGACTTTGACGCCCAAGTGACGCAGCCGACCAAAACCCGTCGTGATGTACAGGGTAATAAAGTCGTTGGCCTGCCCGCCGGGGAACCATGACCACGATCCATCAGAGTATTGAGCTTCGGCCAGTTGCCGCATCGCTCGTTTTAATTCGTTGTCCAAACGGTTTTCGTCGAACAAGATCGCGACGTCGCGACGAGCCTGACTTTCTTTTTTGGCGTCCTGCAACCATGGCGTTTCTGCGATCAAAATGTTTCGCAAGTCTTCGTTTTTCTCCAGCGGGCTGTCGAGTGCTGGTGTGGCTCGCCATTGATCGAAAACGCGTTTGATTTTTGGATTGCTGCCGACGATGTGCCGACCCAACGCGTTGGCGTATAGTCGATTGAACACTTGTTCGTTGCACTGATCCGGATACTCCATCAAGTAAGGCAGTGCCATGACGGCGTACCACGATGGATTGGAGGTCATCTGAACGGTCAACGATTGGCTGTTCAATGAATCGCTGGTGTTGATTTTTTCCAGAGCCGCAAAGTCAAACTGTTTTGTTTGGTTGCCGCGAATCGGCAGTGGTAAGGATTCGATCACGAGAATCCGTTTGCTCAGCACCGGCAGCAAACCTTCTTCGCCATCGGACAGCGATTGAGTTGCTCCGACGGCTTTCCAGCTAATAACGCCCACGTAATCGGGCACGCTCAGCTTCCAAAAAACGCTTTTGGATTGGCCGGCGGGAACTTCAAAGGTTTGTTCGTTATCGCCGTTGCCAAACTTGGCGTTCAAATCTTCTTCAGTTGTGGCGTCGGCCAAGGCGAGCCGGACCTTGCCCGATTGAGCCTGGTCGCCGCGGTTGGTGATTTTGACCGAGAACTCCAGTTGATCACCTTCGCGAAGAAAACGAGGTGGGTTCGGCTGGACCATTAAGTCTTTGCTGGTCGTGATTTCGTCGATCAACATCGCGGTGCGCAGATCGCTGTCGTGAGCAAAGCCCATGAACTTCCACTTGGTCAACGCTTCGGGGATCGTGAATTCAATCCGCACGATTCCATCGGCGTCGGTGGTGAGCTGCGGATAAAAGAAAGCCGTTTCTTGCAAGTTCTTTCGAGCGGTCACTTGTTCTAGGTTGACGTTGTTGTCGTTTCCCGATCCACCGGGCCCGGTGTCTTGTTTGCCAGGTATCACGCTGTCGCCAGTTGCTTGGAATCGTTGTCCCGCAGATTTGCCCGTCATTCCGCCGCCACCGCGTCCCATGGCCATCGACATCGGTGCTGGTGCGGCATTGTCGGCCATTGCTGATTCGGCCATCATCATGCCACCGCCGCCGCCGAGACTTCCTCGCATCATTCGGCCGGTAGGTCCGAACGCGACGCCTCGATAAGTGGCACCGAAACCGATGCCGGACTCATGCCAAATATTTGACCAAACGGACGAGTTGTTAACGATCGTTTGATCCAATCGGCGATAGGTCGCGTTGAAGGAGCGGCTGGGGGTCGAAAGGCCGCGATGGTAGCCTCGCAAATAGGCCGCTCGGTTGTGGTAGATCAGCGACGTCGACGAAAAGTCACGGTAGAAAAGATTCTTAATTTGATTTGGCCAGTTGTGCGGTGCAAACGCATCCAAAGAAGCGTCGTACATTCCGGCAACCATTTCGGTGGCTCTCTTTTGAGCGTCGGGTCCGCTAACGACCGCTGTCCAGGTCTCTTTTCCGCCGGGTGTCAATTTCGAAACGAAATGCTCCCATTTAATGGTGAGATCCTTGTTGGTCCACGGCACTTCGACGCGTCGCTTTTGGAGGTAGGCACGGTTCTCTTTGACAAACGTCACTCGCAGCTGAAATCCGCCGCGATGTTTTTCTTGGACGTCAAAGCGAATCGGTTGCTGAGTTCGATCGGCGTCGGTCCAGAAGGATTCAACAACCTGGCCGCGATGCTCAATCTCAACAAACGCTCGACCCGCATCGTAGCCCGTGCCCCAAACTGCCAAAAACTGATCGCCCGGTTCGACGGACCACGACTTGGCCGCAAAATGATTGGCCGTGCGGACCGGTGTTGTTGTTGCTTCCACGTCAAGCACCTGAAACGGGTGCTCGGTCATGACTTTTTCGCCAGCAGCATCGGCTGTTTCAAAAACCGCTTTGTAAGCACCCGCCGGAAGCGGAAACGATCCGCTGGCAGTCCCATCGTCATCGGTTGTGATCTCCTTGGTCGCCACCGCATCGCCGAGCGACCAAGATTTGATGTCCGAGATGTCTTGGTTTTGACCGCGATAGAAAGGCAGTAACTTTTTGCGTTGGACCTTGTCCGGGTTTTGCAGCTGGTAGACGGTCAACTTGCCGCTGGCCGATTGCCCTTGCCCGTCCAGCGTTTCGGTGTTCAGTTTGAACTGGACCGGGGTTTGGGTCGTGAGCCAATCTTTGGCAGTCATTCGAGCAGCCAAGGACGTGTAGCCGATGTTGACTGTTTGCTGCGACGAACGTGTTTCGCCCGCCGTATCGGTGACGTCGGCGTAGACGGTGTAAACAAAAACCGGTTGGCTTTCGCGATCAACGCTGCGATCGGGCTCGGCCTGGAAATTGACTGCGAAGGTCCCATCGACCGACGTGGTTCCCGTGCCGTCGGCGATCTCTTGCGAATTGTTTTGGGGCGGCATGTACCAGCAACGCCAGTACCACCACTGCGGATATCGGACGTTGCGAACGACTCGCCAAGTGACTTTCGATCCGTCGATCGGAGCACCGGTGTAGCTGGTTGCTTTGACGTTAACCGAGACCGGTTGTTCCAGCCGCGATTGCTGTTTTGGTTTTTCGACTTTGACAAAAAATTTGGGCCGTTTGTATTCTTCGACGCGGAACCAAGCAGTCCCATTGGGACCGCCAACGACTTGCATCCGCATGCGGCCCGTGCCTCGTTCACGCGGTGCCGTAAAGGAGCCGGCGAAGGAGCCAAGTTCGTTGGTGCGAAAAACCCGTTCCTCAATCTGTTGTCGGTTCGGATCCAGCAGTCGGACTCGTACTTCACGATTAGCGATCGTTTTATAATTGTTGGTGCCGGGGTTGGAGGAAACGCAGATGCCTTTGAATTGGACCGTTTGCCCCGGGCGGTAAATGGAACGGTCGGTAAAGAAATAAGTTTGCTTCGACGTGCGGCTGGTTCGGTTGCGGCGATAAATGTTGTCTTGGATGCCCAGCGTTTGGTCGTCGTGCTGAAAGTAAACCATGTGTTGGCCACGGATACTTGTGTTCACCGTATAGCCGCCACGCGGGTCGGTTATCGCGGTGCCCTCGAGAACTTCGCGGCTGTTTCTTCCGTCTTGTTTCCAGCCGTAAACGGAAACCTTCGCCCCGGCAATCGGATTGCCGCTGCGGGCATCGTAGACATGGCCGACTGCTTTTTGATTGGCACTTCGAGTGACCACGTTTAAATCGCTAACCCAGACCAGCGTTCCCGAAAGCATGTTGTTTTTCTGGTCGAAGTCCTGATTCAGGCTGGCGATCAACATGTAGCTGCCGGGCTGCAAACCTTGTTTGGCAGGTAAAGAATCCGTTCGTGGTTTGAAATCAGGCGTTGCCGGCAATTCCGCCGACCAAGTGGCAACCGCAGGGCGATCGATAAGTTTTCGTCCTTCGGGGCGGTTCAGTAAGTAAGTCGGATTACCTTGGTTGCCCCATGGGCGGTTGCGATAGTCAAAAGGGATCATCCGGAAATAAACTTGCTTTTGATTCGCATGGGTGACTTGGATTTCAGTATCGTCGCCATTCCAAATCGTTTCCGACACGCAGGAAAGTTGAGGCGTTTCGATCGCGTGAAAAATATTGAAGCATCGTTTTCCACCAAAACTATCGGGGAACCGTTTCATGCCGATCGCTGCGGTGTCATGAGCCTTCACCAGGTCTTGATCGCTCTGATGCGAAATTGCTTTCAGTGCCAACGCCATCGCGGACAGTTCGTGCTTGACATGTTTGTCGGCGAAACGTTGCAACGCCGCTCGGTAACGCGAATTAACTTCGTCGCCGACAGCAATCTGTTTGCCAAAACGAATGCGTTGCAAATCGGCATTCAGTCGCGCCGTCGGTTCGTCGTCGCTGGCATGAAAGCGCAGCAAGTCTTGGTAGATTGCGATCGCTCGTAGCTCAGCGGATTTTTCGTCGGTCGATTCGGGTTTCCAAGCTAGGAATTCGTTGACCTCCGCAAAGATCGGGCTGTCGGACGCGATCTCAAAATCGTCTTGAGCCCGAACGGTCTGTTCATTCAACGCGTAAAAGTTAGCGGCTTGATGAGCGATAAAGTCGTAGACGGTCGGCTGGTAGGTGTCGGACAAGGAACCGCGAATCAGCAAATCGTCAAAGCGATCGATCGGAATCTTTTTCAGGCTCTCTGATTCAGACAATGCGGCTTGAAGCAGCGTGTCTATTTTTTTCAGCAGTCGAGGCAAATCCCACGTTTCAAAATCGTCGCTGGGGGATCGGCCCGTACGCGAGCGTTCACCAAACTGCCACCGGTTTTGGTAGTAATATTGAAGAAACCAATGAGCTTGGATGACTTGAGCCATCGGTTTCAGTTCGCTGGGCAGTTTTGGCAGTTCGGCTTCGAGCTTGCGAATCGAGTACGGCAGTTCGGGTTGATTGATTTGGCCTTCTACACGAATGCGAATGCAGAGCGCCTTGGTGGCTTCAGCAAACGCTTTATCTTGGACGGCCGAGTCATAAATTTTGGTCAGCAGTTCAGCGGCGGATTTAGGAAGTCCCTTCGAGCGGGCCTGTTCGACCTGTTGCCACAATTGGGCTCGATCATCAGGCGACGTGCTGGTTCCAGGCTCCATCGACAGGCTCATGAAAGTCGAGCCAATCACCAACAGGCAAATTCCAAATAACTTCATCTTATCGCTTTCGATCAAATCGAGATGTTTCGATGGTTTTGATGTTCGGTGGGATTTTAACAGCTTCAGCCGCTTCGATCACGGATGCCGGCACGGTTCAGCAAGCAAAGCGATTATCCCAGAACCTCTTCGAGCGACCTATTCTTCGTTTGGTCGCCTTGTATTGGCATAAACGCTAAATTTTCAAGTTCGTTTGCCAGGATGGCGTTTGGCGGAGTTTTTTATTAGCCAAAAAAGCAAAATTTTGGTTTGAGGGCCTCGATTTGGGGCCTGGTTTTGTGGGCTCATTTCTGAGAACGCATTCTTGGTTCAAATTCGTTCGAACGGAGGCTCGCTCAGTCGCCAGTTTTGCAGATATCCGCCGGTGACTTGAAAAATTGACCCAGCTGCCCAGCCAGAATCGGTCTTGCTCGCAGCAAATAGCCAACTGACAGCGATTCTGGAGCGAATTCGCCTATCGTTTTGGTGCTTCCGTCGGTATCATCCTGCCCTTTGAATCACCGCCCAAACTCGCGGCTCACCGGAGCCATTCTTGCTGTGGACCACAGGCGTGGCACGCATGTCAGGCACTCACTATCGGCGGCACACCGTTTAATGTAACCGCTATGAATACGCGCCCCGTCATCACGCGCCCCGACATTCGAAATATCGTCATCATCGCCCACGTCGACCACGGCAAAACCACGCTGGTCGATTGCTTACTGCGTCAGAGCGGTCAATTCCGCGAATCCCAGCTGCAAGGCGAACGGATTCTCGATTCCGGCGATATCGAAAAAGAACGCGGCATCACGATTCTGGCCAAGAACATTGCCCTGCCCTACAAAGACGTCAAAATTAATATCATCGACACGCCGGGCCACGCGGATTTTGGCGGCGAAGTCGAACGCGTTTTGAAAATGGCCGACGGCGCGTTGCTGTTGGTCGACGCCGCCGAAGGCCCCATGCCGCAGACGCGTTTTGTTTTGGGCAAAGCACTCGAAGCAGGACTCAAACCGATCGTTGTGGTCAACAAAGTCGATCGTCCTGACGCTCGAACTGCCGAAGTCGTCGACGAAGCGATGGAACTGATTTTGGAAATGGGCGGCGAAGAATTTTTGGATGACTTCCATTACATCTACGCTTCGGCCAAAGAAGGCTTTGCTACGACGGACCCGGATAACTTTTCTGGCAACATGGAGCCCTTGTTGGACTTGGTGCTGAAACAAGTTCCACCGCCAATTGTCGAAGAAGGCAAGTTTCGCATGGGTGTGACCACGATGGACTGGTCCGAGTTCGTCGGCCGAATCGCGGTGGGCCGGATTTTGTCAGGCACGGTCAAAAAAGGTCAATCGGTTAACGTGATCGGCGCCGATGGCGTCGCTCGACAATGCAAAATTTCGACGGTCAACTCGTTCGATAAATTGGGACGCGTCGAAGTGGACACCGCCGAAGCCGGCGAAGTCGCGGCGATCATGGGACTCGAAGACATCGAGATCGGCGACACGATTTGCGATCTGGAAATTACCGATCCCTTGCCCAGAATCTCAGTCGATGAACCGACGTTGGAGATGATCTTCTCGATCAACAGTTCGCCTTTAGTCGGCAAAGAAGGCAAATACGTCACCAGCCGACAGCTGCGTGAACGACTGACCAAAGAGCTCGATCGAAACGTAGCCTTACGCGTTCGCCCGGGCGAGAGCGGCGATAGTTTCGCGGTCGCTGGTCGCGGGATTCTGCACTTGGCGGTGTTGATCGAAACGATGCGACGCGAAGGGTTTGAGTTGTCGGTTGGCAAGCCACAAGTGGTGATCAAAGAAATTGACGGCAAAAAGCACGAACCATTCGAAACGCTTGTCATTGAAGTCCCAACGGACAAATTTGGACCAGTCATGGAGATGGTCGGCAACCGCCGCGGCGATTTGTTGGAGATGACGACGCGCGGCGACTTTACGTTGGCGAAATTCGTGGTCCCATCGCGAGGGTTGATCGGCATGCGAACTAAATTGCTCAACGCGACCCAAGGCACCGTGATCATGAATCACCGTTTCTTGGAATTCCGTCCGCTAGAAGGCGACATTTCCGCTCGGCCTAACGGCGTGATGATTTCGATGGTCAGCGGCAAGGCGGTTGGTTTTGGCTTGGCCAACTTGCAGCAGCGCGGCGAGATGTTCGTCTCGCCTGGCGACGCGGTTTACGAGGGCATGATTGTCGCCGAGCACGTTCGGCCCAACGACTTGCCTGTGAATCCGACCAAGGCCAAGCAGCTAACGAACATGCGAGCCTCAGGCAGCGACGAGAACTTGCAACTGAAGCCAGCCCGATTGTTTTCGCTGGAGTCGGCATTGGAATACGTGGAAGACGACGAATGGGTAGAAATCACGCCCAGCAACATCCGTCTTCGTAAGATGTTGTTAAAAGAATCCGACCGCAAACGAGCCGGCCGCGCAGCGAAGTCGTAGAATTGCATTCGCGACTCACGAGCCGTCGCATTCGGCATGTTGGGTATTCGGCATGTTGGGCTTGTTGATTTAGTGCTTATCCCGCAACTAGTGAGCCGACGGCGCTAGTCGCGGGCATTTTTGAGTTTTGGGATAAGCATTTAGTGAGCCGTCGCTTGCCTCGGGCCAGTGCTGTCCGAGTTTTGTTTGGACGAAGGTATCTCTGAAGCGTCCTTTTATCATTGGAAACGTCGCTTGTCTCCGCGAGTGCTGGTTGCACCGCGACGCCGGCCAAAACGCCAGCGACCCCATGCTTCGGGTTTTTCGGAATTGGAGATCGCACCGCCTGCACCTCCAGCGATACCCGTGGCCACGCAACTGCAACTGCCTAACGGCGTCACCATTGATCTCGGCTCAGATCCAACGACGGTCCAAGCGGTACTGCGTCAGGTTTTAGATCGCGCCTTCGGTGCCGCCCCCCCCAACAAGTCCATGTGATGAAATAGGCGATTGGATCGGCGTTCATGGTTTCAATAGAGCTGGGGGGGTGTTTTTTTTGTAGTGGTAGCGGTAGGGCGCAAGCCGTCCGGTTTCGCTTTGTTGATTGTAT
>CAZROJ010000005.1:0-27335 GCA_964601665.1 uncultured Pirellulaceae bacterium
GTTGCTTGGTAAAGGTGCTGGCACGAAGAACCGCACGGAATTGAGATTCACAGCGTTAGCCTCGGGCATGGAATCGGCAAAGTCGTCTCAAGTACAGCCCGCGGCAACCGACACTCGGCTCGAAATCCAAAATCAAAACACCGACAAACCCTCAGCCGTCAGGACCCCCAACGCCAGAACAAATCGCTGATTCGTCTGGCGCGGGCCGCTCGATCCTACGTGTCCGACCCTTTGATTTCATCTTTCAAAATCTTGCCATCGCCGAGTGCTTTCGATTTCGATTTCGACTTGGCTTTCTTGCCTCCCCGATTCCCTCCGACCTTACCTGCCTGCTTAGCCGACTTAGCCTTCGCATCTGGTTTTCCTTTTTTCATCGGCTTTTTTGCCGACTCAGGGTCTTTATCGATCTCCCCAGCTTCCGCCGCTTTTGCTTCTTCGGCTTTTTCCTTGGCCTTGGCGGCTTCTTTTTTCTTCTTTGCCGCCTCTTTGCGTTGCTTTTCAGCTCGCTTGCGACGGTCCTCGCGTTCCTGACGATCTTGATCGACTCGCATCATGTTGCCGCCGCGGAAACCAGAACGGAACACGTCAAAACGAGACTTCAGAATCCGGCGAGGGAAAAAGTTATTTTCCAGCTCCACATCAGCCGTTTCCAAATACGGATCGAGCGTCAATGACTTCACTGGTTTCTTGGTCATCAGCAGCTTCGTGACTTCCAGATTATTTTTTCGCCAAATCTCCGCCGGGTAGCGGAAATCCTGAGTCGAACCGTCTTCGAATTCAGCCTTCAGAATAATTGGCATCACCAACCCGCCAAGATTTTCAACGTCGACCGCGTAAAAATTGTACGCACCCTTGACGATTTTTTTCTCTTCATCTGACAACCGCTTAAAGTAACGGTCGAAGGCTTCGCGTTGCCGCGGGCTAACGTCCAGCGGATCGTACGAGTTATAGAAATCCTTAAGCTCTGGGTAACGGTACGTACGTCGCTCGAGATCTTTGTTACGCTTTTCGCTCATTGACTGCGGAGCCGACTTGCGTGCCTGCCGAGCTTCTTTGGCGATCACCTTGGGATCACGCGTGCGAACGTTCAACTGTTTCACGTCTTTGATCGACAGATCGACATGATCGTTCGAGTAAAACCAACCACGCCAGAACCAATCCAAATCAACCCCGGATGCATCTTCCATCGTTCGGAAAAAATCAGCCGGCATCGGCCGCTTGAACTTCCATCGAATCGCGTACTCCTTGAACGCAAAATCGAACAGCTCGCGACCGAGGATCGTCTCTCGCAGAACATTCAACGCCGTTGCTGGTTTGGCATAAGCATTGGGCCCGAACTGCAAGATCGATTCGCTGTTGGTCATGATAGGAACTTGGTTGGTGCTCCGCATGTAACCCACGATGTCCCGCGGCTCACCGCGCCGGGACGGATAGTTTTCTTCCCATTCCTGCTCAGCTAAAAACTGCAGGAACGTGTTCAAACCTTCGTCCATCCAAGTCCACTGACGCTCGTCAGAGTTCACGATCATCGGAAAGTAGTTATGGCCGACCTCGTGGATAATAACCGAGATCAAACCGTACTTGGTTGAGGCCGAATAAGTGCCGTCACTGTCTGGACGCGGGCCGTTGAAACAGATCATCGGATACTCCATACCACCGACCGGACCGTTCACGCTGATGGCGACGGGGTAGGGGTAATCAAAGGTGTATCGCGAGTAAACTTCCAACGTGTGAATGATCGCATGCGTCGAGTACATACTCCACAACGGCTCAGCTTCATTTGGGTAAAACGACATTGCCATCACGGGGAAATCGCCCACGTTGTGCTGCATTGCGTCCCAGATATATTTTCGCGAAGACGCCCAAGCAAAATCTCGAACCTGATCGGCTTTGAAAATCCAAGTCTTCGTGCCAGTCGGCTTGCTCGACTCGTTTTCTTTGGCTTCTTCGGGGGTGACGATGAAGATCGGCTTCTCTGTCGTTTCGGCCTTTTTAAGTCGATCGCGTTGTTTTTTGGTCAAAACCTGATCGGGGTTCAACAACACGCCCGTCGACGCGACAACGTGATCGTCGGGAACCGTGATCTGGACGACGTAATCTCCCATTTCCAAAGTGAACTCGCCACGCCCCAAAAACTGTTTGTGCTGCCACCCGGTCGCATCGGTGTAGGCACACAGCCGAGGGAACCATTGAGCCATTTCGTAGATGTAGTTGCCATCCTCTTTGAAGAATTCATAACCACTGCGACCGCCGAACATCCGCTGATCGTTCAGCATGTAGTTCCAGTCGAGTTCAAATTTGAAAGTCTGCCCTGGATCCAATTCCATCGGTAAATCGACGCGCATCATCGTTTTTACGATGGTGTGCTTCAAGTCTTTGCCAGTCTTTGAATCTTCAACTCGAGTAATCTTGAAACTGCCGTCGAAGGCTTTCTTTGCCAAAATCGATTGCACCTGCCCGACGCTCATCGAAGTTCCAACTCGGTCCGAATTGGCTATATTCGCATCGGATTCCGGATGAAACAGGTTCGCGTCTAACTGCAACCAAAGGTACTTCAGCGTGTCGGGGCTGTTATTTGTGTAGGTAATCTTTTCTTTGCCGTGCAACTGCTGTTTTTCATCGTTCAGACGAATGTCGATTTCGTAGTCGACTTTCTGCTGCCAGTAGTTTTTGCCCGGCGCTCCCGAGGCGACTCGAGCCGCATTAGGTGTTGGCAAAATCGCTTCGAGCTGTCGAAACTTATCGGCTTGTTTGAACTTGTTCGGGTTCGCAGTCGTCTGAGCTTCGGAAACGCTCGACAACATCATCAACGTCGAAAACGCGACCGAAAAAATAATGGCTGAGGTGATTCGCATGGTGTTTTTTGGTAAAGACAATGTGCTGACTTCGTGCTTCCCCGGCGGGCTCTGCCGAGGATGCCGCTTTTACGCTGAGTTTAACCCGAGCGAAAGCTTAGCCGCCTATCGTATTTGCGGTCGGAAACAAATGCAATTCTTGCCGCCATCAATGACCAATTGGGCCAGTTTTATCGGATATCACCGTTTGCAGGTTCACTAAACGGGCTCGTCAAGACCACCGCCCTGCCCTGTTGATACATTCCGACCGAACCCCCGACGGCTTGCCCGCCCCGGATCACCTTCCGAAACCAACCGCCGCAGGGCACTATTGCGAAAGCGAATCTTCGTTTGCGAACAACGGCGCTGCCAGTTCGCTCAGTGCCGTCGCCGTATCGAAGCCGGCGCAAATCCCATCGGGGATCGCCCGAGCGATCTTTGTCGCGCGATCTTCTTCAAAAGGCTTATGGTCCAAATCACGAATAAAGACCGCTCGGACCTGCTGCGGAAACTGACGACAGATCTTGCGGTAGATCTTGGGATCCTTTTCGCCAGAATCCCCAATCAAAATAAATTTCCGTTGCGGCAACGCTTGCAAGAGCTTTCGAATTGCCAACACTTTGCCATTGCGTCGCAGAACAATTTTTCGCAGCAAATGATCTCGCAACCGAAAACTTCGCAAGTGCATCGTGCCACTCGGAAAACCAGCGTCCTGGCCAAACTGGCGCAACGCGTCGTACAACTGCCAAGGACTCGACGACACATAATGAAACGAAGCCCCCTGAGCCGCCCAAGTCTGGTACAAATCGGCCATCCCCTCGATCGACCGAAACTCGCGCAGGAACGTGTTCGCCAATAACTCTTTGCGATCGCCGACTTGCGAATCTTTGATCGTATCGTCGATATCCGAAACCACACTGACACCGGTCGCCGGAAACAAAAAGATTTTCGCTACCGCCAGTGGTAGATCAAATTCCGGCGACGCCAATTCAAAATTGGCGACAGGCACTTTTTCGTTGGACTGTTTGTCCCTTGCCGCTAAAAGCGCTTTGGCCGGAATATGAAAAACCTCTTCAAAGCTTCCATTTTTGCTAGTCTTTTTCTGCACCGGAAACTTCGTCTGGCCAATTCGAATCTCAAGCGGCAGTTTCACACAGGCCGCTGCCATGAACTGATTGATTCGTTTTTCAAAAGTGGGCGTTTGCAATTCCTCATTCGTCACGCCCATGACGTTTCGCAACATGCCGATCATCATCTTTTGGCGACGATTGAATTCGTCCGGCGCGTGCCACGCAAATCCAGAAACGCTGACCCGCCACGTATTGCCGTCAACCGGATATCCGATTGCCGGGTATACGGTCATGGCGGGCTGGTCGAACACTGAACGAATCTTGATCATACAAAATAAATTGGGCAGAAGCCGTTACGCGCGAATAACCACTACGCGTGAGTAACCACTACGCGCGAGTAACGCAAATCACGTCCGCCATTCTAGTAAAGCTTTCGTTCGTTTGTTAGCCTTGCCACGGTCCACAGCAGGGCAATTTTCATTCAAAAATATTGCCGTAACGATGTACAGTTTCCGAAATCGACTGCTCTCGCAAGTAATTTAATAATTCAACCCGCCCGTTTGCTAGTGCCGCAGAAGCCACGATCGGCAAATTCGCTAGGTTGGCCGCGCGGCGATCGTCGTCATTAGGCGATTCAAAAACTCGCAGGCTTCCACCGCCACCCAGCTTAATCTCCGCCAGCCACTGGTCTTCACTTTGCTCGGTCAACTGCACGCGAGTCGCCTTGCAAAAATCCGCCCAAGGCCCACCATCGGCAACGCTCAACTGGAACGGCACCTGCAGCGTTTGACAAGCCAATGCGATCAACGAAAGCTTTTCCAACAACGCATCCACCGCAACGCCCGCCTTGATTCGAACCCGATGAAACGCTCGCCCTCGATAACGAAAGTGGTTGCTCTGCCCGTGCAACTGCGACGGATCATGCTCGATACCAAATTCGCGTTGATACCAATAAGCAAAACTTCCCGCAGCGGCGGTCAATCGATCTTTGAACTTCCCGCCAGCCAAGCCATTCAAACGGCTTAGCAACGAACGCACTTCAGCCGCGGGCCGAGCGTTCAAAGTCGGCAGGCCACTTTCGCTCCACTGGCAAAACGCGGCAACGTAATTCGGCCCACCTGCTTTCGCCCCCGGCCCAACACACGAATCTTTCCAACCGCCAAATGGTTGCCGCCGCACGATCGCGCCGGTTGTCGAGCGGTTGATGTAGGCGTTGCCGACTTCGACTCTTTCCCGCCAAAGATCCGTTTCTTCAGGGTCGAGCGAATGGATGCCACCGGTCAGCCCAAAGTCGCCACTGTTTTGCAGTTCGATCGCTTCTTCCAAACTATCGACACAAATCAAACCCAGCACCGGACCAAAACATTCCGTTCGGTGGTACCAACTGCCCGGCTGAACATCCATACGAATGCCCGGGCTCCATAAACAAGGATTCTGATCGACCATCTTCGGCTCCAGTAACCACGACTCGCCGTCGTCCAACCGATTCAAACCGCGTTCCAAATCTTCGCTGGGCGGGCAAATGATCGGAGTCACCTTCGCCGACGGATCCCAAGCCCCCGCCACGATTAAACTGGCCGCGGCGTCTTTTAGCTGACGACGAAATTGCTCGTTTTCGTAAACCGAACGCTCCACCAAAGCCAACGAAGTGGCCGAACATTTTTGCCCCGCGTGCCCGAACGCACCTTGGACCATATCCTTCACCGCCAAATCGATGTCAGCCGCCGCCGTAACAATCAGGGCGTTTTTACCGCTGGTTTCGGCATAAAGTTTTAGCTCCGGTCGCCAAGACTGAAACAGTCGCGCGGTGTGAATACTGCCCGTCAAAATCACAGCCGCCACGCGTTCGTCCGAAACCAGTTTGGTTCCAACGGCTTGGTCATCGGTAGCGACAAATTGCAATACATCTTTTGGAACGCCCGCCGCCCAAAGCTGCTGAACCATTTGCCAAGCCGTCAGAACGGTCTCAGGGGCTGGCTTCAAAATCACCGTATTGCCCGCCATCAAAGCCGCCAAAATCCCGCCCGCTGGAATCGCGTACGGGAAATTCCATGGCGGCGTGACAACCACCACGCCGATCGGGCTGGCTTTCGAACCGTCATCCCAACCGTCGCCATCAAACGCGGTCGCATAATAGTTTGCAAAGTCCACGGCCTCGCTGATCTCAACATCGCTCTCTTGAGCCGCCTTGCCTGCATCAACCAGCATCGTTCCTATCGCATCACCACGAGTTTGAGCCAGCTTTGCACCGACGGCGAACAGGATTTCCGCTCGCCGATCCCGTCCGAGTTCGTTCCATCGGGGCTGAGCGTTGACGGCTGTCTTCAAAGCCTGGTCAACGTCATCGGCACTGGCAAGGCAGTACCGATACGGCACCACGCCCGGTCGCGACGGATCGTGACCTTCCACCCATTGATCCGTGACCTTGGTTTCGCCTGCAATCTGCAAGGGAACGTCGTCGATTTTTTTCGCCTGCCAGTGGTCGTAAATCGCAGCGACCCATTGTCGATTTTCGGGCAAAGAGAAATCAGTATTCGGTTCGTTCTCAAATCCCTTTCCAGGCTTCCGCGGCTGGATCGTTTCAGCCAAACGATTTTGCTTGCGATTGGCTCCGGTTGGCAACTCTGGCGAACCGGCCAAGCTGCAAGCGGCCAAAAACCCTTTGACCTGTCGATCCCATTCAGCCGAATTTTTCTTCAACGCAAACAACGCACCAAGGAAGCTCCCTGGGGCCGTGTTTTCGTCTAGCCTCCGAACCAAGTAAGCGATCGCCGCTTCGAATTCTTTATCCAACACCACCGGCGCGTAAACCAACATCCCGCCCGATCGTTGCTGAACCTCTTCTGACTGAGCATTGGCCATGCCTTCGAGCATTTCGAATTCGACTTGCGATTCCAAGCCTCGTTGCTCGCGCAACTTCAACGCCATTGCGATATCGAACAGGTTGTGACTGCCCACGCCGATCCGCACCGCCTGAGCATGTTCGGGCCGGCAAGCGTATTCCAACATCCGTTTAAAATTGGCATCGACCTCAAGCTTGCTGTGGTACGGTGCCTGCTCCCAATCCTCCAACGAAGCCTCGACCTGTTCCATGGCCAAGTTCGCCCCTTTAACCAATCGAATTTTGATTCCCGCGCCGCCACGATTTTTGCGAGCGATTGCCCAGTCAATCAATTCCTGCAGCACTTCGAATGAATCGGGCAAATAGGCTTGCAGCACGATCCCCGCTTCCAGCCCCTGGAACTCCGTCTCATCCAGCAGTGATTTGAATATGCTGACCGTCAAATCAAGGTCGCGGTATTCTTCCATATCCAAGTTCACAAACTTGGCGTTCGCACCGCCGCCCGAAATCGCCGCTCGATAAACTTCTCTCAACCTTGGCTTAATTTTGTCAATTGTCTGCTGGTAACCGATCAAACTAATTTGGCTCACGATCGAAGACAGCTTCACCGAGATATAATCCACGCCCGGTTCGACCAGTCGATCGATGTTGTCCTTCAGCCGACGGTCCGCTTCGACATCGCCAAGCACCGCTTCGCCCAACTGATTAAAGTTGACGCGCACGCCCGCTCTCTTTCGATCGTTTAAATACTTACCAAACGCGGCGTCTTCGGCGGAAACAATCACGTGACGCGAGTTACGTCGGACTTGGTTTTTAACTTGCGGCATGACAAGCGTCGGCATCCAATCGGCCAGCGTTGCCCCCATTTGGAAAGCCACCTTGTCCGTTGAACCGAAATAATTTGGCATCCCGTACTGGCCGATCAAATCCTCCAAACGCTCGGCCGCTCGAGCCGGTTGTTTGATACGCAGGACTTGGTCGGCCATCGCGATCGTGAATTTTTTTCCGGGCTCGTCTTTCATCATCCGAGCCATCATGGCGGATTGATTTTTCTGCTGCCAAGATTCTCGTTCTCGCGACCCCTTTAAAATATCAGCCGCCAACTCGATTGCTTCCAGAGCAAGGTCTCGCACATCGTTCACGGAAAAAGTTTGCTTTGCCATTCTTTTCAATTCCCTAATCTAGTCGCTGAGCCAGTCGTTGATTTTGATGGTTGTGTACGACGATCGTCGTGACTTTTATGTGCTTATCCCAAAACTAAAAAATGCCTGCGACTAGCGCCGTCGGCTCACTGGTTGTGGGATAAGGCGATCGAAAGTTGAATTTCTACCGCTGATGTTTTCAACGATTGCGAATCTTGGGCATATTGCCAGGTCGTTTCTCAAGCGCCTTTCGCCTAAACAATAAATCATCTTCCCGCAGGTCTATTCGGTGACGCCATTCGAAAACTGCCACCTAGCCAAGCGAAGAGCATTACCCGGATAAATTAGTACCCGGATAAATTAGTGCCCAGTCAAATCAATCAGTAAATCGTTTCGTCGCTCATAACCTTGTTGACGTATAATAAGCGAAAGCTCAACATTGACCGTTGCCAAGCTCGGTTAAACCGCGATAATCTTGGCGGTCGTCACTTAACGCTTATTTCTTAACTCAAAATGCTCCCGGCTACCGCCGTCGGATCACTCGTTGTGGAATAAGCTCTCAAGGCGATCACGAGATTTCAAGTTTTATTAGCGAGCGAGCAAACCAGCAATGAGCGTCAGTCCGGAAATTTTAGCAATTGAAAAAGAAGCCGAACAACTGAAAAACGACGGCAAGCTTGCCGAATCGATTGCCAAGTATCAAGAGGCGTTGGCGGTTGACGAAAAATTCGTTCGCGGCCACTTGGCTCTTTCGGTCCTTTACCACCGAACTGAAGAACACGCCAAATCCGTCGAACACGGCGAACAGGCTTTTAAGCTCGAACCCGACGACCCGTTTAACGCGGCCGCACTCAGCGTGACTTACCAACGAGCGTTCGAAGGTACTCGCGATCCGATCTACATCGAAAAAGCCGAAAGCGTTAACACCAACCTGCGTTAAAGCTCATTCAAGGTTTGCTAGAAGGAACGCACGCCGCTCCACCAGCGACATTTCAACTTTGCCGACGGCAAAATTTGCAGGCGTCCAAATGAAATCCCGTAAAATAGACCGCAATCTCAAGCCGCCGGTTCCCCGACAACGATTCGCGAATGATTTCCGAATGTCGATTGTTTTGGCCACTGCTTGCCGATTCGCGATCTATCTGGCTTTGGCCGTATGCGTCGGATGCGATTCGGCACCCGAAGGGCAGGGCGGGCCAAACGAAAAAACGCTCGGCCAATCCGATGGCAAGCCAAAGATCTTTGCGGTCGGCTATCCGCTGGCTTGGGTGACTTCCCAAATCGTCGGCGACTTCGCCGTCGTCGAATGCCCGGCCGCCAATTCCGAATTTCCAGACCGCTGGCGGCCCGACCGAGCGACTTTGGCCAAAATGCAAGTCGCTGATTTGATCATCAGCAATGGCTCGGCGGCACCCTATGCCAAATGGTTACAGACGTCATCGCTGCCTTCTGAACGATTGATTGAAGCGGCCACCAGAGGACTTTCGCTTTCGGATTTCATTTCCGTTGAAGACATCCAGATCGTGCATTCGCACGGCCCCGAAGGCGAGCACTCACACCCGACCATGGTCAGCCGAACCTGGCTTGGCCCTAAAGTGCTCGCCAAACAGGCCGCGTTTATCGAACAACAACTTTCAAAACGCTTTCCCGATCAAGCAACCGCATTCGGCGAAAACTTGTCGGCCCTCAACATCGAACTTGATTCAGTCAGCGGTGATCTACAACCGTCGGAAACTGACGCAACCATATCAGTTTTGTCCGCAACGCCAGAAATGAAATTTCTGACTCGATTTACTCAATTCGAAGACCGTCATTTTAACTGGAAGCCCGAAACGACTCGCCAACAAGCTATCGCAGACTTCGAAAAACGGCTCCGAGAGCTTAAGGTTGGCAGCAAAAACGGCGACACGTCCGATCGACCAACGGTACCCGTCGTGATTTTCCCCAATCGCCTCAAGCACCTAGCCCAGCAGATCGACGACTCGCTTACCAGCAGCAATTACCGAGCCGTGTTTATCGATTTGCTCGACCGCGAACTTCCAGACAAAGATTTTTTGACGCGTTTGCGGGCCAATGTTGCGACTGTTGTCCTCATTCGACAGATCGCGTCCCCAACGGCGGATTCTCAGTAACCCCATGGTCCGTTTTCGCTTGGCATGGTTACTTACGTTTGTTGGCTTGGTCGCCGTCGGATTGGCCACGATCACACAAATTTCATTGCGAACGGCTGTTTTTGAAATCGTCTCCAACGACCTGGAATCGAACCCCAACGGTCTGGTCTCCGGCAGCCTGCACTGCAGCTACTCGGGTCCGGACGCCGACGATCGCGACTTCTTTTTTGACGTGCTAAACGTTGATCAGCCAAGCCTGCTTAAACTCCAAAGCGGCAAAAGATTCCGCCTTCGATTCCAACATGACCCATTCTGGCCAATCGAAAAAGACAACCAATACTTGGCATTTATCGAGTACTGTTTGGATGTAAATCAAAACGACATTGACGGCTTCGTCATGACGCCCGACGAAACCCGAGTTGTTTTGCGTGGTCGTTGATGGCAATTGTCGCTCGATTCACCGAATCGCGAGCGTCAAGTGGCAGCACGCATTCCATCCTCACAGACGTTCTTTGAAGTAAATCGCTTCCGTGGTTCACGCTAACAACTTGGAAAGTTGAGCGACGTTGGGCTCTTGCGACGTTGGGCTCTTCTAATCAAACCCCGCGAACGGCTTCCATTTTCTAGCCTGTCAAATCGCTTATCGCTTGGCCAACCCGAATTTTTAGAAGTCACAAAGCACTCGTTGTGAGACAAGCTCTTAACACGTCATGACAGCCGATCCACACACCGATCAGGCCAATTCCAACAATATCTGCAAAAAAACCGCACGACCAACGAACCCAAATTCTGGCTACTTCTTTTTCAAAACCAGCTTGCATTGGACAATCGTACCACTGATCGGCGTTGCCAGCTGCTGCCTCAACACGCCGTTTTCATGGACCGCGATCCCCGGCAATGACAGCACGGCGTTGCTATCACCCGCAATAAGTATTGCGAAAGTCTGACGGTTGCAACGAATTTCATGAAGAAAGCGGTTGCGACCGTCCGATCCGAAACATAGCAATTGCCGTGTTTTCGGCACCGTGGCGTGGGACCACCGCGCCGCTAAATTGGTTTTGTAACGTTTGCTGAAATGCGGCGGAGCGGTCATGGATTACATAAGCGGATTCTTTCTGGTCTTTTCGGGATTAGCCTTAGGCTTTTACGCTGGCTATCTCCTGTTTTTCAAAGACCGATCGGCGGATGAAAAACGCAAACGCACACTCACCCGCGAAAACGATGATTTGCGTACGTCATTAAAGATCGCTCACGGTTCTCACGAAAAGCTCGAAACCCGTTTTACCAGACAGACCGGCCAACTCAAGACGCTGCAACAATTGTGCAACGACTGGACCGCCTCGCGCCAGCAAACCGACCACGAACACGGCGAACTCGAAGAAGCACTGCGCTCCAAAACTGAGCGGCTGACCGAACTACAGGCTGAGCTAAAATCCGAGAAGCAAATTCGGATCAAGCTTGAAGATTCGAAGCACATGATGCATCAGAACTTCACCGAAAAGCAAGCCATCATTGACGAGACGTGGCGGAAGCAAAACGCAAAAACCGAAGTCGAACTGAACCAGCTCAAATCAGATCTTGCCGCCAGCACCGGCGAAAAAGATCGCGTCTCTCAGCGACTGCACAAAGCCGAAGCTCAAGTCGCCGAACTCCAAGCCGAACTCCAAAGCCAACAAACTCTACTGGTCAGCGCCACCAGCAACGCGCAAGGCCTCGAACAGGAATACGTTTCGCTGGAATCGTTGTTGCAAGACAGCAGCGAGCAACTGAAAGCGGCGTTATCCAATGCCGCGACCATCGAATCTGCCAAGATCGAAACGGAAGAATCGTTGGCAGCGCTGTTCACGGAGAACGAAACGCTCAAGGCTGAAAATACGCTATTGCAGGAACAGGTCATTGAACTTGAATCGCTTGGCCCACAACTGGATTCGCTCAACGAAGCGATGGAGTCCAACACCCAACGCCTTCACTCAGTTGTCGCTCAACGCGATCAAGCGATTGAAGCAGAGATGGCGACGCAAACGGTGGTCGCTGGACTGCAAAAACGAATCGATAACCAAGAGTCAACGATTCATCGACTTCGTGCCAAGTACGACCAGTCGATGGAAGACTTAAAACTTGAACTCAACCGCAGCGCCGGACTGGAGTCCGATCTTCAATCCACGTCAGCACAAGTCGATTCGCTGCTCGAAAAGTCTGCCGTGATCGCTCAACTGACCGCCCAACGAGACCAATTTGCCGACCAGCTTAAAAATGCCGAAACCGAAACCAATACAGTTTTGGCAAACCACCAACAACAAATTGACAGCTTGGTCGTCGAAGGCGATCAGCTGAAAGAGCAATACGATGCCGTTTGTGCCGAATCGGAAACGCTGGCCAAACAATGTGAAGAACTTTCCGACGTTTGCAGCGAACAGGCCGAACTGGTCGAAAGCTTGCAGAGCGAACGCGACGGCTATTCGCAGCAGATTAAGAGTGTCATTGCCCAGCGAGACCAATTTGCCGATCAACTAGCATCCGCTCAATCGAGTTTGGATGCGGCCAACGGCGAATTGACCCAAACCCAAATCGAAGTCGCTCGGCTTGCCGATGAAATATCCGAACTTCAAATCACCAGCAGTCGCATTTCGGAACTGGAAACGTTGGTAAAATCCAGCGAAACCGATCGAGACGAACTGGCCAGTCATCTAGAAAAACTTCGTACCGCCTACGACGAAGTCACAGCAAACAACGAATCGCTAGAAGCCAAACTCGATCAAATCCGAACTCAGCGTGACGGCCAAATCACTGCCGTCAGCCGACAGGATTCTCAGGTTCGAGGGCTCCAAGCTAAACTCAGGGCCAGCGAAGAAACGATTCGATCATTGCGAAAAGAGCGCGCCGCCGTTTTGGCTCGACTGGCGAATTACCGAACCATTGCCGAGCCGAATGCGAAGGTGATTTCGTTTACCGAGGCGATGGAAATTCGCAAGAAGCAGGAAGAAACCTACGACCACGAGTACGGCGGTCCGGTTCGCCGTCACGCGACTCGCGGGATCGTCTACACGCAAGCCCCAAAACAGTTCGACGACCTGAAACGAATTTCAGGCATCGCCGAAGTCCTTGAGGCTCGACTGAACGACTACGGCGTTTACACGTTCAAGCAAATCATGGATTGGACGCCAGAAGCGATCGAAGAGTTTTCACACTTGTTGACATTCAAAGACCGGATTGACCGCGACGATTGGATTTCGCAGGCAAGGTACTTCTACGACGAAAAACAACGCGTCGGACGCTCGTACGCCGCGTAACAAATTGCGATCGATCCGCGTGTGCTGTGTGCTGTTTTACCTCAGCGTCAAACGAGCACCGGTTTCGATTAGATCGACAGTCGCGAACCAAACGCCCTGGTTACCACAAAATCCATTTGGATTTATCGTGCAGCCACTCGGGCATTGTCGCCAGTTCTTCGTCATTGGGTGGTCCGGTCAGGCGAACGGGGCCATCACGCGTGATCGCAACGGTGTGTTCGAAATGAGCACTCAATGAAGCGTCCGCCGTGGCGACTGTCCAATCGTCTTCCATCAATTCGACTTCTTTGGTGCCCTCGTTAATCATCGGTTCGATGGCAATCACGACACCCGGCCGAAGATCAAAATCGTTTTCGATCATGTTCTGCGCATCGAAAAAGTTTGGCACACTGGGAGCTTCATGCAGTTCCTTGCCAATCCCGTGCCCAACCAACCCCTCGATCACATGGAAACCGGCTTCGTGCACGAACGCCTCCATCTGCTTACAAACACCGCTCCACTGGGTTTCGTGATCGATCAACTTGATCGCCAAATTCAAAACGTCATTCGTGACCTGCAGCAGTCGCTGCGCCGCGGCGTCAATGTCGCCCACGGCATGAGTCAGCGCCGCGTCGCCACACCAGCCATTGATTCGGCAGCCTGTGTCAACCGAAACAATATCGCCCGCTTCGACGATTCGCCGGCCAGGAATTCCATGGACCACTTCTTCGTTGACCGAGATACAAGTTTCAGCCGGAAACGGGGGCTCGCCGTAATTCAAAAACAACGGCTGGGCATCGTGCCGTTTGAAGGTATCGATATAAACCTGATTGATTTCCGCCGTGGTCACGCCCGGCTTGACAACACGCGCCCCCGCTTGGTGGGCCTCCCAAACGATCAGGCCAGCCGCTCGCATTTTTTGGATCTCGCGGGCCGAACGTAACTCGCGTTTGACTTGGTTATTCATGATGGGACATATCAAATTGGGATTAACAAGATCAGGGCTTCCAGCATAAAGCTGCGCCGGTGGTCCAGCGGCAAGATGATGACGCAACCTGGGCTCAATTTCAATGCGTTGATGCTGCGAACCAGCCCGAACGAATCAATCCTTTATCGAAAATCAAATCGCAGCCTGATCAGCTTTCATCGACGCTTGCAATCAGGCCTTATTTGTCTACGATACGCGGCCTTGGAATCTGCTAAAATCGAGCTGGTCTTGCTCGTTCGCTTCTTTTGGATCGGTTCACGTTCTTGATTTACAACCAGTTAGCATTGTACTGCGTCTTGATCGCACTCGCTTCGCTATTTGGTGGCGGGCTAACTTCGTTGGTCAAGCTGACTCACCGCAGGATCCAGCTAACGCTAAGCTTCGTTTCCGGAGTGATGTTGGGCGTGGCGTTGCTGGCGCTGCTGCCGCATTCTATTCACCTGTTGGAGAAACCTGAAACGAGTTTGATCGTTTGTTTGTTCGGCCTGCTTTTCATGTTTTTCATGATTCGCATGTTTCATTTTCACCAGCACGATCTCGCCGTCGATGCGGAACATCCACACACACCCAAAGAACTGTGCGACCACGAGCACGACCATCACCACGTGCACTGTGACAGCCACGATGGCGAAGTGGACTACTCATGGATTGGTCTGTGTTTTGGCTTGGCCGTTCACACGATCATCGATGGAATCGCTTTGGCCGCTGCCGTTCAAACGACATCACCGGTCGGATATTCGATCGGAGGGCTGGGTGTCTTCTTAGCGATCCTGCTGCACAAACCGCTGGACGCTCTCTCGATCACGTCGCTGATGTCGGCCAAAGGATGGAGCCAATCGCGACAGCTGGTGGTCAACGTGATCTTTTGTTTGATGTGTCCGTTGGGTGCGATTCTGTTCGCATTAACTGTCGACCAATACATCGATATGCGGGACACCGTACTCGGATACGCTTTGGCATTTTCGGCGGGGATCTTTTTGTGTATCTCATTAGGTGACCTGCTACCTGAAGTGCATTTTCACTCACACGACCGAGTGCAATTGTCGATCATGTTGCTGCTGGGGGTACTGGTGGCGTTTCTTATCGAACTTGGCCACAACCATTAGCCAAGTTTTGCCATCCTCCATCAGCCTGGCTCACGCGGCCCCGCCGTTCGATTGCCGAAAGTTTCGTTGGCACAACTGAATGATTCGATTCCAGCGAATCCAATGAATCAAGCCAATCTAGGTTGGGCCATCGAAATCGGGATCGTGATCCCGAGGAATCCGATTAAGATGACTTGATCGGTCGACTAATTTGACTTGAGTCGACGAACGCAAATGGGAATAAAATGAAATCACCGTCCAACTGGATTCACCCTTTACCAATCGCCTTACTGTGCGTGCTGTTTTGTTTGGTCTCAGGTTTTGCCGCTAAAAATGTCGCCGGTCAAACTGCCAAACCCAATATCGTTTTAATTAACTTGGACGACGCCGACACCGAGTTATTTTCGGAGTTCAACCTTCAGCGGTACCCGAACCTTAAACAGCTGTCTGACCGGGCACTCAAGTTCACCAACCTCCACGCAACGACTCCGCTGTGCGGGCCATCTCGAGCCTGTTTGTACCGCGGGCAGTACGCTCACAATACGGGAATTTTGGTCAACGAGCCCAACCATGTGGCTGCCAATGGGATGCCGGGCGGGCTTCGCAACTACCGCGACCAAGGCTTTTTCTCCAACGACCTTTCGACTTGGATGAAAGACGCTGGCTACCACACGATGATGGTTGGCAAATTTATGCATGGAGATTTTATTCCGATCATCCCCCCAGGCTGGGACGATTTTTATTCTTACATGGGATCGCGTTACTACGAATTTTACACGCTGACCAACGAAGAACCTCAAGGCAAATGGAGCCGAGCCGCTCCTGGGGAATATCGCACGATGGCCGAAACCAAAGACGCGATCAAGGCTTTGGACGAACACGCCAATCGCGACGACGGACAACCGTTTTTCCTGTGCCTGAATCCGCTGGGCCCGCATTCGCATTCCGCCGGTCCTAGCATGGTCGAAGAACGTTATCGCAATTACTGGAAGCTGGCTGTTGCACCGCGACCGCTCAATTACGACGAACCCGATCTGTCGGACAAACGTGGCGAATTTGCCAACTTGACGAAAATTTCACCAGGTTGGAAAAACTATATCGGCAACCACTATCGCGATCGTTTGCGAGCGACGCTTTCCTTGGACGACCAATTGGGAGCCATCGTCCAGAAGCTCGAAGAAATCGAGCGTCTGGAAAACACCTACATCATTGTGACTTCTGACAACGGCTACTCGCTGGGTGAAAATCGAGTTTTCGGAAAAGGCTACCACTACGACCACGGCAGCAAAGTTCCGCTGTTGGTCGCCGGTCCCGATATTCAACCCGCCGTCGCCAACCATCTGCTCGGCCACATCGATCTGGCCCCCACCATTGTCGATATTGCTGGCGGATCGGTACCAGATGAAATCGACGGCGTTTCGTTTCGACAGCTGCTGGAATCGCCGGAGTCGGTTGCCCCACACCACTGGCGAGAGTCGATTTTGATTGAAAACTGGGAGTCCAAAATTATCTTTGGCAAATCCGTTTGTGCGGCCACCAATGCGATGCGTCGCTACGATTCCGTCTACGTTGAACATCCTAATGGCGAACGAGAATATTACGATCTTGCCAGCGACCCACACCAGCTTGAAAACATCTACGACTCAATGTCGATCGTTGGCAAATCCACGCTCGAGCTTCAATTGCGGTCTCTTAAAACGGACAGGAACCCGCGAGTCGGCGTGAGCCACCCGTTCGAAAACGGAGTCATGCATCAAGGCGGCCTGCAAATCAACGGAATCGCTGACGCCCCCCAAGGTGTCAGCGCCGTCCGCGTGGCTCTGCAAGATCAGGTGACCGGAAAGTTTTGGGATGGCAGCCAGTGGGTCGACGGGTTTCGACAAGTCGGTGCCAATGTGGAAAACCAGTTTGGGATTATCACAAAATGGTCGCTCGGCTTCGAGCCCGACGAAGAAAATCTTCCAGAAGGTTTGGTGTTTGCTTGGGTTTGGAGCTACGACTCGATGGGGCGTTTTAGCAATTCGTTTTACCGCTCGTTTCGAATCGAAGCCGGACTTCCCGCGTCAAAAATCATTACGCCGGTTGTAAAATCCGCCATGACAGGAACCGTCAAATGCGAGGGCACCGCTTTTTCGACAGGACAAGCGAAACTCGTACGCTTCGTGCTTCGCCGCGCCTCGGATGGTCAGTTTTGGAACGGCAACGACTTCCAGGCTCCATGGACGTTCGTCGAGCTACCGATCGCCCAAGATGGTGGCTGGCAACAGTCGGTCGACCTAGCTCCCGGTGATTACTTTGCGGTCAGCTACACCGTCGACAAAGCGGACGGCTACCAAAGAAAGCCGACGATCCACTTTTTCACCGTTGAGTAGAACAGCTGTTGAGTAGAACAGCCGTTGTAGAACGGTTGTTTTGTAAACAGTTGGATTTATTGGGCCGCGAACATTTTAACGCTTCGCAGATCTCGTATTGACGCTGGCTTTTCCTAAGTTAGCAACGGCTTAAAAAAACGTTGACCCGCTGCAACAAAACACCGGCCGCTTCGATCTGCCTTTCGCGACGACCCGTTGCTTCCAAACGGATTTGCCACGCTTGAGTGTTTTTACGATCCCGACATGCGATCGCGATAAACACTTGCCCATCAATTTCAGATTCGACACCGGGACCTAAATGACCAGTGATCGCCGCGGCAATGTCAGACTCGGGCGTGATGTCGAGCACACGTTCAGCCATCGCGGCGGTTACCTGTTTCGATTCAGCGCTGTAACTGGCAATCAGGTCCGGCGCAACTTTCAACCATTCCGTTTTTGTTTGTTCTCGATAGGTCACGTTCGAACCACAAAGCACGGAACTAATTCCGGGCACGGTCGCGAGCATCGCCGAGGCCATCCCCGCAGTGCAGCTTTCAGCGAAAACGATTTTCAAGCCTTGCCGCGTCAACGTGCTGGCCAACTTTTCGGCGATTTGAGATACCTTGGCGTGTTGCTGATTCATTGCTAAAAGAGATAAAAATTTGGTCGGTAATTCTTTGAAATTTGCCGTTAGCCGAAAGGCGATTGAGAAACTACCGGGCAATATTCCCAAGATTCGCAATCGTTGCAAACATCAGCGGTAAAAATTCAACTGCCGATCGCCTTAGACAAAAGGCGATTGAGAAACTACCCGGCAATAGGCCCAAGATCGCCTTAATAACATCCACCCGCGTTATTCCATTTGAAGAGCAACCTATTATGACTCCTGCTGAAACCTACCAACAGGTCTGTGATCATGTTCGTCAGACTGCCTTGCTTCAGTCAACTCTCGCTTTACTAGAATGGGACCAACATACCAAGATGCCCGCCCAAGCGGCGGCATACCGGGCCGACCAAATCACGGCCTTAGCTGCTCAGATCCACCGCCGCCGAACTGACCAATCGCTTGGCGATCGCTTGAACGAACTTGACGACGCGAACCTTGACGGGGCGAACCTTGACGGGCAGCGTTCGCTGGCGGCGTCCAATATTAAAAATCTCAAGCGAGATTTCCAGCGGCATTCAAAAATCCCAGAAACGCTGGCCTCAGCCCTCGCTCGCGCTGCCTCCGAAGGCCAAACCGCGTGGATGGCCGCTCGCGAACAAAATGATTTTGCCAGCTTCGCGCCGCAACTAAAAAACATCGTCACCCTCAAACAGGAACAAGCGCAAGCGATTGGCTTTCAAGATCACCCTTATGATGCGTTGGCCGACGAGTACGAACCTGGCATGACGACTGGCGAAATTGAACAAGTTTTGGGTAGCCTATGCCAAGAACTCGTGCCGCTGATCGCAAAGATCAAAGACAACCCTGCACCGCCAGACACCGCTTGCCTGCACCGTCATTTTCCAGTGGACCAACAGGAAAAATTCGCCAAAGAAGTTTCCACTGCGATTGGTTTCGATTTCAGCCGCGGCAGACTGGACGTGACCGCTCATCCGTTTTGCACGGAACTTGGTCCAAACGATTGCCGCATCACGACGCGTTTCGATGCTCAGTTTTTCAACAGTGCCTTTTTCGGCACACTACACGAAACCGGCCACGGCATTTACGAACAAGGACTCGACCCCGAACAGTACGGACTCCCCAGTGGAACCTACTGCAGCTTGGGGATTCACGAATCGCAGTCGCGGCTGTGGGAAAACTTGGTCGGTCGCAGTCGTAGTTTTTGGCAGCACTATTTTCCAATAGCCAAAAACTATTTCCCAGAAGCGTTGAGCGACACGTCCGAGGAGACGTTTTTCCGAGCCGTCAATTGCGTTTCGCCATCGCTCATTCGTGTCGAAGCCGACGAAGCCACGTACAACTTGCACATCGCGATTCGATTCGAACTTGAACGAGATTTGATCGCCGGAACACTGGCCGTCGACGACCTGCCATCTTCTTGGAACGACTTGTACCAAAAGTACCTCGGCATCACACCAGCCAGCGATGCCCAAGGCGTCCTCCAAGACGTGCATTGGTCAGCCGGACTGATTGGTTACTTCCCGACTTATTCACTTGGCAATTTATACGCCAGCCAATTCTTCGCCGCCGCCCAGCAGTCGTTAGGCGATCTTGACGAACTGTTTGCCGTGGGTGAATTTGGCACGCTCAAAAGCTGGCTGAACCAAAATGTCCACCAACACGGCAAAAGATTCGCCGGCAGCGAACTTGGCGAACGAATTGTTGGCAAACCGCTCAGCCATGACGAACTCTTGAGCCACTTAGCGGCTAAGCTTGACCGCGTTTACGATTTTTAAAAACGGAGTCCGCAAGGCTTAACTGGCAAAGACGAAACTTTGCCGGTCAAGTAAACTGTGCCGAACATTTTTCATGAAGCTCGAGATCGCTTATACTTTTTGCTCGTCTGGGCAGCCGCCCTCACCAAGAGCAACTCCTAACTAGCTGGTTCGCCAGTACACCGGCAGGTAATGCAATGCCCCAAGGACAACCCCCAAGCTCGATTATCGTCGGTAACTGTATTGCTTGCCAAGGCTTGGTTCGCGTGCCGTCAACCATCAACGCTCAATCGAACGTTCGTTGCCCTCACTGCCAAGAAACTTTCGCCATCAGCGTTTTGCTTGATCAATCGGTACCCGAACTCGAAATCGTTTCCGGTGAAGACAGCCAAGTGGAATCTGACAAGCAACCACTTTACATCGACAAACAAGCCGGCGAAATAAAAGACGAAACCGGTAAGTTTGTCGTCCCATCGCAATTGGCAAAAGGCGCACGCCGTCGCGGCCGCGGCAAGAGTCGCCGCTCGAGATCTCGTTCCAGTAATGACCGCGAGACAAGTTCCAAAAGCCGACCCGATGAAGGCCGACGTTCAAGTTCATCGCAAAGCTCGTCACAAAACGGTGCCTCGGCTGCCGCAAGCAACCAAGGCACGCCCGTCCGCGAAATCTCGTTTGAACGCCAAAGTTCCAGCTCTGCCAGAACACCCAGTCGAGCTTCCGAGCGAAATTCGGCGGTTGAATTTTTAAAGGTCATGGCCGGTGCGGCTTTGGCAATTCCGATCGCTTACTTGGTCGTTTTGTGGGGTTTCGGGCAAGATCCGCTCGGCCTCGGACGCTCCATCGGCAACTCGGTTCCGTTTATGGTTCCCGAAAAATATCGTTCCGACCAAGCTGACGCCGAAGATACGCCAAGCACTTCTGCGAACGAGCCATCCCTAGGCTTTGATATTGATCAGGACAGTGACTTGTCAAACATCGGAAAAGAGTCACTCGACGGCCTGCTGGACTAGAACGCCAGCTTGTCAGGCGGAGATCCAGCCAAGCTCTCTATTTTTCAAATCTCCGCGAGTCCAACCGTGCTAAACTCAGGGGCACGAATGATTCGTGTTTTAAAAGAACCTTCCCAGCGCAGGAGAAATATTTGTGGGCAACAACAACGCACTGAAATCCGATCAAAAAGCCAGTCGTCGTGGCTTTCTCAAAACAACCTCACTCGTGGGTGCGGCTACTTTTGCACCCTACATCTGGACCAGCAGCCAACCGGCTCGGGCAGCGGATCTAAATTCGAAAAAGACGATTGCTTGTATCGGAATCGGCGGTAGTCGCGGTCGATACAATCGCGGCCGAACGATTGCCATGCAAGCATCCAAATTTGGCCAGATGACTTCGGTTTGTGATGTCGACCAATTTCACAACCAGGAATTCAATAAGACGTTCGACAACAAACTGTCGATGTACACTGACTACCGCAAGCTTTTTGAAAACGAAAAACCTGATGTGGTCACCATCGGCACGCCCGACCATTGGCACGTGCCCATCGCCATTGACGCCCTGGAAGCCGGTTGCGATGTCTACTGCGAAAAACCTCTGACCCTGACGATTGCCGAAGGCGCGATTATCGCTGACGCCGTCAAAAAATCTGGCAAGGTTTTCCAAGTCGGTACGCAACAGCGTTCAGAAATGCAAAAGCTATTCATGTATGCCGTCGCGATCGTCCAAAGTGGTCGGCTGGGCGACAACGTTAGCGCTCACGTTGGAATTGACGCGGCGCCCCAAGGCGGACCCTTCCCGACCACCCAAGTCCCCGAAGGACTCGACTGGGATCTCTGGCTCGGGCCAGCTGCAAAAACTGATTACTCGCTTGAACGTCGCCAGTTTTTTCGCTGGTTCCTCGAGTACTCCGGCGGCAAGATGACGGACTGGGGTGCTCACCATATCGACATCGCCCAGTGGGCACTTGGTTTGGATCAAACCGGCCCTAAAACGGTAACCGGCGGTGGCAAATTGACGCCCATCGTGCCTGACAACTTCAACTGGGCTCAATTTTTAGATGGCGACATCGCTCTGCCAAACGGCTACAACGCAGCGACGGAATTTAACCTGAACTTGAATTTCGACAGCGGCCAATCGATCTCGGTTAATCACCGTTACGAAAATGGAAAAACCAAATTCGGTAACGGAATTTTGTTCGAGGGCGAAAAGGGACGAATTTTCGTCAACCGTGGCAAGCTCCAAGGATCGATCATAAAAGAAATGTTCGGCATGGACTTGGTCTCTGGCAGGAAAGATGGCAAACGATTTAACAATTACAAGGAGGCCGTTGGCAATCTTGATCCCAAGTTGAAAGAAGAATTCGCCGCCACCTTTAAAAAGTTACACAAAGGCAAAACGGCGTCCAGTCACATGGGCAACTTCTTTGATTGCTTGGACGATCGCTCGGAGCCAATTTCGGATGTGGCGACTCACGTTAACACCATGAACTCGTGCCACCTGTGCAACGTTGCCTTGATGCTTGGCCGCGATTTAAACTGGAACCAAAATGACTTAAACTTCGGCAGCGACGATCAGGCGAACGCCTTGTTAAGCCGCAAGCGTCGTGACGGTTTTGAACTAAACATCGGCCAAACAAAAGCCGAACCTGCTGCGGCCGGGTAAGTTGATCAATTCTTGAAGCGGTCGCAGTTTAAATTCTGACGACCGCTTTTTTATGCGCCGTGAACTGGATGCCATCATGAATGAATTTGAAGATCCACTCCGTACGAACATCGATTTTACCGATCGTGAATCTGGGGAAAACTCGATGGATTTGATTGCGTCATTCGACACAAAACCGGACTTGAAAATGCCGATTCGCCACGGCGTGTTCTTATGGGGCACCAACCGATTGTCCGAATGGGTGCACGCCGACGAACTTGAACTGGCCGCTGGAATTGTTCCCGGCTATCGAGTGTTCCGCCGCGAACCCTGTGAAAGCGAATCGGATCGCGACAACGGTTTCGCACGTCTGTGGTATGGCGAGCAATCTTTTCGGGCCAAGCCGATTGTCTGGCTGGAAGTCGAGCCCGAGGGTTTTCACGTGGGGCAACGCGTCGAGGTAAAATCGGATTATGGAAAACGCCAACCCGGTTTGGCGACGATCGTTGAAATGAAATGGAATCGCTACGAAAAACGAATCGAATATTCGCTACGCGGTGTGGACTTGAAGCTGAACCGTATTTTTTTTGCCGACGAACTGCGCCCGGCGATCAAGCTGAAAGAATTCGCCCAGCCCAACATCACAGTCGGGGTCGCTACCGGCGACGACTTGCCATCGCTAGCCAGCAATTGATTTGAAACGATTCGCCGATTCTACTTCGGCCACGAATCTAATTGGGCTGGTAATTTGCGTCGATGGCGGTGCCTGCTGGGCCCGAATCTGATAAAACTTGCGGAGCCGTGTCGCCCGACAGTTCGTGTGCCCCGTTCATTGCGACATCACGGCAGATGCCATTTCGAAAGCCGCGTTTTGATCGCCATTCCATGCCAAAAAAATCTTCGTCCAGCTTCCACGTAAAACGTGACTATCCAAAAGGCGCCGTGGTGGCCGTGATTTTTGATGGCTCGCGTTTTCTGACCATCAAGCGTTCTCGGTACGTAAAAGCCCCTAGTGCGATCGGATTCGCTGGTGGAGGTGTCGAACCCGACGAAGAACAAGACCAGGCCATCGTTCGGGAAATGAAAGAGGAACTGGGCGTGGACGTCGTCCCTATCAAACGCGTCTGGAAATTCCTGACGGCACGCGGTGTCGAATTAAACTTCTGGCAGGTCAAAATCGTGCCCGGCCAAACAATACGAATCGAGCCCGACGAAATCGAAATGTGGGCTTGGCACACGCCCGAATCGCTCCGCCAACAGCACAATCTTATCTCGAGTGCCATTCCGTTTTTAGATTGTTGGGAAGCTGGCGAAATATCGCTTGAATCTTCTGACGCCTCTTCGCCCAACTAATCCACTTGTCGGCGACCGCTCCTTCTTACAAACCTAGTGATATGCAAGAAATCTTGATCGAAAAGCCGTACGAGTTTACGCCACCCTACACCGCCCATTGGCCCCAACGAATACTAACGCGACTGGGAAAATTTAAAGGCCTGCTTCGCAAACACCATGGCGTCGTCGATCACGAATGCCGCAACGTCGATCGGCTCAAAACGTCGATCAACGCCGGACATGGGATCATGCTTACCCCGAACCACCCTCGAACAGCAGACCCGATCGCGATGTACCATTTGTGCCGGGAAGTGCCGATGTCGATGTACACCATGGCCAGCTGGCATCTTTTCAATCAACATTGGTTTACGACGCTGATGATTCGAGTGATGGGTGCCTTCAGTGTCAATCGCGAAGGCTTGGATCGAAAAGCCGTCGACTACGCGATCGACGTTTTGGTCAAAGGCGAACGTCCGCTTTTGATTTTTCCTTCGGGAACGACCAGCCGAATTAACGACCGCCTGATGGCGTTCATGGAAGGCCCCGCCTTTATCGCTCGCACGGCCGCCAAGCGACGCGAAAAAGTGGACGGTGGCAAAGTCGTGGTACACCCAATCGCGATTAAATATTTATTTAACGGTGACCTCGATCGCGCCTGCAAGCCTGTTTTAACCGCGATCGAAGAACGGCTGAGCTGGACGCCAACGCCTAACGTTCCGTTGGTCGATCGAATTATTCGTGTTGGCAATGCTTTGCTTACATTGAAGGAACTTGAGTACGACCTGCCAACGGACCATTCTTTGACGCTGCGACAACGCCAAGACAAAATGGTCGACCACTTGCTGCACGAATTAGAAGAGGAGTGGCTGGGCGAGCATTCGTCCAAAGGGATTCAAACCCGAGTCAAAGCACTGCGAATGAAAATCTTTCCGGAAATGACTCGCAGCGACACGCTGGACGAAAACGAACGCGCCCGTCGCTGGAGACATCTGGCTCGCACCTACCTCGCCCAACAAATCGCTTGCTACCCTGACAATTACGTGGTCGAGCTACCGTCGGTGGATCGAATTCTTGAAACAGTCGAAAAATTTGAAGAAGACCTGTTTGGTAAATGCCGCATCCATGGCAAACTGAAAGTTATCATTGACGTTGGCGAAGCGATTGAAGTTTCGCCCAAACGACAACGCGGTGTGGCAACGGACCCGCTGATGGTTGCCATTCGCGACCAGCTGTCGGCAAACATTAGCGATCTACAAAATGAATCGCGACTCTACACGTCTTGAATGGCGCACGGCATTCGAGAAAATTAAGACTTGAAGATCATCTTCGAAATCAAATCGTCCGTCGCGTTTTCGAGAACCAAGATCGTCGCCATCCCGGCACTCGCGGCCAACTGTATTCCCGGCCAACTGACAACGGCAAAAAACAATTAAACCCTTTCTTCCAAAAAGTCTTCGATGCCAAGCCAAAGAGTAACTTTCGACAATGAATCCGGCATTCGTCTAGCGGGAATTATCGATTCACCCGAGACCGAACCGGTCGCCTACGCCGTTTTTGCTCACTGCTTTACCTGTAGCAAAGACCTAAAAGCGATTGTTAAAATTAGCCGACAATTAGCCAAACGAAATATTTCCGTGCTGCGTTTTGATTTCGCGGGGATTGGAAATAGTGGCGGCAAGTTTTCCGATTCCAATTTCGAGTCAAATATATCGGACCTGACCGCAGCGGTGAAATGGCTATCCGAAACGCATGCCGCCCCCCAAATCATCATCGGCCACTCGCTTGGCGGCGCGGCGGCGATGGCGACCTTGGCGCAGCTTAATTCCGTCCGGTGCCTCGCAACGCTCGCCTCGCCGTCGTGCACCAAACACCTCGCCGAATTCCTCTCATCGCAAAACGCCGACATCGAAAATCTAGGTCAAGGCCCGGTTTCGATTGGCGGACGCGATCATATCATTTCAACCCAGATGCTCGACAGCTTCCGTAATTTCGATCTTGAATCGTCGATTCGAAACATCGCGTTGCCGCATTTGATTTTTCATTCGCCAGCCGACAAAACCGTCAAATACGCTCATGCAGAAAACCTTTTCCAGTGGACTCAAGGCCCCAGTACCTTGCTGACTTTGCCTGGATCCGACCATTTGTTTCTCAACCAAAAACAAGACGCAAACTGGGTTGCCGACTGCATTGCCGTGTGGGCGTCTCGATTCATCGACTGATCAATCCAATATTTACTACTGACACATTTAGCTTACCGCAACGAAAATTGAATCACGCCGACAAAACGATCGAATTTAATCGCCAAGCTTGGGACCGAATGGCCGAGGCTGGCGATCGCTTTTATCGAGCGGTAACGGCAGCGGAAATCGCGGCGGCTCGAGACGGCGATTGGTATTTGCGTCTGACGCCGACTAAACATGTGCCAAGCGATTGGTTTGGCGACCTTCGCGGCGCCCGAGTGCTGTGTCTTGCCGGCGGTGGAGCACGGCAAGCACCTATTTTGGCGGCGGCGGGCGCGAGCGTAACCGTTTTTGACTTGAGCGAAAAACAGTTGGACCGCGATCGCGGAGTTGCACGCCGCGAGAATCTAAAAATCGATACCGTTGCGGGCGACATGCGTGATTTGTCGCATTTCTCAGATCAAACTTTTGATTTGATTGTCAGCCCCTGTGCCACTTGTTTCGTTCCGACGCTCCAACCGATCTGGAACGAAACGTTTCGCGTGCTCCGCCCCGGCGGTCGATTCATGATCGGTTTCATCAACCCGATCTATTATATTTTTGACGCCGCCAAAATGGATCGTGACGAACTGTTCGTTCGCCATCCGATTCCTTATTCGGATTTCGATTTGCCCGCCGACGAACGCGAAAGGTTACTCGGCCCCGAACGCCCTGTCGAATTCGGCCATTCATTACAAGATTTTATCGGTGGCCAGTGTGCGGCTGGTTTTCGACTGGTTAATTTTTACGAAGATGGCTGGGGCGGAAACGATTTGCTGAGCAAAAAAATCAACGTGTTCGCGGCAACGCTGTGTATCAAGTAATCTGGCAGGCTCGTAAAAAGATTGGCAACCGCTTGCGAGTTCGGTTCGAAAACCCAATGTCGATCAAATTTCCAAATTGTGATCGTGAACCTTGGAAGCGTTTTAACTCAAAGAACGTCTATTTGAATTCAGAATCAAATATGTGCTGCTACTTCACGCCTACGATTCGGAGAATCGAGCGACATTGGCCGTCAACGGCGACAAAAATTTTTAACAATTCGGCAAGATGTCACTTAACCGGTCACCCTACCG
>CAZROJ010000005.1:27435-33764 GCA_964601665.1 uncultured Pirellulaceae bacterium
CTACCGACTGCCCGAGTTTTCAGCTTCGTCGACAACCATGTCCGCGGGGAAATCAGCACTCGAATCGCCGCCGCGACTTCGCAAGCGAATGTTGTTGGATCGCCCTCGCGGAGCATTCATAGGAATATTCATTCCGCCCAGCCGATTCATCATGGCGTAGAGTTCGTTTTCCATTTTTTTAACAATCTTCCGATGCGCCTGCGAACGGATCAAATTGTTTTGCTCGCCTGGATCTGACTGCAGATCAAAAAATTCGTCCGTATCCCACAGCCCGTAGTAAGTCGTATATTTGTAACGATCGCTGCGCAGGGAAAACACCGTTGGCGACTGCGGGAAATTCTTTTCCCAGTAATAGGCGTAAAGGAAATACTCTCGCCAAGTCACCTTTTTGCCCTGTGCCAGCTGGATAAAACTCTCCCCGTCCATGTGGGGTGGCGTTTCAAGCCCCATCGCCTCCATGATCGTCGGCGCGATGTCAATATTGGCGACCATTTCATCAACCACGGTACCGCCTTCAAAAAGTTCCGGACATTGAACCAGCATGGGTACTCGAATCGAAGTCTCATAGGCAACGCGTTTGTCAATCAAACCATGCTCGCCAAACATGAAACCATTATCGCCCATGTAAATGACCAGCGTTTCATCGTGAATGCCCATCTTTTTCAACTGCTTCATCACCGCGCCCACGCTATCGTCGACCGAACACAAAGCTTCGCAATATTGCTTGTAGTATTTCTCGATGTTCAAATCGCTGTGGTAGGGAAAATCGACACCGTGCCAACTGTTGCGTTGGTCCAACAGCCATCGGGGACGATTAAGAGCGTTATCACTGAGCTTCGTTTCACTGGCCGGACGCTTGAAAGACTTGTCAACAAATTTATCTTTGTACTTGGCTTCTGGCGTAAAATTCGCGTGGACCGCTTTGTGGGAAAGGTACAGACAAAATGGAGCGTCGCTGTTCTCCTGCTGTTCTAAAAAGTCGATCGCATAACGAGTTAGCAGCGGCGTGATGTAGCCATCTTGCTGCACGCGTTTTCCATTGTCATTGATCGTGTACTTTGGCCCCGGCGGCAAATAATGCCCCTGCCCTTTGAAGCTAACCCAGTAATCGAAACCCGGACGTGGCCCATCGTGATGGCCACCCATGTGCCACTTGCCGATGAAACCCGTTTTGTAGCCGGCGGCTTGCAAGTACTGTGAAAAAAACTGGGTTCCCTTGGGGACCAGCCGATTGTTGTCGATGACTCGATGCCGAAACGTATATAGCCCGGTCAAGATTGACGCGCGACTGGGCGAACAGAGCGAAGTCGTCACAAAAGCGTTTTGCATATGAACGCCTTTTTTTGCCATTGTATCCATGTGTGGCGTTTCGGCGAACGGATGCCCCATGAAGCTCATCGCATCGTAGCGGTGGTCGTCGGACAAAATGAAAACGACATTTCGCGGCTTCGCGTTTTTGATCAGGACCGGCTTAACTTGATCTGGCACTTTGACAACTTGTGCATCAATGTCGCCGGGCATCACTGCGGCGTCCGCGCCCCAAAGCACGATCGCACTAAACAAAACCACAAAATGTTTCGTCGAGACATTCATTCCGATTCCAAGCTGTTGAGACTTTGTTCGCTATTTTAAAACCAGAGTTTACCGTTTTTCATTTTAGGAGTTTGCCTTATTTGAAAAATTGAGTCGCCTAGAAAATGGGCAAATCGGGCCTGTAGAGTCGCGTTTTGGGTTAGAATTGGTTTCGGAGAATCCATCGAACCATTGAGAATCCATCGAACCATTCCGAGGATTCTGTTTGTTTGATTTCTTCTTATTTCTTTGACTTCATTCGCGAGAGACTGCTTTTTTGTGAAAAACAAGTGGGTAGGCCCATTCCTGATACTTCAACGACTCGGCAGCAACCGCCGACAGCGGGTATTTCATGCGCGGCAAGTTGAACAAGGACGCGATGTCGCCCTGAAATTTGTCAAACTCCCCGACGGCGTTGATTGGGATTCCGCCGTCGACAAGATCGATCGCGAAGTCGCTCAACTTCAGAAACTACGTCACCCCCACCTGGTGCAGGTCTACGGTGCGGGGTTCGAAGGCGAGGACATCTTCTTTGCAACTGAATTGATTGACGGCGAATCGCTGGCCACCATTCTCACTCGTCGCGGCAAATTTGCTCCCGACCAAGTCGTGGAATATGGACGACAAATTTGCGAGGTCCTTCAATTCTTGCACGAACACGATTTGGTTCATTCGAACCTGACGCCAGAGAAGACCATGGTCAACGCAGACCATCAAATTAAGCTCACCGACTTTCGTTTGAATCGAGCCAATCGCCGCCGTTGGGACGCTTCGTTGAAGCGTGACTTGGAACTGGCAGCCTATATGGCACCCGAGCAATTTACCGAAGGCGCGACAGCGAAATCTGACTTTTACGCCTTGGGCGTAATGCTGTACGAAATGCTCAGCGGCAAACTACCGTATCGGCCCGATACGATCAGCCGCATGCACAAAAACAAAATCAATGCGCCGGTTCCGTCAGTCGCGACCCACGTCATGAATTGTCCGATTTGGCTCGATCAAATCGTCACGCAAATGCTCGACCCAGACCCTCGCAACCGTCCGCATTCGGCCAAAGCCATCAACATCACTTTCGAAGAAATCAAAAAGATAGACGCAACCAAACAAGCCGCCGTCTCGCAGATGACCCTGGGCTTCAATCCACTGACCGTCGGCCAAGATAAATCTGAAGCAAGGAAGCTTCTGGGAAAAGGTAAAAGAAAGAAAAAGAACAGGGGCGAGTCGTTCTACCAAGCGGCTTGGTTTCAGGTGTTGGCTCTACTGCTGATGATCGCGATTGGTGCCGCCGTCACGTTGCCGATTGTTTTGCCAAGTGAGGAATACCGTTTGTCCCGAGCACAACAATTGATTGAATCGGACAGCGTGGTCGACTGGTCGGAGGCTCGTTCGATCCTTGAACCGATCATTCGATCCGAAAGCGAATTGGCGGATGAAGCGGAGCAAGCTTATTTTGAATCGCGTCGGAAAACCTTAGTCTATCGAGCCGAGAAGGGGAAAAGCACACGGATCGACTCGGACAACGAACAAAAATTCGCCAAAGCGGTCGCCCTACAGCTGACTGGTGACAACCAAGACGCAGTCAATTTTTTTTCCGAACTGATCAAGTTGGTCGACCCTGAAGGAGATGAGCGACATATCTACTTCGAATCGCAGGATCGCTATCAACAGCTTTCGAAAGAACTCGTTTGGCCAACCGAACCGATTGATTTGCTGGACAAGATTATGGAAACCAAGACCGCTAAATCTGAATCGGAATTAATCAAGGCACAGGCGATGCTCGGCGAACTCACGATTAAATTCGCCAGCGAAAGCAAATACAAAAACGTCGTCGAGGTCGCTGCCGAACGCCTGCAACAAATAAAATTGGCCCTGGTCGAACTTCGCAGCAACGATAATTAGACCGAAAAACTAAATGCTTATCCCCAAGCTCAACATGCCCCGGATCGCGCCGTCGGCTCACGAGTTGTGGGATAAGCTCTAAACCGGAAACCCGAACTGCGCAAGCAGAATAAAACCAACGGCCCTTTGCCGCATCAGATCAAGGTGGCATCAAAGTTTTCGGAATCAAATTCGACCCGTCTGGCAGCAAGTTGAAGGCGATCGGCAGTAGAATTTCTACCGCCGATGTTTGCAACGATTGCGAATCTTGAGCATCTTGCCAGGTAGTTTCTCAATCGCCTTTCGCCTTTCGCCTTTCGCCTAAGGAGTTGGTTTAGGATCGTTTGGGCTGGCATTTTTCACGTACGTATCCAGCCAATTAATCATTTCTGCCTGCGTGTGCAAAACGGATTCGCGAGCTCGGTAGCCGTGCGACTCAAACGGCAACATACACAACCGAACGGTTCCGCCATTGCCTTTGATCGCTTGGTACATTCGCTTTGACTGGACCGGGAACGTGCCGCTATTGTTGTCGTTTTCGCCATGAATCAAAAGCAACGGTTCATTGATTTGGTCCGCGTTTAGAAACGGCGAAATCTTGTGATAGATTTCTTTGGCTTGCCAATACGGTCGCCGTTCGGACTGAAACCCAAAGGGCGTAAGCGTCCGATTATAGGCACCGCTTCGCGCGACCCCCGCTTTGAACAAATCGCAATGGGCCATCAAGTTGGCTGTCATGAACGCCCCGTAACTGTGGCCACCCACCGCGACTCGATCGCGATCTGCGACGCCCATTTCAACGGCCTTGTCGATTGCCGCCGCCGCCGAGTCGACAATTTGTTTGATAAAGGTATCGTTCATCGTTTCTGGATCGCCAACAATCGGCATCGTCGCCGCGTCCATGATCGCGTAGCCTTGCGTAAGCAAACTCAAATGAGTGATACCACGCAGCATCGTGAAGCGATCCGTGCTACCTGAAATCTGCCCGGCCGTTTTGGCATCGTTGAACTCTCTGGGATACGCCCAAACCAAAAGCGGCAATCGCGTGCCTTCCTGATAGTCGGCGGGCAAGTACAAGGTCGCTGAAAGATCTACGCCATCGGCTCGTTTGTAAGTGACGCGTTGTTTTTTAATGCCGCGAATCTGAGGCGTGGGGTCTTTAAAATCGGTCAGTTTCGTCGCTGCCGCCGCCGCGTCGTCTAACACGCGTTTGTAATAATTGGGTGGCGTCGTTTTGGATTGAAGCACAGTGATCAGCGAAGGGCTTCCCTCGCCGCTGTTGACGACACGACTGATCGATTCGTATTCACCTTCGGCACATCGCCATAGCCGCTGTGTCTCCAAAGTTTTGATATTCTGACGGTCGATAAAAGGCAAATTACCTTTGGGCGACGCGCCGGCTCCGGTTCGGTAAACCCAGTCTCCATCTTGTCTGGCAACTGAATACCCGCTGGCATCCGCTTTGGTTACCATTCGGCCCGGATCACCGTAGCTGTCACGAATACTTCGATCGGTCATCGTCTTGGGCGTCGCCTCGGGCTGGCTCGCGTCGTGCAGCCGCGTCCTGACCCAGCGGCGATCTCGGTCGTATTCGCTAACCAACATCAAACGTTCGTCCTCAAAAAACGATGTCCCGAAGGCTCGATGCTGAACCTTCATTCGCGTCGCCGGTTGATCGGAGAATTCGGTGTCGGTAAACGATACGGCTTGCATGACAATTTCGTCGCGAAAGTCTACCTCGGCATTTGGGTCGCCACCGTCCAAGGCTTCGAACCAGACCAGCGTCGCGGGACGCCCGGCCCTGAACCCAACACTTCGCGGCCCCTTCTTTACGCCTTCGATTGGAATGTTTTCGTCCATTGGAATCTTGGCAAAAATCCGAACGGGCGTTTCTTGATCGCTTGATTCGCTAATTTGATGCAGCTGAATCCAACGTGGAAAACTGCGGTAAGTCATCAAGTAACTGTACGGCTTTTTAATGGTGGTCGTCATCACGAATTCGCCACTGGGCGAAACTTGAAAACCACTGACAATTCCGGCCGAGCCGACGTTTTGCTGGTTACCATCGGCATCGAAAATGGCCAGCTGAGTCGTCGCGTAATGCTCGAAAAGCCGTTCGTGGAATTCGTTTTGCAGCAGGTCTTGATAGGTTCGCGTCGGCGATTTGTTGCCGAGTGATTGTTGCACATTCGGCCCCGGCGGAGCCAGATTAGGCACGGGTTCGGCACCGCGATCCTCGGGGACCAACCGACAAGCGATATCGATTCCGTTAGGCATCCAAGTGAATCCTCCCATCACCGAGTTATAACGGTCGGTCAGCATTCTTAGTTGCTTGGGAGAATCAACGCTGCCTCGCCAAAGTTGTTGCCCAGAATCGGCGACGACTACGACGGCAAAGTGCTTCGAGTCATGCGACCAAGTGACCGAAGCGACTTTCGAATCGGTTAAAATCTCGATCGGTGGGTCGGTTGACCGTTCAGTTTTTCGCAGCGAAACCCCCGACCAATAACTGGCCGCAAACCGGCTGTCCGCTTGAGGGTCGATCCGCAAGCCCGCCAATCGCAACTGCCTTCTGGCCACGTCGCCGATACTGGGCATTGCATCCCGCTGGACAAACATCATCCAACTGCCATTAGGGCTCAAGCTGACCGCCGGTTCCGGCTTGGCATCGATCACATCGATAACTTCTTGAGGCGGCAATTGGTAACTGGTTTGGGCCATGTTCGTTTTCAGGTTTACGGTAGAAATGGCCAGCACAAGCGACCCGAGGACAATAAAAGCTGGTCGTTTTAGGTTCATGATTCGATTGATTCCGAGACAACGAATTCCAAGCTTTGCAAATTCCAAGCTTTGCAAATTCCAAGCTTTGCAAATTCCAA
>CAZROJ010000005.1:33864-42789 GCA_964601665.1 uncultured Pirellulaceae bacterium
ATTCCAAGCTTTGCAAATTCCAAGCTTTGCAAATTCCAAGCTTTGCAAATTCCAAGCTTTGCAAATTCCAAACACAATTGAAATTCTTCCAAGTAAAAATTCTACCGCATGATTCGATTAATTCAGACGCACCATTCGCTGGATTACGATCGGCGGGACGAGTGTTTGCTTTTCATTTGTTGATTGGTGGATTTTTTCAACCAACTCCATCCCTTGGGTCACCTTGCCAAACGCCACAAAATCGCCCCCATCGGGATTTCGTTTGCCACCCAAATCCAACTGCGGCTGATCACCGATGCAAATCACGAAATGGTCTTGTGCTGAACTTGAGCTCGTATCGAAAACCATCGACAACGTCCCATTCAGATGCAACCGGCCCGCTTTGTCAGCCCCTTTATTGCGATCTCGCTTGATCGGTGCGGGAAATTTCGCTTTGGCTTGCTGGTCAGCGATTGCTTGGACAACGCCGATTTTAACCGCGTCGTCCGGCTGATTGTCCGCCGTCAAGGTTCGGTGAAATCGACCATTCGAATAATGGCCGTCGTGCACGTAAGTTAAAAAGTTTTTGACGACGACCGGAGCGATTTTAAAATCCAATACAACTTCGATGGTTCCTGCGGTCGTGTCAATTTGGACCTTGGGCGAATCGGGAATGGGTTCGTTTTTCCATTTGAATTTTGGCAGGTTTTCAAAATCAACATCCTTCAGATGCGCCCGATCGGCAGCCGAGCGTTTTTCTGGTTTTTGATAACGCCACTCGAAATCTCCAAAGACTTCCTCGCAAAGTCGTGCGACTCGCGGATCGTAATCTTTCAATTCCTGCCGAGTGTCGATTTGGTTGTGCAGCGAGTCGTTTTCGCGATTGTCATCGAACCAACTCTGCACCGCTTCGGCCCAATACTCTTGGCGGTTTGTCGAAGCGTACGTGTTCTTCCAAAGCCCCTTATCGATGGCAAATTTGAAAGCACTTTCCAGACGACTATCAAACGTTGGGTCGACGGTGACCATGCCCATCGAGTGAATCGCGTGGGCGAATTCATGGATCCCAATGTTCTCTTGAAAATAGGGATCGTTGGGATGGCAGAGCAAGTTCTCTTCACCACAACTGACAGCGGGGGCTCGACGAGTCGCACCAAGACCGCGGGCACGTCGGTCCCAATAGACCGCTGGAGTGAGCTTTGCATGCTCGGGGATGTCAGTCGTAAACTCGTTGTAGGCCATGATGGCAAAACGAGTTTTGTTTTTTGCCATCGCTTTCAGAATTTCTGGGCGGTGCCCGAGCAGCTTGTTGACAATCCAGGCAGCCTCCCTGATCGCCGCATCCGATACATTTTTTGAGCCGACAACCGGTAGTCCACTGACGTCCATGTACTTCTGGTAAAAATCGTCCAATTTAAATTCCGTGCGCACCGAATCCGGAACCCCCGGTACGTCTTGCGGCAAAGTAGCAGCCTGGGCTTGAATAGATGCGACCAGCAACACCCCGCATGCGATCAATCGCAGAACAAGAGACGAAAGAAAACAAGATGAGATTGGCATGAAAACTGGTCCTTGGACTGCGATCTGATGGTGAGATTTCTTTTCGCCGCCACCCGTGCGTTGATCGGTGTTGATCGGTTTAGGGTTTTGGCAAAAAGACGACGTTGTCTTCGTCAAAAACAATTTTAGCGGGTTGGCCATCAAACGTGTATTGGATGGTCAAAGTTTTGGGCATGCCGGGCGCGGGGTCGCCACCGAAAAATTGTTTGTAGCCTAGCCCCCCGAGTGATATCAGCGGGGAATTTTTTGTCTGGCTTCGCAAGGCATTCGTTACGTCTTTTGACTTTTGCTGGGCCCCGTAGGTTGCTTTGACGATTTCGAGCTTAGCCGTTGGCAATTTGATTTGTTCGATCAGCCGGATCACGCCCGGACTGTTTTTCACCTTTCCCGCAATCGTCAAAACTGCCGCTTGGGCTTGGTCTTTCATGCTTGGCTGGCCGCCAAACTGGACTGCGATTCGCAGCATTTCTTCGCTGGGATATCGCCGAGCGGCATCAAGAATCAACGCCTTTTCCGCATCGCGAGTCGCCACCATCGTCGCTGCCTTGGCCATCTGTTCGCGTTGTCCCTGGTCCATCACAAACTGCCGCACCAGCCGCAAATAGGCTCGCAAAGCACGAACGCGGTAAGCATGTCGTGGCTGCTTCGCAACGTTCATCAGGACCGGCCCCGCATCAACGCTCATCCAATTCCCCAGTAAACGAGTGGCCACATTCTGCAGCTGAACATCTCCATTGGTCGCCACGTCGCCCAAGACTTTTAACGCGTCCGGTCCGCCCATCCCGGCGAGCGTTTCCAAAATCACGATCTGTGCCGGACGCGACGATTTGCTCATCGCCTCGGACAGTTTTTGGGCACACGCGGCTTGATCGGGAATGCGAACACAAGCCGAACGCAAGGCTTCCAGAGCCACCTTGGTTTCTTCGTTGGCCTCGCCACGTGTTGCTCGATCGATCAAGACCGGAACTTCAGCAATGGTCGCGACGTTGCCCAGCGATGCTAACGCAGCAAGTCGCGTTTCTGAATTGGCTTGGTCGACGGCGTCCAAAAGTGCATCAATTGCCGGAATTCGTCGTTCGCCGACCAAACGGATCATCAGTCGCTTCTCTTGGCCGGTCGAGTCACCCAAACGACTTTCGATGGCTTGGTCTAAATCACTATCGGCGATCTTGGCCAACGCATTTATTGCGGCTTGTGCGATCGGAGGATCGGCCGACAGCCCGGCCGCCGTCAACGACTCCAAACAATCGACACCACCAAGGCGCTGCATCAACTGGATTGCAGCCAACTTGATCCCACTATCAGACTGGGGATTCGATTGATCTTCGACGATACTTTTTAAGGTTGGGACGAGTTTCTGTTCGCCGCGGTCGCCCAGAGCCAGCAGATACAACGCTCGCTGCGAGTCAGGAACTCGGTCCATCACGGCGATTAACGCTTCGATCGCTCCGTCCGCATCGAGCTGCCGAGCGGCTTTGAGAGCGATGCCGCGAAAACGAACGTCATCCGAATCGAGGCTGCTGAGAAGCAAATCGACGCCGGCGACGCCTCGCGACAAAATCGCGCCGCGGGTAGCTTCCACCAGCCGCTGCTTTGGCAGTTCTGTTTTCAAGATCAAATCGTAGATCGCCACGGCAGCCGATCGATCGCCCCGCTCCAGCGAAGCTTCGGCGCAACGCACCAAGCCCTCAGCGGCGGCTGATCGCACGGCCCCACGATCTTGGGCCAACGCTCTTTCTTGCAGAGCACGCGTTGCCGAGCTGCCGGCAATTTTACCCAGAGACAAAGCCGCAGCTTGAGCGACCGCAACGTCTTCATTTTCCAGCAATTCTGACAGAGCTGGAACCGATTTTTGGCTGCGTTTCACTCCCAGCGAATTCACCACACCAACCAAAGGCAAACCGCTCAGCCGCGAAGCCGATGCCAACAAAGCCGCCTCGGCCTCCGGGGCTTCAATCGCTTCGAGGGCAATTCGCGCCCAAGACGTCAACTCGGGGTCGTTCAAGAGTGGCGCTAGTTCGTCAACGCAATCGACCGAGCCAACGACGGCCAGTTTTTTGCAAGCGAGCGCTTTATCTGACTTGGGCGACGATGCGTTGGTCAAGACCGCGATGGATATTGATTCGTCGCTGTTCTGTGCGTCGCAAGCTGAGGCTGAAAACAGGCTCCCAACAAGGCACAAATTTAAAAATGTAAAAAATGGAAGATTTCGAAAACTTACTTTGCAAGACATAACTAAAAACTTACGAGACCATGGATCAAAATATCGACGCAGCAAAACGGTTTTAACTCGTCCATCGCTCTCACGTTAACCAGCGACAAACGACATTAGTTCTACATCTGCCACGGTTCGCGAAACGCTTCGCCACGCAAACGGTTGGCTTCGACGTCGTCGACGAATTGGTACGTCTTCGGATCCAGCGTGACCTGGCGATCCAGATACAGGGCCACGTTGGCGGCATGGCAGGTGATGTGAGCGTAACAAGCGGCTTCGGCTCCCGCTCGCGGCGTGCCTCTTGTTTTCATGCAGTCCAAAAAGTCGCGAACGTGGAAGGTCGCCGGGTAACCACCAATTTCTTCGACCTTGCGACCAGCCAGCAATTCAGGAGAGCTCAGCGCCAGCTTGCCACTGTCGCCGGCTTCGACCCATCCGTCGGAGCCCTCGAAACGAACCGGGCACGAACCAAGCGGCAGCCAGCCATCGTCGCGAAGCACCAGCTTAACACCGCTGGGATATTTCGCTTCGATGCGTCCATCGGCGGGACGTTCGTATTGGATCGCGGGGACTGAATCGGCATTGGCAGCCCACTGACAAAGATCGACGCAGTGCGAACCCCATTCCAAAACGCCGCCACCGACCAAGCCGCCACCTTTTTCAAAATTGAATCCGTCCAATAGTTTTTTGTTGTAGGGTCGATAAGCAGCAGGGCCTAAATACATATCCCAATCGACTTTTTCGATGGGCGGTGCATCCTGCGGCGGCAGCCAGCCACTGGTTTTGGCTACCATCCCGCGAGGGCGAGCGTGAACAGTATGCAATTCGCCCAACCGACCGGTGCGTGCCAACATGCAGGCAAATTCAAAATGCGGCAGGTTTCGGCGCTGCGTGCCGGCCTGAAATACGACGCCAGTCCGGCGAATGGTTTCGGCAAGCTGGAGGCTTTCGACGATGTTCTTGGTGCACGGCTTTTCGCAGTAAATATCCTTGCCCGCTCGAGCCGCATACGACGACATGGTGCCGTGCCAGTTTGGCCCGGTCGCGATCAGGACCGAATCGATGTCCTCGCGAGCGAGAAGTTCGCGGAAATCGCGATACATTTCGCAGTCCTGATTGCCGTGATGAGCGTCGGTGCGAGCCTTGATCGCCTTGCGTCTTTTTTCTTTGATATCGCAGACCGCGACGAATTGAACATCCGGTTGCTGGAAGAAACAACCCAAATCATAATTCCCGCGTCGGCCGATTCCGATGCCACCCACGACGATCCGATCGCTGGGAGGCGTCGCTCCGTTGAGGCCTAAAGTTTTCGCCGAAACAAAACGAGGCGCCGCGATGGTTGTCGCCGCGGCGACGGTCGTCTTCAAAAACTGGCGGCGATGATTCACAGTCTGTGGCATGGCAAAGGCTCTTCTCGGACGGGGCTAAGAATGCGAACGAGCTAAACGAAGCTCGCGTTCATCACTTAAGTATAGCCACTATTTTGCTCGAATGTTTTTAAGCGGTAATAAAAATGCCCGCGATTATTCCTTCAGCGCCCCAGAGCTCACACGAATGCATGTGAATCGTGCCTGCAGCCACAAAGACTCCAACGATGAGACACAGCACGAACGCTCCGTTTTGGAATTGATCGAAGCCACTTCAGCGAAGAACGCGTGATCTTCCAAACGCAAATAAAAAGGCTGGCGAAATCTTTCGAATCGCCAGCCAGTATTAGGTTGATCATTTTTTGGTACACGACCAAACTGGCGAAAAAACTCTTTCGCCAGCGTAGGTTCTTGGGCGCAACTTTTAAGCCGCCGCCACGCCCGGACTCACATTCAGCTCGGCCAAAACTTCGGTCAAGCTCTGCACAACATACGCTTGTTCGGCACACGTCAGTTCGGGATAGATCGGCAGGCTCAGCACTTCCGCAGCCGCCTTTTCTGTTTCGGCCAGCGAGCCCAACGGCACGTTCAAGTGTTCGAAACATTCTTGCTGGTGCAATGGGACCGGATAGTAAACCTCCGAGCCAACATTTCGCTTGGCCAGTTCCGCTCGTACAAGATCGCGAGTTTCGCCCGGGCAACGCGTTGGACACGTGCTCTCAGGAATTCGAACCGTGAATTGATTCCAAACGTGATTGCAGTCCGCCTTAGAAACGGGCAAGCCAATCAGGTCGGTCAAACCAGCTTCGGTGAACAGCGTTTCGTAGGTCGCCGCGTTTTTCTGACGCGCCGCACTGTAGCTGTCCAGATGTTTCATTTTCGCACACAGTGCCGCTGCCTGAATCGCATCCAAACGGCTGTTGATACCGACCACGCTGTGATGATAACGAGGTCGCATCCCATGGTTGGCAAGCAGTCGCAGTCGATCGGCCAGTTGGTCGTCGTTCGAAGTCAGCATGCCGCCATCACCGAACCCGCCGAGATTTTTGGTGGGATAAAAACTAAAGCAGCCGATATCCCCGATCGCTCCGCAAGGTTGCCCCTTTTCGGCGGCTCCAATCGATTGGGCACAGTCCTCGATCACCCGCAAACCGTGTTCGGCTGCGATCGCCATGATCGGTTGCATGTCGGCACATTGCCCAAACAAATGCACAGGAATGATGGCTTTTGTTTTTTTGGTAATCAGCGAAACCAGCTTTTGCGGATCCAAATTAAAGGTGCCGGGCTTGATGTCAACAAACACGGCAACGCCGCCCAAACGATGAATCGCACTGGCAGTCGCGAAGAATGTAAAGCTCGGGCAAATCACTTCGTCGCCGGGCTGCAGATCGATCGCCATTAGCGCTAGTAACAAAGCGTCGCTGCCCGAAGCACATCCGATGGCGTACTTTGCATCGCAAGCTTCAGCAACGGACTGTTCAAGGAACTCAACAAAGGGGCCACCGATGAATCTGCCGGAATCGATAATCTGGGAAATCGACTCCATGATTTCCGCTTTAAGCGGTTGGTTGCCACGGCCGACATCTAACAGGGGAGCAGAGTCGACAGAGAAAACGGGCGCGGTTTTTGGGTTGTTGTTCATCGGTGCCTTCCTTGGCATAGTTTGTATTGGCGTAGGACGTTTTGAATGCGTTGAACAAATCTTTTGTTCGTCACACGGTCCGGCCGTGGGTGTTTTTTGCCGGGGTTTCCGGCGATGGTTGAAGAACTGTAAAAAAAACACAAGTTTCCGGCAATCCCGCGTTTGCGGTTACCAAGAATTCAGCCTTAAGCGATAATAAAAAACGCTAGCAGTTGATGATGGATTACTGCAAAATCCAAGACTGCTGGGCGATTGAACCACGAAAAAACGAAGCTATGATCCTGATTGTCGATAACTACGATTCGTTCACTTACAACTTGGCCCAACGCATTGGCGAGATCGATCCGCAGATTGATTTAAAGGTCGTTCGCAACGATCAGCTGGACTGCGACCAAATCGAAGCCTTGTCACCGAGCCACTTGATCATCTCGCCGGGGCCTTGCACGCCCAAAGAAGCCGGTATTTCGGTCGACTGCGTTCGGCGGTTTCACGGTCGAATTCCTGTCTTCGGAGTTTGCCTGGGGCACCAATCGATCGGTGCGGCGACCGGCGGGAAAATTGTTCGTGCGGCGAGGTTGATGCACGGCAAAACCGATCAGATTTCGCACAACGGCAAAGCGATTTTTCAGGGCTTACCCAACCCAATGATCGCCACGCGTTACCATAGTTTGGTGATTCAACCGGACACGCTTTCCGACGAGTTCGAGGTGACGGCATGGTCTGATTCTCAAGGCGAACGAGAGATCATGGCGATTCAACATCGCGAGCATCCGACTTTCGGCGTTCAGTTCCACCCAGAAAGCTATTTGACTCAGTGCGGCACGGACCTCCTTAAAAACTTTATCCAAATCGGATCGCCAGTCGTATGATATCCGTTGAACAAGCTTTCCAGTTGATCGGTGAAGCAGCCTCGTCATTGCTGCCGGAACAAGTTGATTTGCAAAATTTGGTCGGGCGAATTTTACTTGAACCCGTTATCGCAGATGTCGATAGTCCGCCCCACGACAAATCGATGATGGATGGTTGGGCCGTGCGGTCACAAGATATTCAGCCGGGCGCTGAATATGAAATCACCGAAACCGTCATCGCTGGGGCCGTGCCAACAAAAGCATTGTCAGAAAATCAAGTCGCCCGAATCATGACCGGCGCGCCGCTTCCAAAAGCCGCCGACGCGGTGGTGATGGTTGAACTTTCGATTCCCGGCGAAACCGAATCAACTGTCAAATTCGAAATTGACTCGGTGCGTCCCGAGCATCACATTCTTCGATCGGGGGCAAATTTTTCCACCGGCCAAACACTTTTCCCCGCGGGCCACCAAGTGCGACCGACGGACATTGGACTATTGGCCGAAGTCGGAATTGCATCGGCGCGGGCCTGCAAAACTCCCTCGGTCGCGGTTTTGCCCACGGGCAATGAATTGGTCAACTGCGACCAGCGTCCGGGCCCCGGGCAGATTCGAAATAGCAACGGACCGATGCTGCTGGCGATGCTGCGTTCTGCTGGTGCGGCAACCAGCGACCTGGGTGTTGGCCGAGATGACGCAGCCGATCTACGAGCGAATATGCAAAAGGGCCTCGAGCATGACATTTTGATTTTGTCCGGTGGCGTTTCGGCGGGCGAAAAAGATTTGGTCCCGGGAATCCTCAAGTCGCTGGGCGTGAAAGAGATTTTCCACAAGGTCAAGGTCAAGCCCGGCAAACCGGTTTGGTTTGGCGTGAGCGAGTCGAGCGTCAAGCGGACGCTGGTTTTTGGCTTGCCGGGAAACCCGGTCAGCAGCTTGGTTGGGTTTCAATTATTTGTGCGAGCGGCCCTGCGAGTCCTAGCCGGCGGAAGCTTGGCAAGCGACCGGGCGGTGATGGCGAGCCTGGCTTGCGATCACCAGACACGTGGCGACCGACCGACGTATTGGCCGGGTCAGTTGCTTGCCGATCCCTCGATCACGCGTTCGGTTATTCCGCTAAAATGGAACGGTTCTTCGGACTTGCTGGCGTTGGGAAGAGCCGACGGTTTGATTTATTTTTCAGCGGACCAACACGATCACTCGGCTGGCAAAGAAGTATCATTTTTGCCATTTTGACCTGAGAAAAAATTCAACGCCAGTTCCTATCAGCAGATTCGCACCAGCAGCTGACTCCATGCCCCAGCCAAAAAGCTCGAACACC
>CAZROJ010000005.1:42889-46568 GCA_964601665.1 uncultured Pirellulaceae bacterium
CAGCAGATTCGCACCAGCAGCTGACTCCATGCCCCAGCCAAAAAGCTCGAACACCGATCGCCGATTGTTGTACTATCAATCTGCAACGGCTGCACTGGCCGCCGGTCTTTTATTGCTTGGCTTGGTGGGCTATTTGGGCGAAGGCTACGATCCTTTTTTGACCGGGATGGCGGTTCGCATCGGCGCGACGCTGGCGGTGGTCGCCTTGGCCATGCCGCAACTGTACCAATTAAAAAACCGGTTGCCGGGGGTCGTTGGCGGCATCGCTTTGTTTGCGTTGGTAATCATTGCCACGCGTCCAAATATCGGCAAAGTGTTGCTCACCCTCTTGGTCATCGCCGTCACCGTTTTCGGCGTCCTTAGCTGGCTGTCAAAAATGACAGGTTCGAAAAAAAAGTAGAGTGTTCGGTCAACGCCCCACGCATGAAAACATGCCGGCATCAATAGTGATCGTACGTCGGTGGTTCCGCCGCCGACAACTGGGCTTTCAAAGCGTTTGCCAAATCCTGTGATCGGCCGAGCGATACGGTACAATCGATCGTATCAGGTATTAGCCAAGGACAAATCGATGCTTCCGATCATTCGAATTCTTAACCTGCTTTTCCTCGCTGCTTGCACCCTCTGTTGCTCGGCGTCGGCTGTAAATGGACAGTCTTATTTAATACGAATCGATGCAACGGATGACGGCACCAAGGCAACCAAAAAAATGCTGGAGACGTTAAAGCAAGCGGCCCTGTTTCGCTATCAAGGCGAGGCGAAATGCTACCAAGACATTTTGGATCTGGACGAATCAACCGAAAAGAAACTGTCGATCGCAGCCAAGGGAGCGGCACTCAAGCTCCACCGCAAACAAGCGGAAACGATCATCAGAAACCTCAGACGCTACCAACAGCAGGCTGGCATCAAGGTAGAAATGGACGACCTGAATCTTGACGACGACCACCCCAACGATGAAGACGGAAACGATCAAGAGCCGATGGCGGTCAATCGGGCGTTTTCGTTTGGGATGTCGATGCCAACCATCGAGCCGATTGATAATCAGCCGATCTGGCAAACAGCAATTGGCAAACTTTCGGCTAAACAGCTCAGGCGTTTTGATCAAGAACGGGCCAAACGCGAGCTTAAGCTACAGCAAAAGATTGTGGAAAGCTTTTTGGTTTCGGTGCAGCTTCAAGTACTTGCCACCGAACAGCAGATTGAAAAGCTCCGACCGATTGTGAATCGTGAACTTGGGCCGGCGCTATTGCACGGGGCCAAAAATTTTACCGTTCAGAACCGAGGCCTAGTCCGATTCGACCAAGCGATCGCAGTGCCTAAATATTCCAAGGCGGCGTTCGAGGTGCTGGATGAAGATCAGCAGCGAGAGTGGACACGGACGGTCGAGCCATCTATGACGCCGCTGTACAACACGTGGCTTTCGTCGCAGCGAGCGATTAAAGTGCGTGCGAATAAAGTACGCGCCATTGAGCAATTCCGACCTCTGGGTTTTCCCGCTGCGAGATTGATTCCAGCCATGAAAGTCGAACCCAAAAAGAAGCCGGCCGACAAGAAACCAAAGGACGCTGACAAGAACCAGGCAGCGAACAAAGCTGGTGGCGATAAACGAACCGGTGATGAAGAGTAAGTCGGTGCAAAATGATCAATGACGGGGCATGATTTTTCGTGCTGAAAATCAATGCAATCGTGCTGGAAATCAGGGTGGACGTCGTGGTCGAGACTACGCGTTGGGGTTTATTTGCTGGAGATGCCCGGCCGCTGATGCGTCACGGCTCATTGGGTGGGGATGCCCGGTCGCTTACGCGTTGAGGTTTATTTACTGGGGGATGCCCGGCCGCTGACGCGTCACGGCTCATTGGGTGGGGATGCCCGGTCGCTTACGCGTTGAGGTTTATTTACTGGGGGATGCCCGGCCGCTGACGCGTCACGGCTCATTGGGTGAGAGCACTTTAAAAAAATAAGCCAGTGCGATCGGGCACTGGCTTTTGTTGTTTTCAAACCTGATTTTTCAGCTTCCAGCCGATTGGATTTTCATCATCCAAACTTGCAGGGGGATTAAGTTGCAACCTTAGCGGCGGTTGGCAAGCATTCGGTTGCGCTTCGAACGACGCTCAGCACGCAGACGAGCACGACGCTTGGTCTCGCTTGGCTTTTCGTAGAATTCTCGGCGACGCATTTCTTTCTTGATTCCACTTCGCTCTACCAATTTGCGGAATCGGCGGACTGCCTCCTGAATTGACTCTTTGTCACGGACCAACAGCTTTACCATTTTTTCTCCATACCAACCATTTAATTAACCTCGTCAAAGGCATTCGAAATAAAACTCGATCGTCCTACAAAAACAAACGAGCACAATTTGGCGAACCAGCGTTCGCAACCACGGACCGCGACACGGTACAACTTCCCCGCCACGAAAAATTATCGTGCCTAGAGAGCCAAAGATGATAGCGGCTTTTCGCCCACAATGTCTATAGCCAAATTCTCATTATCCTACGAATAAGCAGGGAAAATGAACGCTTGACGAGAATGACGCCTGCTCCCGGCAACGCACCTCCGGGCTGGCCCGAATCGGATCGTCAGAATGCTCCAAGCCTGATCCAACCGCCCGAAATTGCCGGCTGGGCAAGGTTTCTGGGGCGTTGAGCAGATCGTACGACCAGCTCGATCGCGACAATCGTCAATTCGCGCCGGAAACGATGGGTTCTTTCGGCTATGCCCGATATCCGAATGGTTACCAAAAATCGGTGCCCACTCCTAAGTCGCCTGATCTCAATCGATGGCCAGGGCACCGAATTTTAATGGCCTGTCGTTGCTGGATTCCACTGGAGCCTGAATGTCCACAGAAATCGATCAAAACTCGAAATTCGACGACGCCGGCGATCTTGTCTCATTGGCCTTGAACGCCGGCGAAGGGCCCGAAGAGTCGCTGGACCCGACCGAACTTGATTCAGCCAGCCAAAACGATGACGGTGGCCCGGAAGCAAATACCGAGCATCAGCGGGATTCTGAAGCACAACAGGCTGACGCGCAAACCGATTCGGAGCCATTGACTGGCTATGAATTGGTGGCGGACATGATGCGTCGGCAGGACGAAGTTTTGAATCAATTGGATGCGCTAAACGATCGAATTGAAACCGCGATCAAAGAAATTTCAGCATCGCGGAAGAGCGAAATCGAGGCACTGGAGTCCGAATTGGCCGAATCCGAACTTCAAGCGGAATCCGAACTTCAAGCCAAATCGGACCAGCTGGCGGCTCGAGCCGCTTAGGAATGGTCACGGATGAATGGTCACGGATTGAGTTCCCGATTTTTGGATCCACGACATCAAACGCAGTGGACGAGTCCACAAGTCCTGCCGTTCCAATTCCCCGCCGGATTCATTGCCTGGTCAACTGGTCCACTAAAAAAACGGAATCTATTTCGTGACTACCCCGCAGTCCGCCACCGAGGCCGCAGGAAATCGGTCCGGCAACATCGGTGCACGAGACTTAGAGCTTATCCCACAACTAGTGAACCGACGGCATTTTGAGTTTTGGGATAAGCACTTTTGGGATAAGCACTTAACAATCTGAACGGCCACGAAAAAAGCCGCTGGCAGCACTTTTGCGTGCGTCCAGCGGCTTCAAAAATTACCCGACATGGATTCGAACCATGAATGACGGTACCAAAAACCGTAGTGTTA
>CAZROJ010000006.1:0-13383 GCA_964601665.1 uncultured Pirellulaceae bacterium
ACGGAAAACCAAGGTTTTTACTAATGAAATGCGGAAAGTGGCGCTGTCCAACTAGTGCTTTGTCAAAGGTAAAGATTGGGGATTCCACGTTTCCAATCCAGCATTTGAACTGGCGAAAATCAACTCGAAACGCCATTCATGATTTACCCCCAATCCTAAAACTAAGCTTTGACGCAGCACTAGGTAATGATTAAAAAGTAGCTGCCGTTGGTTACGTTCGGCTCGGCTCGCTGCCTACCCAGAGCGTTCAGCAACCATGTCGCTCGATTTTCCGAATCGTAAGCGTGCGGCGGGTGCTCGCATAAGTCGGGTGTCATTCTTGTTCGGTTGGCGGATTTTTAATTTCGATTTCGCCGATGTCGATGCCTTGGTTTTTGATGCGCCGACCCCATTTTTCGCGGGCTACCTTTCGCATGTCGACGTGCCCGTCAACTTCGTCAACGATTTCTATTCCGATCAATGTTTCAACGACGTCTTCTAAGGTCACCACGCCTTCAAATCCGCCGTGCTCGTCAACGACCAATAAAATGTGTTCGCGGTTGTCCAGCAATTGCTCCAAGGCCGTGCTTAGGCGAGTTTTTTCCAGAACCGCACGCATTTTTCGGCTGGGCAAGTCCTTCAGCTGGGTTTTTCCATTGGTCCGAATGTCGTCCAGCATTAACTCGTTAGTCAAAACAAAGCCCGTGATGCCGTCACGATTGACGGAGTAGATTGGGATCCTCGAGAAATGAATTGTCTCGTGTTTTTCAAGCACTTCGCGGGCGGTCATGTTTTCCTGAAGTGCGAAAACAACGGTGCTGGGCGTCATGATATCTTCGACGCACAGATCGGGAAAGCGAAATAAGTTTTGCAGGATCTGTGATTCTCTTTCGTCCAAGTGCCCGCCTGCGGCACCGATGCCCGCCAAAGCCGTGAACTCTTCGCGATTAAAACCGTGGTGGCTGTGACCGCCGGCTAACCACTTCGTAATTAACTCGGAGACAAAAATCAGCGGATACAAAACGAAATTTAAAAACTGGATAAAGCTGGCTGACAGCGGCGCGAGGCCTCGCCAGTAAAGTGCTCCGATCGTTTTGGGAATAATCTCCGATACGAACAGGATCAGCAGCGTTAGCACCACCATCGCGATCCCAACCGCGCCGTCACCCCAATATTTCGCCGCGTACGCGCCTGCTCCGCCCGAACCGATCGTGTGGGCGATCGTGTTCAGCGTGAGAATCGCAGCGAGTGATCGGTCGACGTTGGTTTTGACGGTTTTTACTTTGGCTGCGTTCGGGTTGCCGTCTTTTTCTAGGTTGGCAACATACGACGGGGAGATGCTCAGCAAGACTGCTTCGGCTACCGAGCATAATGAAGAAAACAACAACGCTACCAAAGCGAACGCAACGCACAGGATCAAATCATTCGTGGCGTAACTGCCGCCGCCGCTGCCTAGTTCGTCGCTGGAAAGTACTTGGTCGCCGTTCTGGTCGAGTGCTTTGAAGGCGGCGGGTAGTTTGCCGAATTCGGCACCATCGATTTTCCCATCGCCATTGGTGTCGTAAGCTGCAAAGGTCGCTTTCATGGAAGGCGACATCGCGGGGGCGCCACCGCCGGCGGCCAAGGCTGGTTTGCCAGTGCAGCCAAGGGTGAGGATGACCAAGCAGAAAAAGATAGAAAACAAGGCTGGAAAGCGAAGCATGGTCGTGGAGCTAATTTTGGAAATGAAGGCGTGTCGGATGTTATGGCTGATAGTTTAGCTTACTGGTTTCCGTTTTTCCTAGTGCGCTTCATCCGCCAGTGGATGCCAAGGATCACGAATTCTGGCGGCAGTTTGTTTGGTTGGGTTTTGCTGGTCCGGTGTTCTGGTTTTGGGGTTAGCGGTTTTGTTGTTGGTTGCGGGTGATTTTGATCAGGCGAGAATCGGCGACCGCGATGACTTGCTGGTAATCGTTTTGTTGGATCACATGGCAGCCGGTGAATTCGCCAAAGGCGGGCAAGAGCATGTGGTCGTTGGCGATCGCAAAGCAGGGCACGCGGAGTGAACTTCTTGCCGATTCGGAAATCGCGACGGCGGGGTGAACGTGGCCGGCGAAGGTAAATGATTCGGCGCCGGCTTCGTGAAAGTGGCAAAAGGAAAACGAGCCCTCGTTAAACGGTTCCGGCTGGACCTCCATTTGTAGCTCAGCCGCTATTTTGCGATACCCAAGATCGTGGTTGCCGGGGACCAGCACGAGCTGGAGCGCCGCATGTTGGGCTCGCCAAGCAACCAAGTCGTCGACAAAATCGATTCGCGTTCGCGTCGATGAATGCACGAAGTCACCCAAGAAAATCAGTCGTTCAGCTGACGTTTTTTGGATTACGTTGGTGAGCGTGCTGAGCATCGTTGCTGAGGTTCCAGCGGGCACTGGGATTCCAGCGTGTCGAAAGGTGGCGGCTTTGCCAAAATGCGTGTCGGCGACTAACAGCGAATTTTGCTGCGGAAGGTAGACTAGTTTTTCTGGCAGCAGATCGATGGGTTGGTCGCGAATGTCAATCCGTTGTATCACTCGGCTTCCTTTTCAATCTTGTTCGTTCGGTTGTTGACGCGATTTTAAATTACGGGCCGTACGTTTGCTGACTTTGTCGAATGCTTGGCTTGTTTAGCCGGCTTCTTTTTCCAGCGACTTTTGCATTCGCTCGATTCTATCGGCCAACTTTTCGCTACTCAATCTGTCCCGCAGACCATCGACGATCAAAGGGAAAGAAAAGGGAGTGGGGCGAACGAGATCGCGAATAACAATCTCGCTGCGGTTGATTCGATTCAAAGAACCCACCAATCGGCTTTGTTCCAGCTGGCGTTCCAGGACCTCGCGGCGTGCTTGTTGCAGCAAAAGGTTGTTGGGATCGTATTGCGTGAACACATCGAAGAACAGGTTGCTGGACGCTCGCAGGTGCCGCGAGCTGGTGGGCCGTCCGGGGTAGCCTTCAAAAATCAAACCGGCCACTCGAGCGATCTCGCGAAATTGGCGTTTGGTCATTTCGGTTGCGTTTAAACTTTCGAAAATATCTTCCGTTAGCTTATCGGGAGAAAACAAACCCGCTTCGAGAGCCTCGCCCAGCTGCGAATCGGTCGGCGATTGCAGCACCAATCCGTAGTCGTTCATAGCCATCGAAAATGAAATCGGAGACCGTCGGGAGAGGCGAAGCGCCAGCAGGGCGGCCAAGCCTTCGTGGACCAAGCGCCCGTCGAAGGGATAAATAAACACGTGAAAGCCGTCACGTGTTTTCAAACGCTCGATCAAAAGCTGACCGGTCGTTGGAATCGCCGACCATTGACTTTGCAGTTCTAGCAGCGGTCGCACGGACTGCATTTCGGCCGAAGCAAAATCGCCGTGGTGGGCTTGTTCTAGTTTCTCCCGGATCGATCGTGAAAGTTCGTTGGACAGCGGCAATCGTCCGCCCATCCAACGCGGGATCGTTGTCGTTTTTCCTTTTCCGCGTTTGACGTAGGCGACATTTTCGTGGACGCGCACCAGTTCCAGGAGTTTGCCGGCCAACATGAATTTGTCGCCGGGCTCCATGCGGCCGACAAAAGAATCTTCGACCATGCCTAGTGTGGATCCTTTTTGGTAGCGAACGTAGATCGCCGAATCGCTGACGATGGTGCCGATGGACAGTCGATGTTTACGAGCCACTTTTTTGTCGGTGACCACGTACTGGCCATCGATGTTTTCCAAGCGGTGAAAATCTGGATAGGCGTGCAACGAATCGCCGCCGCGATGGGCAAAATCCAAAACCCATTGCCATTCTTGTTGGCTCAGGTCGCGATAGGCGTGCGTGGATTTCACTTCGTTGAGTAAATCGTCGGCGGCAAACTGGCTGCCCAGCGCGACCGTGACAACGTGTTGGGCGAGCACGTCCAGGGGTTTGGCGAGCGGCGTGCGGCTTTCGATTTTTCCCGCGGCGATGGAATCTCGAACGGCTGCGAGTTCGACCAGCTCCATCGCGTTGGTGGGGACGAACGTGATCCGGCTGGCAACGCCCGGTTGGTGGCCGCTGCGGCCGGCGCGTTGGAGCAGTCTGGCGTTGCCTTTGGGGCTGCCGATTTGAACGACTTGGTCGACAACCGTGAAGTCCACGCCAAGGTCCAGGCTGGCCGTGCACACGCAGCACTTCAGTTTTCCGTCTCGCAGTGAATCCTCGACCCAGCTGCGAAGTCCACGATCGAGAGAGCCGTGATGCACCGCGACTCGTCCGGCCAAGTCGGGGGAATGATTCAACAAAGCGCGATACCAAAACTCAGTTTGCGACCGCGTGTTGGTGAACACCAGCGAGCTTTCGGCTGTCGCTACGATCTTGGCCACTTGCGGGGTCAAGCGAAGGCCGAGGTGGCCTGCCCACGGGAATCGTTCGATGTCAGGGGGAATGATCGAATCAATTTCAGTGGCTTTGCGAACGCGTCCACGAATCAACCGGCCTGGGCAAGTGCCGCCAACACCACACAGCACTTGCATGGCTTCGTCCAAATTGCCAATCGTGGCCGACAGTCCCCAAACGCGCGCCGCTGGCTGCAGGTTGCGAATGCGAGCGAGAGCCAGTTCGGTTTGGACGCCCCGTTTTGAGCCGAGCAGTTCATGCCATTCGTCGACGACGATCAATCGAAGTTCGTCAAACCGTTCCAGGTTGCCGGGCCAAGAAAGCATCAAGGTGAGGCTTTCGGGCGTCGTGACCAAGACTTCGGGAAATCGTTTGCGTTGGCGACTGCGAACGGCCGGATCGGAATCGCCGGTACGCGTTTCTACTTGCCATGGAAGCCCCAGCCCATCGATGGCTTGGCCAAGATTCGTTGCGGTGTCGGTGGCAAGGGCTCGCAGCGGCGTGACCCAGAGGACCTTGATCTTGCTGGTGGCATTGAGCTTGGGAAGTTTCCGCCGTTTGGTTTTGGCTCGATTTAAGCGATCGATCGATGTTCGTTTGATCGGCGGCGGAATCTCACGCAGGGCTTTGGTTTGGCCGAGCGTGGCAACTGTTTCGCTGGCGGCAGTTAATTTTTCGGCGTCCTTGAGGGCTCGAAAGGCCTCGCGGTTTTCGGCCAGCCACTGGATCATCGAACCGCAAAACGCCGCCATGGTTTTGCCAGTGCCGGTGGCGGCGTGCACCAAACCATGTTCGCCTTCCAGAAATGCTTTCCAAGTTTCTTCTTGAAATTCGAAGGCTTTTCGCCCCTGCCGTTTGAACCAGCGACGCGTGTAGGCAATGGCTTGTTGTTGGAGCGTCGGCAAGGTGAATCGTTTGCGAGATCGAGGCTTGGATTTGTTAAGGCAGTTGGGGAGAACCGCAGTCAGGCGCCGCAGCTAACGCGGCTGTGGGGCCGTCGTTTTTATTTGAGCCCTTAGCAAATGAGGCCCTCATTTGATGAGGCCCTCATTTGAACTTCGCGGGGGGCTCAGGCGAGGATCTCGCGAATGACTTTTCCGTGGACGTCGGTCAAACGGTAGTCGCGGCCGGCGTGGAAAAAGGTCAAGCGTTTGTGGTCGAAGCCCAGCAGGTGGAGGATCGTGGCTTGCAGGTCATGGACGTGGACCTTGTTTTGGATGCTGTTAAAACCGAAGTCGTCGGTCGTGCCGAACGTTGTACCCGCTTTGACACCGCCGCCGGCCATTAACATGGTGAAGGCTTGCGGGTGATGGTCGCGACCAGCTTTGCGGCCGAGTGTGGGGTTGGTTTCGACCATGGGCGTGCGTCCAAATTCGCCACCCCAAATGACCAGCGTTTCGTCCAGCATGCCGTGGCGTTTGAGGTCGGTGATCAATGCTGCGGTCGCTTGGGCCGTCGCCTTGCAGTTGTTTTGCGTGTTACCTTTAACGTCCGAGTGGGCGTCCCAGCCCGAGTGGTAAATGTTGATGAACCGGACGCCGCGTTGGATCATCCGCCGAGCCAGCAGGCACGATCGGGCAAAGGATTCTTTTGCTGGATCGCAGCCGTAGAGTTGGAGGGTTTCTGCGGTTTCTGTTTTCAGGTCCATTAGTTCGGGCGCGGATGTTTGCAGTCGGGCGGCCATTTCGAAGGACGAAATGCGAGTCGCAATTTCGGGGTCTTCAAACTCGGCAAAACGATTTTTATTCAATCGATTGATCAGGTCGATGGAATCTCTTTGAATTTCGTCGCTGAAATTTTTTGGCGTCGCCACGTTTAAAATTGGCTCGCGGCCGTTGCGAAATTGAACTCCGGTGTAGGTCGTCGGCAGAAAGCCGCTGGACCAAAGCGATGAACCGCCACTGACACCCGCTCCGGTGCTCATCACAATAAACGCCGGCAGGTCTTTTGTTTCTGAGCCGAGGCCGTACATCGCCCATGAACCCAGGCAAGGGCGGCCGGGCTGTGAGAAACCCGTGTTGAAAAATATTTGAGCCGGCGCGTGATTGAACTGGTCGGTCGTGACCGCTCGGACCATGCAAAGATCGTCCGCGACGGCGCCAAGTTGTTTCAGCGGTGACCCGAGCGTGATGCCGGCGTCGCCGTATTGATCGAATTCAAATTGCGGTTCCAGGACAGCGGCGTCCGGTTGAATGAAAGCGTAGCGTTGGTCGCCGATGATCGAAGGCGGCAGTGGCTTGCCGGCTAGTTGTTCGACGGTAAATTGATCGAAAGCTTTGCCTTGATTAATCGCTCGAATCACCCAGTCGCGATAAGGCCACATGGTTCGGTCGCGGTCTTTTTCGTAGCCGTTGGTGTCGGCATACCGAGCCAAATCCAGCCAGCGTTGTGCCCAGCGTTCGCCGTAGCGAGGAGACGCTAAAAGATCGTCGACGATTTTCTCGTAGGCTGCCTGGGAAGGGTCGCGAGCGAATTTGTCGGCGGCTACGACGGTTGGTGGCAGGCCGATCAGGTCCAAGTGGACTCGGCGAATTCGAGTGTAAGCATCAGCTTTGTTGGTTGGTGCTAGTTGGGCCGCGGCGAGTTTTTGATCGATGAAAAAGTCGACCGGATGTGCCGTTGTGGTGACCTTGTTTTTTTGGGGTGGTACAAACGACCAGTGTCGTTGGTATTTAGCACCGCCCGCGATCCATTCTTTGAGGACTGCAATCGATTTTGGGTTCAGCGGTTTGTTGAATTCCGGTGGCGGCATGACGAGGTCCGCGTCGGTTTCTTCGATGCGGGATAGGACTTCGTCGAGGTCAATTTCATCGGCGACGTCGATGCGGGCGCCAGCTTCGCGAGTTTGATCGTCGGGGCCATGGCAAGCGAAGCAGTGTTTGGACAGGATGGGCCGAACGTCGCGGTTGTACGAAAGCGCAGGCTGCTGTGAGAGCGCAGGCTGAGGTGAAAGAAGTTGCCCTGCGAAAACGAAACTTAGGATGGCCACAAAAAATGTGACCGGTAAAGAACGACGTCGGTTCGATGACGGTAGGGCTTGCATGCTTGCAGGTCTCGTAATTCAAAGGCGGTCAGCAAGTTCCTATTCTACCAAGCGACGTTGGCAACGTTTGCGAATTTCGATTGAACTTTAGAAGGGGGTGCATCGTCTTTGGGTTGATCGCCGGAGCAAGCCAAAGCGTCATGGGATCCACTTTCGGCGCGACTAGCTGGCTTTGCGGAGTCGTCCGAGTGGAACGTAATACGTTTGATATTGCCTGCCGTCGTCGTACATTTTTCCGTGTGGATCAGAGACCAATATCGTTGCTCGTTTGGTGATTCGATTTACGGTGCCGCGAAGCTGGCGGCCCTGATGGTCAAAATGGACGGTGTCGCCGACGACGATGCCAAGTTGTTGTCGAGCGATATCTTTGGGGCGGAGCAATTGGTGGTTGGATTGGGTGTGGCCGAAAAAATTTCGAACGATGCGTTTGAAGGGCGCCGCCGAACAGCTTGAGTCGTTGGTCAGCAACATTTCGACCAAATGGATCATTTCGTGTTCCATGATTCGCTGCAACGCTTCGACGCGATTGTGGCACGTCACACCTCCGACAACGCTGGAGGCAGCAGACGACGAGTCGACAAAAGTGCCAAACAAGGGCGTCGTCGCGATGGCGATTTCATATTCGTATAGCGGTCGGCGGCGTGATCCCGATCGGTACATTGTGGTGGTTCCGCCGGCGTTGGTCATTCGTGTTGACAGTCGAAACGCCAGCGGCCGATCGGCTTTGGCTTCGCACAGTCGCCCGACCAGCCCGTCAAAGAACAGTTCATCGTTGATCTGAAAAAGAAGCCCGAGATCGGCGGCGGAGATGGTGGTGAAGTTGGGGCGGGTGATCGTTTCGGAATTGGAGACGAGATGGTCGAAGATTGCCGCGGACCGCTGTTGCCTTTGGTTGGGCGGCACGATTCGTGATTCAATGATGCGTTGAAGTTGTTGTTGAAGCTGCTTCATCAAATTTTGTGGTTACCGCGAACGGATCCGCTCGTTGGAAAATTTCAATCGTTGGGTTCGGCAGGGCAATGGCTGGTTGGCGACCTCGGGCCGCTACTGGCAACAACTTTCAACAAGATTTTAATCGAAATGAGTATCGCAACAGCATACCGATTTGTTGCAAGGTGGCGATTTCGGCGTCGATGGCGGCATTGAATCCAGCGGTCACTAGATGTTGATAAATAATTCCAATAGCTAGCATTGGGTTATCAAATTATTTTCAAAACAAAACCGCTTGGCAGGCGTTAAGACAGTGCCAAGGGTTGCTTTTTTTCTAAAGGTAATCGCCCATAAAATCGATACAGGTTTTGGGGCAAAACATACTACATTTTGTGTTGACACGTCCTTGGAGATCGATATATTGACGCTCAACACACCAAGGGTCGACCATTCGACGCAAGAAAAAAGAGGCTCGAAGGAGCACCGAGAAAACTGGCGGGACGATTGAGTTTGTTAAGTTGGGGTGGGTGCGAAAGCTAGCGAGATAGCTTTCGCGTACAACGGGTAGTAGGCGAGACGCTGGCAACTGTGCCGGATAGATGATGGATTTTGGATTCGACGGCACGGAAAGCCAGCAGGTTACGTGTCGCTGCACCGACTCTTTCAACTTTCCGCTTTGTCGGTTTCTTTGGATTGGCTTGACCAGAGGTGTCACGTGGAGCCATCACGCTGCTCGCCAGATTAAAACCCGGTCGTTGAAAACGCGTTTGGGTTTTGGCTGGAAATAGGCCCGGCAATGATTGCCGGATGCCAAAGAAAGACAGTGCTTGGCCGCATGGGGCCCAAGCCAGTCATGGACATTTTTTAGGAGCGAGACGGCATGCTGAAGGCGACCAACCAAGATCTAAACGTTAAAAAACGAGACGGTCGAGTTGTTTCTTTTGAACCCAATTTAATTACGCGGGCAATTCAAAAGGCATTTTGTGCAGAGCAGGGGTTAAACGAAGCGGCAGAGCTTGACGCGGCGTTGCTTGAGCAGATCGACCAAATTACGGCGGAGGTTTTGTCGATCGTGGGAGTCGAGGCGGCTTCGCAAGAAGGTATCTCGGTCGAGACGGTGCAGGATGAAGTTGAGCGTCAATTGATGAAGGCCGAGTATTTCTCGGTGGCTCGTCGGTACATTTTGTATCGTGCAGAGCAGCAGAAGATTCGTCAGCTAAATGCTGAGGAGCGAATGGAGAGCGCCGAGCCGTTCCCGCAGCTGATGGTCAAACGCGATGGTCGCATGGAGAACTTGGATTTTCCTCGCCTGCGTGAACAAATCGCCAGTGCTTGTGAAGGTTTTGAAGATACTTGCTCGGCGGATGAGTTGTTTATTGAAGTTGAGAAGCAGTTTTACAACGGTATCACGCCCAAAGAGATCGCTCGCAGCATGGTGCTGGCGGCTCGAGCCAAGATTGAAGACGATCCCAGCTACGACGCGGTCGCGGGTCGGTTGGTTTTGAACATCATTTACCGCGAGTCGCTAAGCAAGTCGTCCAGCGGTAGCCAAGATGTGGCGGCGTTGTACAAGGACAATTTTGCGGATTACATCGCGACGGGAATCGAAGCCGGTCGGATTGCTCCTGAGTTGGCGGAGTACGATTTGGGGCGAATTGCGGAAGCGTTGGATTCCAGCCGCGATGCGTTGTTCCCGTACCTCGGTTTGCAAACGATTTACGATCGCTACTTGTTGCACATTGACGGTCGTCGTTTCGAAGCGCCTCAGTATTTTTGGATGCGTGTGGCGATGGGGCTGTCGATGTTGGAAGACAATAAAACCGATCGTGCGATCGAGTTTTATAACATGCTGTCGAATTTCCGTTTTACTTCGGCCACGCCAACCTTGTTCAACGCCGGTACGTTGCACCCTCAGCTGAGCAGTTGCTATTTAAGTACGGTTGATGACGATTTGGATGGGATTTTCAAGGCAATCGCCGACAATGCGAAGCTTTCAAAGTGGGCCGGCGGTCTTGGCAACGACTGGACGAACATTCGTGCGACCAATTCGCACATCAGCGGAACCAACGGTCAAAGCCAAGGCGTGATTCCGTTTTTGAAGGTCGTTAGCGACACGGCGGTTGCTGTGAATCAAGGTGGCAAGCGGAAAGGTGCGGTTTGCTCGTACTTGGAAACATGGCACTTGGACGTTGAAGAGTTTCTTGATCTTCGTAAGAACACCGGTGACGAGCGACGTCGTACGCACGACATGCACACGGCCAACTGGATTCCTGACTTGTTCATGAAGCGAGTGATGGCCAAGCAGGATTGGACGTTGTTCAGCCCGGACGAAACGCCTGACTTGCACGACCTGTACGGCAAGGCATTCGAAGAGCGTTACGTTCAGTACGAACAAGACGCCGCCGATGGCAAGCTACGTTTGACGCGTACGGTTTCGGCGGTCGAACTGTGGCGGAAAATGTTGACTCGTGTGTTTGAAACGGGGCACCCGTGGATCACTTTTAAGGATCCGTCGAACATCCGTTCGCCTCAGGATCACACGGGAGTCGTTCACAGCAGTAACTTGTGCACCGAGATTTTGCTGAACACGTCGGCCGATGAGATTGCGGTTTGTAACCTTGGTTCGATCAATATGTTGAACCACATTACCGACGGCAAGCTGGACCTTGAAAAGCTGGAAGAGACGATCAATGTGGCTGTCCGCATGTTGGACAACGTGATCGATATCAATTTCTACCCAACGCCAGAAGCCAAAAATGCAAACGGTCGTCATCGACCGGTTGGCATGGGCTTGATGGGTTTCCAAGACGCTTTGTCGGCTTGCGGTATTAGCTACGCCAGCGAAGAGGCCGTCGAATTTGCTGACCGCAGCATGGAAGCGATTTCTTACTTTGCCATTTTGGCGTCCAGCCGTTTGGCGGCCGAGCGAGGTGCGTACAGCACTTACAAAGGTTCAAAGTGGGATCGCGGTTTGCTACCAATCGACACCGTGGCGGTGCTCGAAGAAGAGCGTGGTCTAGAGATCGACATGGACAAATCGTCCACGATGGACTGGGATAAAGTTCGCAAGATGGTCGCCGAGCACGGTGTTCGTAACAGTAACATCATGGCGATCGCTCCAACGGCGACGATCTCAACCATCATCGGTGTGACTCAATCGATCGAGCCGACTTACAAACAGTTGTTTGTAAAAAGTAACTTGTCGGGCGAGTTTGTTCAGGTCAACGTTCGATTGGTTAACGAGTTGAAAGAACGTGGCTTGTGGGGCGACGACATGCTTCAGAAGATCAAGTACTTCGATGGTGCGTTGGGCGAGATTCCGGATTTGCCGGAAGACATCAAAGGACGCTACGCAACCGCGTTTGAAATCGATCCGAAGTGGATCATTCGATGTGCCAGTCGTCGTCAGAAGTGGATCGATATGGGCCAGTCGTTGAACTTGTACTTGGGTCAGCCAAGCGGTCGTCGTCTTGACGAAATGTACAAGTACGCTTGGCAAGCCGGTTTGAAAACGACTTACTACCTGCGTTCGCTAGGTGCTACTCAGGTTGAAAAGTCGACCGTCGACATTAACAAGTTTGGCGTTCAGCCTCGCTGGATGAAAAACGCCAGTACATCGGCGGACATCAAGGTCGAACGTCAGCCCGAGGTGCAGGCTTGCAGTGTCGACAACCCGGATTGCGAATCCTGTCAGTAGTCGGATTAGAACGAGCGGCGCGAAGTGATTTTCGCGCCGTATTCGTTCATTGTTTTTTTGTAAAACTATCATTATCTAAATAAACGAGTTGTTGCTTTTCAAGGCAATCGGTTTCAACACTTACAGCGGTGTTGAGCATTATTCATACATCAATTTTGAACCCTGAAGGAATCGTAACTATGGCAACGGATACAACAGAATTGGCCGGCGTGGAAAAGAGAATTGACGCAAACGAAAAGCGTTTGATCAATTGCCACCAAGTCGACGTGAATCAGTTGATGCCGCTCAAGTATAAATGGGCGTGGGAACACTACGACAACGGTTGTGCCAATCACTGGATGCCGACCGAAGTCCCGATGAACAAGGATATCGAGATCTGGCGCTCCAACCAACTTTCCGATGCGGAGCGGTTGGTGATCATGCGAAACCTTGGTTTCTTTTCGACCGCCGAAAGCTTGGTCGGCAACAACTTGGTGTTGGCCGTGTTCAAGCACGTGACCAACGCCGAATGCCGCCAGTACTTGCTGCGTCAGGCATTCGAAGAAGCCGTTCACTCGCACACGTTTTTGTACGTGGTTGAAAGTCTTGGCTTGGACGAAGGCGAAGTTTTCAACATGTACAACGAAGTCCCAGCGATCGCTCGTAAAGACGCGTTCGAAATGGAATTGACCAAAGAAATTCTGGACCCGAATTTCACAACGGAAACGTTTGAGGGCGGCCAAGCGTTTTTGAAGAACTTGATCGGTTTCTACATCATCATGGAAGGCCTGTTCTTCTACAGCGGTTTTGTCATGATTTTGTCATTCCATCGCCGTAACTTGATGAAGGGAATTGGCGAGCAATTCCAGTACATTCTTCGCGATGAAACGGTTCACTTGAACTTTGGTATCGATTTGATCAACGGCATCAAGTCGGAAAATCCTGAGCTGTGGACTCCTGAGTTCCAGCAAACGATGGTGGATCGAATCCGCGAAGCCGTCGAACTGGAAATCGAATACGCCAAAGATTGCTTGCCTAACGGTGTGCTTGGTCTGAATGCGGACTTGTTCCGTGATTATGTTCAGCACGTTGCTGACCGTCGTTTGGAGCGAATTGGCTTGCCAGTCCAGTACAACAGCCCGAATCCATTCCCATGGATGAGTGAAACGATGGACTTGGCGAAAGAGAAGAACTTTTTTGAAAGCCGAGTGACGGAATACCAAACGGGTGGTAAGCTCGATTGGGACTAGTCGTTAGCACCGGACAATAGATATTATTCGTTAAGGCCACCGCGGAATTCTGCGGTGGCCTTTTTCGTTTTATAGGTGAAGCGGCATCCCGTTAGGGACGCAATGGTGCATGGTTTCTACCGATATTGGGTCCCTAACGGGACCGG
>CAZROJ010000006.1:13483-44738 GCA_964601665.1 uncultured Pirellulaceae bacterium
TCCCTAACGGGACCGGTTGTCTATTTTTTGTCCGGTTTTGGTTTTGGGATTTCGCCGAAAATTTCGTCTAACGATTCGCCTTTGGGCAAAACGGGTTTCGGTGATCGCTCTGCCTGCTCTTGCTTGATGTCTGCTTGGACCTTTTCCGGTGCGGTCGAAGGCAGATAACGAAGTTCGCGAATGGCCATCACGAACGCTGGAAGGAACGCCAGCAAGGAAATGCCCGCCACCGGCAAAAACGTCACAAAGTATTGCTGGACATTGCCCGCACCGCGAAAGTCAAAAAGTTGCTCGCCCATGGTTGAGATTCCGAGGTACCAGTTCAGGTGACCCAAATTGTCAAGCTGATTTGGACCCGCAAGCACCGTGTTCGAGTATCGGTATCCATTGGCGTCGCCACCGAGGTTGTACCAGATCGTGTAGACGCCGACGGTTGTCGTGAAAACAAAAAAAGTGCTCAACATCAGACCGGCCAACGGACCCACTGCACCGGATAACTGGATTCGCGTTGATGCTCGTAATACGACTAGCGTCAAATAGGTTAGTGACAAATAGAAAATCGGATAAACGGTGACCAGCATAACCGAGACAAAAATATCAGACATCGCGGGAGTGCTCGTCGACGGTAGCATGGCGATCATCGCTTGGTAATCAGCATTAAAAGTCGACGATTGAGAAAATCCGCCGACGACCATTGAACCAAGCATCTGCCCGCCGGCTGCGATGGATTCAAAACAGGTAGCCACTGCCACGGCCAAGATGGAACCTGCCATGCAGGCAATCGCAAAGAGAAATCCTCGGCCGGGGCCCGGCATCAGCAGCGACACAAAGCTCCGCCAGAAAACGCTCTTCGGCAGCGAACGCTGGACTCGTTGCGAAAGTTCAGGGCGTTCGCCCACCATTAAGCTGCCTGCAATCAACCAGAAATGACCGCAGAAAACGGCCACGACAAAGAGCGATTCCATCCTGACTCGCATGTAGGGTGAGATCATGATCGCCATGGCAAGGAATAGCGCCAGCTGAACCAAGAAAGCAATTCGAATCGCGGTCGAACGGTTGTCAGACTCAAAACTGATTTGTGCCGCGGCGGCCGTCAGCATCAAAATGGCCGTTGAACCAAAGAACGCGATGAACCCAAAAGTAACAATTTGACCTTCGGTAGTGGTGAAGAAATTGGCGTCAAAAAAACTGCCAGAGACCATCTCAGGAATAAGATTGCACCACGCAATGAACAGGCCACCCAAGCCCAGCACAAAGAAAACAGAGATCCCCATCCCCAGCGTGTACGATCGACTCGCACCCGCCAATAGCAAACCAAGAATCGTCAAAAAGACCGAGCCACCGATCGCAATCGAAAGTGTCAACATGATTAAGGGGTACGAAATCGCGTCCAGCATGTAAGTCAACGCGATGCAGGGGGCCACGACGGACAGGTAGATCGTCATTTGAAGCAAGGCCGTGCCCAGTTTCCCGATCACGATTTGGCGGGGCTTCATCGTGGTAATTGAGATCAGCTGGATCGTGCCGTCTTCGTATTCTTTGGCCAGCGAGCGGAAGGCGGAGAAGGGCACGACGATTCCCAGCGGCACGCCCAAGATCAGGCAAAATCCCGTGTAGAGCATTTCGCTGATTTGTTCCCAGTTGGGCCGCCGTTGCAGTCCCGTCGCTCCATCAACAAAGACGATCAAGGCCCAAGCAGCAACGGCGACGATGACCAGCGTGTACGTGCCAAAGAATTGGTAACTTTTCAGCGCCTGTCTGGCTTCTTTAACCATGATCGAACTAAATCGATCCGAAAGCCAATCGCGGGCTTTGGCAAGCCTGCCTTCGGGCAGATGGGTGATCGAACTGGCTGGTATTTGCACGGTGGCCGCTTTGCCGAGAGAATGGGGGGTCGGAACTTTCGTCGAATCGCTCATTGCACCCGCCCTTTCGTGACCGACAAAAACGCGTCTTCCAAGGACTTTCGTTGGCTGGCAAATTCAACGACCTTACAATTGTTCTTGACCAGCGACTCGAGCAATTCAAATTGCTGTTGTTGGTTGCCGTGAAAAGAAAATTTAATCTCGCGGCCTACCATTCGGATTTCCGAAACCAACTGGTTCGATTCCAAAACGTTTGCGACGCGGGAATCCGTTTCGATCAAAACCATTTGGATGCGAATTTTTTCGGGTTCTTGTTCGCCGGTCGAGTTATTTGGTTGGGCCAAAATTTCGTCGACGGTCCCGACGGCCAGCAGTTGACCTTTTTCGATGATGCCGACGCGATCGACCATCTCGGCCAGTTCGGTCAAAATATGACTGCTAACTAAAAGCGTTTTTCCTTCGCCGGCCAGAGCCGTGATCATTTCGCGAAGTTCAATTCGGGCTCGAGGGTCCAAGCCGGCGGCCGGTTCGTCCAGGATCAGCACGCTGGGGTCGTGAATCAAAGTTCGCCCCAAGCACAAGCGTTGCTTCATGCCTTTGGAGAGGCCTTTGATCGGTTTTTTGGCCAAGCGGTCGAGTTGCGTAAATTCCATGACGCGTTTGAGTGCGGCGCGGCGATCGTTGTTTTTCAGTCCGTAGGATCGAGCGAAAAAGTCGAGGTATTCTTCGCAGTTGACGAAGGCGTAGGTGCCGAACCCGTCGGGCATCCAGCCGAGTCGTTTGCGGACGCGATCGGGATCGTCGACCACCGAAAATCCGTCGACCCAAGCGTGGCCAGAGTCGGGGGTTTCCAGCGTTGACAAGATTCGCATGCTGGTTGTTTTGCCGGCTCCGTTGGGGCCAATAAAACCAAACACTTCGCCTCGATGAACCGAAAATGAAAGCTGGTCAACGGCGGTGGTGTTGCCGAAGCGACGAGTCAAATTGTCCAGGCGAATGGTGACGTCCTTGTTTTCGCGGGACTCGGATTGTTGCTTAGTAGCGACCATGAACAATGTGGGATTGGAGTTTGAGCTCAAAGGGTTGGACGATCTGTTGGACCGCGGGATTTGTTTCTAGGACCGCCGCGAACTCGCCCGGCCGCTGCATTTGTATTGCAAAAGTTTGGTTGGCACGGTCAGTGAAAAACGGCGATCCACCAGAGGGCCGCTGAGCCCGAATGGTTTTGCCAATTTCGGCTTGGCATTGAACGCGAGGAATTGGCTGGGCTGTGGCAGTTTCTTCGTGGCTCAAATTTCGAACGACAAAATACTGTCCTTGATATTCGAATCCCGCAATCTGGATTTTACCGCCGAGTCGATTTGTGACTTGGGGCGAGTTTGCGTCGTCACCTTTGGGAGGCAGAACGGTAAACCTTTGGTCGGTTGCCATCGGTTTTGCTGCGTAAACCTCGTGGGTGCGTCGGGGTTGAATTTTGGCGCCGGAGAGCCGGGCTTCGTTTTCTAATTGACGAATCTTGAAACCGTTGGCGGTGTCTGCCGACGTGGCAAATAGCGTTTTGTAGTCAAAGGCGTAATACGAAGGTTGGTTGCCGCAATAGTAAGCCGATGTCGCTTCCGCGAAGGCTCGGCCGGACCTTTGGTCTAACGTCATTACTGTTTCGGTTCGGGCCCACTGTTTGTTGAAGTCGGCAATCACCGCGTAGCCAAGAATGCAGCTGCAGGTGATGAACGATGTGACCGGGACCGCATAGAAATAATATCGGCGGTCGTTGTTCAACGAGACGACCACCAAGATGACGGGACCGATCAAAAACAAAAACAACCCGGTGGCGATTGCAAACAAAATAATCGGCGGTTTTCCCACACCGGGAACGGCTGATAAATGGTTGAACTCTTGGACTCGATACGTTGTTTTGCCAATCTGCCGTTTGGTTGGAAAGCTATCGATGTAGACTTGTCGCCCTAAGGACTCGGGGCTAACGATCGCGAACACTTGACCTCGAAGGTAAGCGCGAGAGGCGACCCGATCGGCAGCGGAAAGTTCATCGGTTGGTTTGATTGTCGTTTTGGATTGAAGCGTCGACGCGGTGGGAACAAGTGTTCGCTTGCGAGACTTTTTTGTCGATGCTGAAGGGACTCGCCACTGAACCGGTTGGTCGACTTTGTTGGGGCCAAGCAACGCAGGGAAAATTTTGCCGGCGTGGTCGAGTGATTTTTTAGTATTGAAAACGACCAAGTTTCCACCGGCACCGACCCAGTTTTCGAAGAGCTCGCGATAGCCATTTGATTCGCAGAGCGATTCGAACTCGGCGGCCTCGATCAGCAGGTAGTTGATGGGGCTCAAACCAACCCAAGTTTCGGGAAGGTTGCTTGGTGGCATCGCCTGCCATTGTGCGCGGGATTGAATCAGCACCGTCGGTCTTTCGCCGAAGATCGTTTTTAGCCCGGGGGCTTGGGCGACGTCTTCGGCCCAGTTGGGAACGATCGAACTAACATTCGTTTTGCGAAAATTGATGATGCCCTTGTTCGCGTTGGTTGCCGTCGTTTGAAACAACGGTCTTGTGTTTTTTACTTTGCCGCTGACGATCAGCCATGAATTTTCGATCGGGTTGAGTCGCCCCACAGCTGCCCTCGCATTCACGTTGGAAATGCGGGTGTGGAGCAAGTCCGTTGGTGAATAGTTATCATCGCCGCGACCGTTTTCGATCAGGAGCATCGCGTTGTGGTCGTTTCCAAGCTGAGCGTACAACACGACTTCGGCTGTCGTTTGGCCGGCTGGAATCGTGAGCTGGCTGGATACGGTTTTCGACGAGCGTTGATTCGAGCGCCAGTTTTCGCCGACCAGCACATTGAAGCGTTGGTCGCGACCCATTGGAACGGCGGGCTGCCGGCTGATTCGGACTCGGATTGGGGCAACGCCCGCATTGCTGCCGGGGAAATCAAAGTTGTATTCGATTTTGAATTTGGGCGGTCCTCCCGTTTGAGCCGTCGTTGGGCTGGCTGGGGTAATTAAGAATCCTGCGATCACAAGCAAAAGAAAGCAACGGATCATTCCACAGGCCTTTCTGTGGCAGGTGTTGGAGCAGGGCTGGCAACACCGAATGAAATGCCGGACGAAACGCTGGAAGGCTCAGTGGAATGGATCGGTTTAAATAGCAGCGCGCTGATGAAAGCACCGATCCAGTAAACGATCGCCAGAGTTAAAAGCGGAACGACCATCAAAGCGGGGGCCAAGACCAAACCGTAGGCAACCAGATTTCCGCGATAGGCTGCGGCGATGCCGATCGCCAAAAACGCAAATACCAACGTGCCCCAAAGAAGTTGTCGAATCGAAAATTTTGGCAGCATGGTTCGAAGTTAATTTTGCACGCACGTTCATGAGGGACCTATCGTAAGCCATTCGTGTGCCGGCGGCAAATATTTGGCTTTTTTACTTCCGGCGACTGATAGGGAGACGGCGAAGCGTACGGGTTGTTGGCTATGTTGCGAAAAAACCAATCTGGTTGAAGTGAAATGCGGCCGGCCAAATTTGATGTTAACGGGCGACGATTTCATCGCGGTTTGCTCTCAAACTTGAGTCGAGAATTTTCCCTGCAGGCCGGATTTTTTGCAGGCTTTTTTGTACAGTTTTTTGAATCGCTTTTGTTCTAGTAATTCAGGAATGTGTTCGAAAAGGTAATCGAAGGTCGGGACGAGTTTTTCGTAATCACGATTGGTTTCGTAGAGGCCCAGTAGTTCCAGTTGAGCCGAATGGTCTTCGGGATGAATCCGAGAGTATTGTTGAAAGGCCTCTTCGGCGGCTGGGGTATCGCCTCGCATGACTTCGACCAGCCCCAGTTGGTAGTAGGCAACGCCATCGCGAGGTCGAGCTCGAGTGGCCGCTTGAAAGGCATTGCTGGCTTGATCCAGGTCGCCTTGCAGTTCGAACCAACGGCCCATCACGACATCGCGTTCGTAGGTCAAATTGTTGACGTCCAGAACGGCCGTGATCGATTCGACGTTTTCGATTTCTTTCAAACAGTAGAGGTCGTCCAAGATGCCGGCAATCAAAACGCCGGCGTTGGTCGGCGGCGAGTCCGGTTCAACGCGGATTTCGGTCTCGCCTTCGGTGATCGCCACGATCCAGGATTTGAATTGATCTGACAGCGAATCGATCATGGGCTCGAGCTGCTGCGAGGGAATGTGGGCGCCCATGTTGCAGCTTTTGCATTCCCGCAGAACCTGCGAGTGTGAGCCTAAGGGGAGGATTGGAATAAAATAAAGATGGCCAAACTTGCGAGCTTGGTAGCTCCGCTTTTTGGTGTACCCGCCACAATGTTCGCACTGGCCGAATGAACGGACGACATTTTTTTTGAAGTACATCCGCGAGCCGTAAATGAGCATGGTTTTTTCCGAGGGCAGCTGTGATTGTTGGGAGATTGGGATGAGACGTGCTCGGCTATGAGTCTATCGGATTGCCAGCTCGCTTCAAGCAATTGTGATTCTCGGGAAATTCGACACCTAACAGGAGGCGGCGGGTTCGATTAGGATCGTGAGCGCTATAAATCGTTTTGGGGCAGGCTGCCGGATAGAGTGATAATATGAAACTTACTTACACCATTTTGGCAGTCATTCTTTCGTTGTTCGTGCTGTTGGCCGTGAACCTTTCGGTGTCGACGAAAGAGACATTGGTAACGGCGATTACCAACCGGATGGTATTTTCAGAGATTTCTAATTTAGCTTTGTTCGCAATGCTTGGGCTGTTATTGGTTTTTTCCAGCAAGCCGCTGACCAAACGTTGGTCCGATGCGATGTGGTCGCGGTTCGTCAACTGGGGCATGATGGCGGCGACGGTGGTCGTTTTTGGCTACATCTTTGTGCAGTCGGATGAGAAGTTTTCGGCGTTGTGGGTCGAAGGTACGCTGTTGGGCGACCGAGCGGGGAACGAAAAAGGGCTGGACTTTGCCGTGGCAGGAATTGGGTTGGTCTTGATCTTGGACGGCACGCGGCGCGCGATCGGTTGGACGCTGCCGATACTCTGTTTCATTTTTGCGGCGTACGCCATGTTTGGCCGCAGCATGCCCGAGGCGTTTTTTCCTCACGCTGGAAATACGTGGCAGCAGATTGTGCAAAAGACGTTTTTGCAGGACGGAGTTTTTGGAATCGCACTTGGTGTGATGTTCAAATACGTGTTCTTGTTCGTGTTGTTCGGAGCGCTGTTGGAGCAGACCGGTGCGACGGGCTATGTAATTAATTTTGCCAGGCGGATTTTTCGCAGCAGCACGGGAGGGCCTGCCAAAATCGCGGTGCTCAGTAGCGGCTTGATGGGGTCGTTATCTGGAAGTGCCGTCGCCAACACAGCAGCTACCGGGACTTTTACGATTCCGCTGATGAAGTCTTCGGGCTTTAAATCGGATACCGCGGGCGGAGTTGAAGCGGCGGCCAGTGCCGGCGGCGCGTTGATGCCGCCGATCATGGGAGCCGGGGCTTACATGATGCTGGAGATGGTTCAGCCAGCAGTGAATTATCTGGAAATTATCAAAGCGGCATTGATTCCCGCGCTACTGTATTACTTCGCGCTTTTGATGACCGTGCATTTTCATTCCAAACGAATTGGAGCGGCAGCGGAAAGCTCAACAGGCGACCAAGGCGACGAAAAGGAGGCTGGTGAAAGCTCGGCAGGTAAATCGGATCAATCCAATGACGGTGACGATGATACGGTGGAAGCAATGGCTAGAAACAAAAGTCTGTATCAAGGTTTCGTGTTTTTCAGTGCGTTTGTGGTTTTGATCGCCGCGCTGCTCTACGGCCTGACACCGTTTACTGCGGTGAGTATTAGTTTGGCGTGGATTTTGGTGGTCAGTGTGGTCAGTGCTGATACGCGGTTGAACGGCAGCAAAATGTTGGCGGCGTTTGTCGGGGCGGCCCGAGGCGGGATGGCGTTGATCGTAGCGGCATCGTGTGTCGGAATTATTTTAGGTGTCGTGGATCTAACGCCGCTCAGTTCCGCGCTGCCGTTGAAGATTCAATCGTATGCGGGCGACAACGCGATTGTGGCGTTGTTGATGTTGATGTGTTCAACGATCGTGTTGGGCATGGGGCTGCCTTCGGCGGTGTGTTATTTGTTGATGGCTTCGTTGGTTGGCAAAGTATTGATTTCGTTGAATACGCCGCCACTGGCGGCGCATCTGTTTATTTTTTACTTCGGCATGATGTCCATGGTGACGCCGCCGGTCGCTCTGGCAGCCTACGCGGCGGCGGCGATATCGGGTGGGAACGTGATGCGCACGGCTTTCGAGGCGTTCCGGTTTTCGCTGGTCGGGTTCGCGTTGCCATTCGCGTTTGTGCTCAAACCTGAACTGATCATGTTGACCGTGGATAATCAGCCGGCCAGTTGGGTTGCGATTTTGGCAGCCGTAGCCATCGCGGTAGTTGCCGTAATTGGATTGTCGGCGGCGGTGGCCGGTTATTTCTCGCGACGAATCGGGTTGGGTTGGCGAGTGGTTTTGATGGCGGCCAGCTTGTTGGTGTTCTTCACTCGCAGTTCGGGTTTCCAGTGGACGATCCAGTTGATTGCGGTGGGGGCCATTGTGGCGGTGTTGGGCGTTCAGTGGGCTGGCAAGGCAAATCGTGATTGAATGGTCGCGAACGTTTAAAATAAGAACGTCGTTGCTTAAACAAAAAAAAGCCCGCTCGGATATCCGAGCGGGCTTTATTTATGTCAACAGAGTTGAGGTCGTCGGTCAGAAGTTAAATTCGTCCGACGATGTCAATCTGATTAAGAGCTATTTTTTGCTCCAGCCGGTCAGCTTATTGCTTGAGTCTTTTGCAAGTTCGTCAAGCTTAGCGTCAAGTTCAACATCTTTTGAGATTTTGAACGAGCAGGTTTTTGTGGTGTTGTCACCTTCGAAGTCAGTAGCACCAATTCCAGTCAGAGCAGCGCGCACGGCGCCGACACAACCACCTCAGCTCATTGCTGGGACGCTGAGTGATACTTCTTGTAATTCGCTGGCGTTATCGGCCGAAGCGCTTTCGTCCATCGATGATGGTGGGTCCTTCGGTGTCTCTGGTGCGGCAGGTTCGCCACAACCAACGATGCCGGCTAGCAGAGCTAGGGCCAAGCATGAAAGTAGGGTACGCATTTAAGGTCTCCAAAAATCGTAAAAGTTCCAAGTAGCCAGCCGCGTGAAAATGCTAGATAGATAGCGTACGCGTTCGGCACGTTGGAGGAAAATTTCAAGTTAAAGTATAAGCGTTGTCGGCCAAAGGTATACCTTTTCATTGGTCTGCCGACATTAAATTTGCAAGTGGCAGGCTTTGCGTGTGAGAAATTGCACTGCGTTTCGATTTGGTGGGCAAAAGGTCGTGAAGCTGGGTATTTTAAGCCGCGTTTCCCAAAGTCGCGGATGCAATGATCAGTGGCCTTAAAGGGTACTGGATTCACCTATTTCAATGGGATTGCAGGGATCGCCTATCTCAGCGAGGTAAGTAAAGGACTGTCTCAACAAGTTAAAGGCCTGTCCTCAAGTTTCTGTCTTTAAGTTTCGCCCATTCGCCCTTCTCAACAGCAACCGCTATAAGAAAACGAGATTTCACATGGGGATTTTATCTATTGTTTGAATCCAGCGATTTATTATTGGTCTTATTATTGGTCGTAAAAGAAAAGGATTCATGGATTATCTGACGGCGGCTTTTGTTTGATCGGGTTGGGGTGATTTTTGGCAATCGCAGCCAAATATGAAGCGATTGGGGGCGGAAATTGGGTGCGATGGGCAGCGTTGAATGCCGGAATGATAAAAATCTGGCTTTTTGGGCGCAAAAGATCGATCTCTGGGGGATCAGCTTCCGATCAGAATTGTCATTGCAAAAACGATATCGAACAGTAAACTATCGAATCGATTTTCAGGATCCGGCGAAGACTGCCCGGAATAGGTAAGTTAAAAAGACATTTGTAGGATATTCATCGGCGGCGTTTGGCTGTCGAATTTGCTGATTATGGCCATCACAAAAGAGAAAAAAGCAGAGCTTGTTCAAGAATTCCAGCGTGAAGCTGGGGATTCGGGCTCACCGGACGTACAAATCGCGATTTTGACGAATCGTATTCAGCATTTGACGGCCCACATGCAAAAAAACAAAAAAGACTATTCGACTCGTCGAGGTCTTTTGGGAATGGTTTCCCGCCGTCGTCGTTTGCTGGATTACGTCCGCAAGCACGATGCCGATCGCTATCTCGATTTGCTCGAGCGATTGAACATCCGTAAGTAGTTACATGCGTCGCCATTTTGGCGACGCATTTTTTGTTTGTAGTTGAGAGTTTGTGTCGTCGGCTTGAGGCCGTTTGTATTGTGTCGTTTGTTTGCTGTGGTTTTAGTGTTGTCTCGGTAACGTTTGTTAGTCTCGGTTGAAACCGAATCTGTCGTGTCTGGATAGTGTGCCTGATTGTCTTTGGGTGCCATCGCGGATTGACTGTTGTTGATTAGGAAGCTTCCTCGCGTAAGGATGAAGAGTTGGCACGAGTTGCCGCTCTCTCAGGCGAATCTGAAAAGATAAGGCGAATCTGAAACGATTCCTTTTTTCAAAAGTGTGAACACTCGAAGTCGAACGAACGGTAGTCCGCCGTCGACCGTAAGCTGTGCCATGTTTTGGCGCTGCTGTTTTTGCCGACGTTTTGATTCGTAATTTTTTTGCGAACGATGATGTGCGGCACAAGTTCGCCGACGGTACGCTCGGACGACTTGATTCATCTATTGTTTGTACGGTTTCTTTGTAGGAAATGAAAAAGTGAAAGTAAGAGTAGAAAAGAAAATTGGCGACGGAGTGCTGTCGTTTGAAACAGGTGAATTGGCCAAGCAAGCTGCAGCGGCAGTCTTGGTTCAATACAACGACACCGTTGTCATTTCGACGGCTGCCACCGGATCGCCACGACCGGGAATTGATTTTTTCCCGTTGATGTGTGACTACCGCGAACGAACTTGTGCGGCCGGTAAATTCCCAGGTGGATTCATCAAGCGTGAAGGCCGTCCGACAACCAAGGAAACTTTGAGCGCTCGTTTGATCGACCGCCCGATCCGCCCGATGTTTGCCGAAGGATTCAAAGACGAAGTTCAATGTCAGAACTTTGTTTTGTCCAGCGACAAGCAAACCGATGGTGACGTTTTAGCAATGAACGGTGCCGCCGTTGCTTGCTTTATCTCGCCGATGCCTTTTGAAGAGCCAGTCGCCTCTTGCCGCGTGGCACGTGTTGATGGCGAATTTGTTGCCTTCCCGACTCACGAGCAGTTGGAGGAAAGCGACATGGACGTGATCATTTCGTCGACTGACGAAGCGATCACCATGATCGAAGGTTTCGCTCGCGAATGCCCTGAACTTGAAATGCTGGACGCACTCGAGTTCGGTTTTGGTGTTTGTAAAGAAGTCATCGCTTTGATGCGTGAACTCTACGACAAAGCCGATGTTGAAAAAGCTCCTTTCAAGGCTCCCGAAGATCCAGGGATTTTGGACAAGCTGATCACCAAGTATTACGACGAGTACTCAAAAGCGGTTTCCATTGGTGGCAAGCACGATCGTGGTGCGGCCAAAAATGAACTGAAAGACAGAATCATTGCTGAAATGATTCCGGATGCCGACGCGGACAACGCCTTTAGCCTGGGTGATGTCAAAACGGCGATTCACGACTTGGAAGAAAAGTGCGTTCGTGATTCAATTCTTAAAGGTGTTCGTGCTGACGGCCGCGATGGAAAGACGCTTCGCGATATCAAGTGCGACGTCAACTTTTTGCCACGTGTTCACGGTTCCGCCATGTTCCAACGGGGCGAAACTCAAGCGTTGGTCACGATCACTTTGGGAACCGGCCGCGACGAACAACGTGTCGACGGTTTGATGGACGAATACAGCAAGAAGTTCATGCTGGATTACAACTTCCCAAGCTTTAGCGTTGGCGAATGTCGTCCGATCCGTGGCCCAGGCCGCCGCGAAATTGGTCACGGTGCGTTGGCCGAACGTTCGATCAAGCCAGTCTTGCCGGCCGACGACGATTTCCCTTACACCGTTCGCGTTGTTTCGGACATCTTGGAATCAAACGGTTCGTCTTCGATGGCCACGGTTTGTGGTACGACTCTGGGCCTGATGGCCGCCGGTGTCAAAATTAAAAACCCAGTTGCCGGTATTTCGATCGGGATGGTCAAGGAAGGCGACGACTACCAGTTGCTAACTGATATCTTGGGCAGCGAAGATCACTTCGGCGACATGGACTTTAAAGTTGCTGGATCGCAAAACGGGATTACCGGTATTCAGTTGGATTTGAAAATTCGCGGAATCAGCTTGGACTTGCTGAAAGAAGCGTTGGCTCAGTCGCGTGTTGCTCGGATCGAAATTTTGCGAACGATGTTGAAGACGTTGCCGCGTCCAGAATCGGCCATGTCCGAGTTCGCGCCTCGATTGTTGGTCACCACGATCGATCCAGAAAAGATCGGTATGTTGATTGGTCCCGGCGGAAAGAACATCCGTGCGATCCAAGAAGAAACCAGCACGGTGATCGAAGTTCAAGAGGACGGTCGCGTTACGGTCGCAGGCACCGACGGCAAGCTTGCCGAGGTCGCGTTGAAGAAGGTCGAAGCTTGCACCGCAACGGTTCAAGTTGGCAAGATCTACGACGGTACCGTTAGCAGCGTCAAAGACTTTGGTGCGTTTGTTGAAATTTTGCCAGGCCGCGATGGCTTGTGTCATATCAGCGAACTATCTGACGGCTACATCGAAAACGTCGAAGACATCTGTCAGGTTGGCGATGAAATGAAGGTCATCGTGATTGACGTTGATGGCACGGATCGAATCAAGCTTTCGCGTCGTCAGGCGTTGGAAGAGCTTGGCTTGGAAGACGAATTCGCGACCGAAGAAGAGGGCGATCGTGGTTCAAGCAGCGACGATGATGGCGATGACGATGGTGGCGGCCGAGGCCGAAGTGATCGTGGCGATCGTGGCGATCGCGAAGATCGTGGCGAACGAAGTGACCGCGGTGGACGCGGCGGCGGTCGAGGTCGTAGCGGCGGAGGCGGTGGCCGAGGGCGCAGTGGTGGCGGTGGTCGCGGACGTAGCCGAAGCGGTGGCGGCGGTGGTCGCAGCGGAAGTGGAAGCGGCGGTGGCGGTCGCTCACGACGATAGAGGAGCCGCAAGTCGCTCCGCTAAAATGACCCTGGTTGAATCAAACTGTGGTCGATTTTAAAAAATGAAAAGCCCGCTGTTGATTCGGCGGGCTTTTTTATTTGAGGTAGTGCGCGAGGTTGCATTTGAGACATGGCGGCGATTGGCGGCGTATGGCGGCTTATGGCGAAACGGGCAACGATTCGTCCTCCGTTGCGTTGCCAGAGGCTCCGTCGTCGACGCATCCGAGGTTCTGAAGTAAAATTCAGACGCGCAGGCAAAATGCTCGTTGCAAAAAATCACAAAAGTATCCATTCAATTTGGCGATCGAAAACTCGTGTCACCGACTGATCCGCTAGAAGAACTGCGACGGCAGAACCACGAAATCGCTTCGTTGGCTGGATCGCTCGCCCACGAAATCAAGAACCCGCTTTCAATCATTTTGATGCACATCGGGTTGTTGGAAGAAGATTTAGACGAGCTAGAAGGGCCGGTCGCTCGGCGGTCGATCGACAGAATTGAAACGGTCAAAAAAAACTGCACGCGATTGGAAACGCTGCTGAATGATTTTTTGCGGTTTACGCGGTTAAGTAGTCTGGAGTTGCATGCGGGCAGCCTTAATTCGCAGGTAATTCAAGTGTTGGACTTTTTCAACGTTCAGGCTCAAGAGCAAAACATCGAGGTCGTTCGGCATCTGGATATGGAGCTACCGAGTATTAACTTGGATCCGCAGACGCTCTACGCCGCATTGGTCAATCTGGTCAAAAACGCGGTCGAGTCGATGCCCGATGGTGGTCAGCTTTTGGCTCGGACTCGTATTACGCGAACGGGAGTGGCGTTGGATTTGATCGATACCGGTTGCGGGATGGAACCGACGAAACTGATTGACGTGTTTCGCGAGTTTTACACGACCAAGGAAGGTGGCACGGGGCTAGGATTGCCGATGGCCAAGAAAGTCATTGAGGCTCACGGTGCTCGGATCAATGTGCAATCCGAAGTCGGACAGGGCACTCAGTTTACGATCGAATTCCCAGTTCCAAAACGTTTGTAAGCAAATAAGTAAATCGATTCGCCTGCGAGCAATCCTCGAATCAAAGAAACATGAAACTCATCCGAAAACTTGCCGACATTCCAGCTTCGTTGCTCGGTGGTGCCGTGACGATTGGTAATTTTGATGGCGTGCATCGCGGGCATGCCGTGCTGATCAATCAGCTAAAACAGTTTGCGGCGTCGGTCGCCGGCTCGTCGATTGTGTTTACTTTTGACCCGCACCCAGTTCGGATTTTGCGACCCGAAGAAACGCCGCCGCCGTTGACTTGGACCAATCGCAAAGCAGATCTGCTGGCGGAATTGGGTGTCGATGCTGTGGTGGCTTACCCCACCGATCGAGCGTTGTTGTCGTTGAGCTACGAAGATTTTTTTGATCGAATCGTTTTGGAGGCGTTGGGGGCGAAGGCGATGGTCGAGGGGCCAAACTTTTATTTCGGCCGCGGCCGCGAAGGCAATACTGATCGCTTGCAAACGCTGTGCGATAAAGCAAACGTCAAGCTTAAGATCGTCGAGCCAAAAATTGACGCAGATGATCTGATTTCCAGCAGCCGGATTCGCAATTTAATTCAAGCTGGCAGCGTCGGCGAAGCGGCCAATATGTTGACTCAGCCCTATCGAATTCGCGGCATGGTCACTCACGGCGCAGCGCGAGGTGGGAAGATCGGTTTTCCGACGGCGAACTTGGATGCGATCGATACGCTGGTTCCGGATTTGGGAGTTTATGCGGGGCGATCCTATGTCGAAGGACAGGTGTACTGGTCGGCAGTTCATATTGGGCCCAACCCGACCTTTAGTGAATCGCATCGAAAAGTTGAATCTCATTTGCTGGATTTCGAAGGTTCGATCTACGGCAAGCCGATCGAGGTTGATTTTGTGGCAAGACTTCGAGATATTCACCGATTCGACTCTGCTGAGGAATTGGTCGAGCAATTAAAATCCGATATTAAATCGACGCGAACGATCGCCGCAAAATTTGGAAAGTAGTCGGGCCTTTGCTAGAACGTTGCTTGCCAATTTATATTTTGCCGACTCACATGTGTTTACGTGTTAGCGACGGCGACCCTGTTATTACTCAAAATCCAGATAAAGAAAAAACATGAATGTTGATTGGAACCGGTTCAGCGAAGTCGTGAACGCGGCAAACAATATTATCCTGACCAGCCACATTCGCCCCGATTGTGATGCTTTGGGAAGTTGCTTAGGCATGGCTGGGATTTTGGAGTCGTTGGGGAAAAAAGTTCGAATCGTTTGTGGGCAGTCGGTTCCGCCAAATCTTAAATTTATTGATCCAACGAACCGGATCATGTGCATTCACGAAGACATCCAGCCGGAAGAATTAGCGGATGCGGACTTGCACATGATTTTGGATACCAGTGCTTGGGTGCAGCTGGGGCCCATGGCGGACGTGATCAAAGAGTCGTCGTACAAGAAAATTATCTTTGACCATCACGTTGGCGAAGACGACATCGATGCTGAACTTTTCAAAAATACGACTGCCGAAGCGGTGGGGCGGATGTGTGTCGAAGCGGCGGAGCATTTGGGGGTTACGTTGACGCCCGAGATTTCCAATCCGTTGTTCGCGGCGTTGGCGACGGATACGGGTTGGTTCCGTTTTCCGTCGGTTAAGGAATCGACGTACACGGCGGCGGCTAAGTTGGTTGCCGGCGGTGCGGTTGTGTCGGAGATTTACGGGCATCTTTATGAGCGAGAAACGGTGGGGCGAGTGCGATTGCGGGGCACGGTTTTGGCTCGAGTGCAAACGGAAATCGATGGCCGGTTTGCTCATACTTATATTTTGCCAGAAGATTTTGAGAAGACAGGTGCTGAACAAACGGATACGGAAGACCTGATCAATTTAGCTTTGGAGATTGAGGGGACTCGGTTCGCCGTCATTTTGGTCGGGCAGCAAGCGGGCGGCTATAAGTTGAGTTTTCGGAGTCGCTGCGATTCGCATGCGAATGTTGTCGCGCAGGAATTCAATGGCGGCGGGCATAAGGCGGCGGCGGGGGCGTTCATCGAAAGCAGCGATTTTGAGGCCGTGCAAGATCAAGTTTTGAGCCACGTTCGATCCGTGTTGAAGGCTGAATTTGATAGTTAGGCGATCGGCGAAAGGCGAAAGGCGATTGAGAAACTGCCGGGCAATATGCCCAAGATTGGCTATCGCCAAAACGGCTAATTAGTTCTGTCTTTGAAATTTTTGGAGTAACCCGATCGTGCGAAAATTCTCCGATTCTATTTTTGCGACGATCGCCAGTTCGGATACGGAGGCCATCCAAGCGGCTTTTGCGCAAGCCGGTTGTCAGCTGACGGTATTTGAAATCGATTGCGGTTTGGCGGGCAAGCAAATTGCCGATTTCGCGAATCGAATTTTGACCGGAGACATCGACATCGTGGTGTTCATGACTGGGGCTGGAACACGCGCGGTGTTGAGTGCGGCGCTGAAGTTGGTGCCGCGGCAGCGATTTTTGGATGGGCTGTCGGACATCAAAATTTTTGCCGGGTCGACGGCGGCTGCACGTATTCTGCGTGAGCATGATGTCGTCGTCGGTGTTGACGTTGCTGAACGGTCGACCGAATTAGGCAATGCCGATTGGCGAAACATGTTGATGGCGATCGATGCACAAGGATCGGTTGTTCGTCAAAATGTGGCAATCGAAAAGAGTTCAGATTCGACCAGCCTGTTCAGTGGGCTCGAATCGCGCGGGGCTCGGCTGACTCCGTTGGTGCCGTTCGAGTTTAAACCACCGCGAATCCCGGCGGTTGCGATCGACTTGTTCGAGCGAATCGATGCGGGTGAATTTCACGGGGTGTTGTTTGGGGATCCTGATAAAACGGCGGATTTCATCGCTTTGGCTGGAAAATTGGGCCGCGTCCGTTTGACAAAACACTTGTTGGACGATCACTTGGTGGTCTGCCACGGCCCGGGCGGAAGCGATTCGGCCGAACTGCTGCGCGACGTTGGATTTTCGGTCGATTACATGACAGAAGCTGCGACGCCGGTCGACTTAGCGGCGTCGCTTGCCGATAATTTCCAAACCATTCAAAAACAGAAACGCATTATTCGAGTCAATATGTCCGGTCCAGCAACAAGTCCTTCCGATCCGCAAGCACCTTGGTACAACAACCCGTTTATGAAGGCTTGCCGCGGCGAGCCTACGGATGTGACGCCCATCTGGATGATGCGTCAGGCTGGGCGGTACATGGCCGAGTATCGAGAGGTGCGTGACAAGGTTTCGTTTTTGGATCTGTGTGCGAACCCGCAGCTGTGCAGCGAAGTCATGTGCACCGCGGTCAATCGTTTGGGCGTGGATGCTGCGATTATCTTTTCGGATTTGCTGCCGATTTTAGTGCCCATGGGATGTGATTTGGAATTCGTCAAAGGCGACGGACCAGTGATTCACAATCCTGTTAGGACGAATGAAGATATCGACCGAATCAAGCCGCTGGAATCAAACGAAGCGCTGCAGTTTGTGATGGACACCGTTCGCCAGACGCGAAACGATTTGCCAGCCGACATGCCGTTGATCGGTTTTTCCGGTGCGCCGTTTACTTTGGCCAGCTACATGATCGAGGGCGGTTCGAGTCGCAATTATCACAACACCAAAAAAATCATGTACGGCGATCCGGCAGCTTGGCAAGTTGTGATGCAAAAGCTGACCGATTCGATTTCGTTGTACATCGCAGGCCAAGTTGAAGCTGGTGCCCAGTGCATTCAGCTGTTCGACTCGTGGGCGGGCTGTTTGAGCTACGAAGACTACAAGCAATACGTTCACCCCTATGTGAAGTCGATCATTGCTTCGGTGCCGTCGGCGGTTCCCGTGATCAATTTTGCGACGGGCAACCCGGCGCTGTTGCCGTTGCTGGCCGATACGGCGGCTGCGGTGGTGGGGATTGATTGGCGAGTGCGGTTGGATTCTGCTTGGGAGACGGTCGGGCACGACCGAGCGGTTCAGGGTAATTTGGACCCGACTGTTTTGTTGACGGATCCCAAAGAGATTCGGCGACAGGCTAAGATTGTTTTGGACCAGGCGGGTGGTCGGGCGGGGCACATTTTTAATCTGGGGCACGGAATTTTGCCGATGACGCCGGTGGATAACGCGATCTCGCTGGTGGACGCCGTGCACGAATTGAGTGCGCGGTAGGCTTGGGATTTGATTTGAGGTTTGGCGAAGGTTTTGGCCGTTGGCGAGCCAGTTTGGTTTTACGAACAATGCAAGAAACGATTTGTCGATCGAGGTGGCATCCCGTTGCTGAGCGATACGAACGCGAGGTCAAGGCGTGGACGGATCCGTTTCGAAGACGCCGGCTAACCGATGACGCTCATCCGATCAACGATTTCTTGTTCGTGTACTATCAGTACTCATCGCGCAAATTGGAGCAGTGGCATCCTGGCGTTGGCAAGGCGCTTGCGGGCGTTGGCGAGCATGACCGTCGTTTGCCTGAAAAGTTTTACAGTCAAAATGAAATGGGCGACTGGTTTTGCGATCTGTCGAAAATGAAAACCAAAGACGAAAGCCGTTTGGTTTGGATCGTCGACTTGTTGAAACGAACGCAGGCTAGGAAAGCGAACTTTAGTTGCTTGGGGCTGCACGAATGGGCAATGGTCTATCACGGCCACGAAGTGCGACACGAAAAAACGACCCAGCTGCGGTTGCCGCAAAGCGAAATCGATGCGGTGGTCGAAAGCCGTCCGTTGACGTGTACGCACTTTGACGCGTTTCGTTTTTTTTCGATCGACGCCAAGCCGCTCAACCGAGTCGCGCCCGAGCCGGATGTGGAGAATCGCCCGATTTTAGAGCAGCCCGCTTGCATCCACGCCAATATGGACCTGTACAAATGGGCTTTCAAAGCGATGCCGTGGATTGGCAGCGAAATTTTGCTGGCTTGTTTTTATTTGGCGATCGAAGCGAGGGCGATCGATATGCGCGCCAGCCCGTACGATCTATCAAAATACGAAAACTACTCGCCGATCAAAATCGAGACCGCCGCCGGTCGCGCGTTGTATGAACGCGAGCAGCGAGCGATTGCGGAGAAAGCCAAACCGCTACGAGAAAAATTGTGGCGGCGGATTGAAGCGGTGTTGACCAGCAAGCGCCGATTCATGGAAGAATTGGATCAGCGATCGCCCGGCCAAATCGTCTAGGCCGCTTTGGCCTGTCGCCGAGCGGGCGTTTCTTCGGCCAGCCATTTGCGGATTTTTTTCGTTTCCGCCTTCCATTTATCGCCGATGCGTTGATCCAAAAACGCTTCGAACAATAAGTCGAGTGTTTCACCGACTTGGCGTACGGCTTCGATACGGTCTTCGCGGTCGAGCCCCGTGTTTGTGTCGCCCGGGAAACTGATTTTCGCTCCGCCGATCCCGAACGATTCGGCAATCAAAGTCAAGTCGAATTGCTGGGCGTTGCGGACCAAAGTTAGTCCTGCTTTGCGAGGAAGTTTGCCCATGCGAATGGCTAGGTTGGCTTCGGGAAGGGCGACAGGGCATTCCGATGAAATGGTTTCTTTGCCCGATTCGCCTTCGGGGCAATCAAGGGCCAGCGTGCGAGCAAACATGCCTGAGACCTCGGACTCGTCGGCCAAATCCATCACGGTCGATTGCGTTTCCCATTTCCACCATAGCCACATCAAAAATTCGTTGCCCAGGTAGTCGAAGTTTTCGGACATGCCATTCCACCAAGTCACGTTCATCGGAGCGTCTTCGATAAAATTGGTGGCGTCAAGGTGAGTCAGGTTTCCGTAGGCGTCCGCGTCGTCGCTGCAGTAGTTCAAGGCCAGTCGCGAAGGTGTCACGGGAGTGACTTCGATGCCGAACGAAGCTTCAATGAGGCCTAAAACCGTTTCATTGTTTTTCTCGCTATTGCTGGCGACAAACAGCGTTTCGGTAGCGGCATCCCACAGCACCGAGGTCACGCCCATGCGTTTGAAGTTGCCTTTGGCGGCTTCATCGGCGCAGCGTTGATCGACGGCTTGGTTGGCTTCTTCGCGTTGGGCTTTGGTTGGTCGGCCACCGATGTTGTCGGCCATGATGGCGTTCAGTTCCATCTGCATCCAAGCTCGTTTGATGTTGCCTGGGACAGAAAATGAATCGATGCGGACGCCAAAATGCAACGCTTGCCCGATGATGTTTTTTTCGGCAAGAAAATCGGTGTCGAAAACATGCGAACCGCCAGTGAAACCGACATTCGGTTCCTCGAGCAAATCGACTTGCTTGCTGCCAATTTGATTCTTTGCCAAAGTTTTCAAGTGTGAATCTCCGAACTCTCCCGAGTCGTCCTTGGTGATTTCGAAGCGAGCAAAGGTTAGACTACCTGAGAGAAAACCCATTTTGGTCCTGTAGAAAATCGACGATGTTATTGGTCAAAGAAGGTGCTTAGGCGAAAGGCGATTGAGAAACTACCCGGCAATATGCCCAAAATTCGCAAGCGTTGCAAACATCAGCGGTAGAAATTCAACTGCCGATCGCCTTAGGTCATTCTTCGGCGACTGGCCAGCGGCACTTTAGAGGCGAACTGGCGAATTGCTGTGCGACCATTGTGAGACGGTACCGAAAAAAATAAAGTTCAAGGTTAAGAAAATTTCCACAACATCGATACAACCCGCAAACTCAAGCCAGCGTTACGATCGTGCTTACGAGCATGTCGTATCGACATTGGCCCAATCACGACTGCAGGCGGGGCATTGGCTGGGCGAGCTTTCTGCGTCGGCGCTGTCGACTGCGACCGCGATAAGTGCGCTCTCGTTTTATCTGGATTCAGCGGAGGTAGCGGCCAACGAGATTTCAGGTGGAGAAAGAGAAACGATCAAGGCTCAGATCGATCAGGGATTCGGTTGGTTGGTCGGTCAGCAAAACTCCGACGGCGGTTTTGGCGACACATCAAAAAATTACTCGAACATTTCAACGACGATGTTGGTCGTTGCCGCGACGGAAGCTGCCGGACGAACGGAGGCTCATGGCGAGATGGTTGCCGCCGCTAAAAAGTACATCGATTCTCAAGGGGCAATTCCTGGGCTGAAAAAGCGATACGGCAAAGACAAAACGTTTGCGGTTCCGATCCTTGCCAATTGTGCGATGGCGGGGATTGTGCCATGGTCGGAAGTCTCGGCTTTGCCGTTTGAAGCGGCTTGCGTGCCGCAGCGATTTTATCACTTGATGCAGTTACCGGTGGTCAGCTATGCGATTCCTGCGTTGGTTGCGATTGGTCAGGCGAAGTTTCATTTTGACCCGCCATGGGATCCCATTCGAAACACAATACGGCGGTCGGCAATTGACCGCAGCTTGAGAGTGCTGGAAAAAATGCAACCGGCCAGCGGCGGATATCTGGAGGCGGTGCCACTGACGAGTTTTGTTTCGATGGGGTTGATTAAAACAGGCAATTCCAACCACCCGGTCGTGAAAAATGGGATCCGGTTTATTTTGGATTCTTTTCGATCTGAGCCCAGTGATGACAAAGGGCAGGCCGCGGGCAGTTGGCCGATCGATACCAATTTGGCGACCTGGAGTACGACGCTTTCGATCAACTCGCTGGCAAATTGCCAAGACGATTTGAAGCAAATGGTTGCCAAAGATTTGGCGACCTGGGAATCGTGTTTGGATTGGATTCTGTCTTGTCAGAACACATCGGTGCACCCGTTTACCGGTGCTGCGCCGGGAGGTTGGGGGTGGACCGATTTGCCGGGTGCGGTTCCGGATGCCGACGATACGCCGGGGGCTATGTTGGCGTTGAAGAATTTATTGGCGACGGGATGTTTTGAGCACCGGCGAGAAGAAATTTTGGTGGCAGCGAAAAACGGAGTCCGGTGGCTACTTGGTTTGCAAAACCGTGATCGCGGTTGGCCGACGTTTTGCCGCGGGTGGGGGAAGCTGCCGTTTGATCGAAGCGGTGCCGATATTACCGCGCATGTGATTCGAGGTTTGCTGGCATGGCGTGAGGAAGCGACGAGTGGTGCTCAGTCGACCTGTACGTTGAAAAAATTAGACGCTGCGATCGATCGAGGATTCAAGTATCTGCAGAAAATGCAAGCTGAAGACGGGAGTTGGAATCCACTTTGGTTTGGCAATCAAGATCATGAAGGTGAAGAAAACCCGTGTTATGGAACAGCTAAAGTGTTAGCTGCTTATCGTGACGCGAGAATGTACGATATTAAGGGGCCCGCAAATAAGCGTTTCAATACCCAAGCGGAGCAATTTGGTTTAGACTGGCTAGTGCAAAACCAAAACTCCGATGGGGGATGGGGCGGCGGACCTTCGGTGTCGTGGCCCGATGAATCGCTCGGGCAAAGTTCTGTTGAAGAAACCGCCTTGTGTTGTGAAGCATTACTGGCGGCCGGCCAAGAAGCCAACCAGCAAAGTGGCCAATCGGCGGAAGCTTATCGTTTGGCGGCCAGTCGAGGAATCGAGTGGTTGGTTCGATCGCATCAGGCCGGGTGTATCGCGACGAGCAGCCCGATTGGTTTTTACTTTGCAAAACTTTGGTATTACGAAAAATCCTATCCGGTGATTTTCGCGACTGCTGCACTTGCGGCCGCGAAGTCGACCGACAGGTAAAATGTTTGCGGTCGGGAGTGTGCCAGAAAACTTGTTTGCTGGTGTTGATCGCAGTTTGAAATCGGACAACAAATTACGAAGAACGAAGAGGCTACGACTTTGGGTCCCATTATCAAAACTGACGAAACCGCTGAGCCCCAAGTAGAGGGCAAGCCAAAACGCCGCTCGCGTCGACGTAAAACCGCGCACTTAAAAATGGTGCCGTCATCTAAAGAGCTGCGTGAATCGTTGCGGGCGACGTGCCAACAGGTCGCCGATACGCTCGACCGCAACGTCCCGCCCAGCAAAGACGAACTGGAAGCGATCTCGCGGAAAGTCTTGGACGACGCGGGGCAGCCGGAAGGCTTTTTGGGCTGGATTATGGTGGTGCTGTCCAGCTGTTTTTGGGAAGAACAAATTAAGTCGATTCCGCATTCACGTCGACTGTTTTTGTTGCCGCACTGTCTGAAGCATGCCGAAGGTTGTCCGGCTGATTACGACGAATTTGGGCTGGCTTGCAAGACTTGTGGTGCCTGCAGTATCGCTGACTTTCGCGGCGCCGCGGAAGAACTTGGCTACAAGGTTTTGGTTGCCGAAGGTTCACCGATTGTCCTGAAAATTATTGTCAGCGGGCACGTGGACGCGATCGTCGGCGTGGCTTGTCTGAATGTGCTTGAGAAAGCCATCGATAAAATCATGTTGGCGGGAATTCCGTGTATGGCAACTCCGCTGCTGTCGAGCGATTGTCGTAACACGAGCGTCGACGAAGATTGGGTCGAACAGATGGTTCGCGTGCCGCACGATGTTTCGGCACAAGCGACGCGAAGCTATCTGCATTTACTACGTGAAGCCTCGCGGCTGTTCGAGACAGAATCACTTGACCGAGTGATGCCGCGGCTGCGTGTCAAAAATGACGCGGCCGATGTCGATTTAGCGACGCTAGTCAGGCAAGATCCAATCGCGGCAACCGAAGCGATTGCCTACGATTTTTTGTCGGCAGGGGGAAAGCATTCGCGACCGTTTATTACGATGGCGGTTTACGATGCCGTCAGTGGCGGCGAAGCAACGCTGGCCAATGGTGCGGAAGTGGTGGCCGAGTATCCCGATCATATTCGGCGGGCGGCAATGTCGATTGAGACGTTTCACAAGGCGTCGCTGGTCCACGACGATATTGAGGACAATGACCAGTTCCGCTACGGCGACGAAACTTTGCATGTGAAGTACGGTGTGCCAACCGGAATCAACGTTGGCGATTATTTGGTCGGTCTTGGCTACCGGATGGTCAGTGGTGTGCGCAAGGAACTGGGAGCCGAAACCGCTGCTGACATTTTGGATTGTTTGGCGTCGGCTCATCAACGGCTTGCCGAAGGGCAGGGGGCTGAGCTTATGTGGCGGGACGGTGCGGGAGCAGACGACGGTTCCAGCCGAGCTTTAAAGCCAATTGACGCTTTGAAAATCTACGCCCTTAAAACTTCGCCGGCGTTCGAAGCGGCGTTTTACACGGGTTTGCGTTTGGCTGGTCCTTGCGATGATTATGTCGACAAGGTCAAAGCGTTTTCGCGAAACCTTGGCGTCGCATTCCAGATTCTGAACGACTTGAAGGACTGGGAGCGTGACGAAGAGAACAAGAAATCAATCGGTGCTGACTTGCTCGGCGGCCGCCCAACTTTGCTGCTTGCTCTGGCGTTAGACGGGCTGTCGGCAGAACTTCGCGACGAACTGTTGTCGTTGGTAGATCCTGGCTGTGAACTACCAGCCCAGCAGAGGCTTTCACGGGCTCGTCATTTGTATTTCGAAGCCGGCGTGTTTGAAAAAGCGTACAAGTTGGTGGACAAGCATCAGCAAAAGGCAGAAGAAATTGCCGACGAAATCGAGCCGGACGAACTGCGTCGTCTGATGTATTATGTTGTCGATACGGTTTTGGATCGCACGGCTGAAGTGAAGCCCACGATCGATATTCAGCATTTGTCGTTTGATGAAGTGGTGCCGATCGTTAACGGTGAAGGACCGGGAAAGCTGGGAGCGTCGAGTTTGCCAGTGGTGAGTCCTGGAGTGACCGAGTAGTGAAACCGATTGATTCCGCTACTGTTGAACTTGGCTCGTTGGTCAAGCTTTTCTTTGAGGACCCGAGCCAGCTGGGTACATTTGAACCGGTTGATGCTCCGCAAATTCCTTCGCCCAGCTTGGAGTTATTAGCTCACAATCATCATATGACGGTGACGCTGGAAAGACACCATCGATGCCCGGTTGTTGTTCAGGTGTTGGACTACGCAACGGAGGCGAATTGTTATTCGCGTAAGAGCTTGTTGACGCGCCAGGCGGATGACAAGGTCGTTCAATATGGAATTGTGCGACTTCGATTGAATGCCCTCGCGAAGAATGTTCGGCAAGAGATTGAGTCGCGTGAAATCCCGCTTGGCCGAGTGCTAGTCAACCACAACGTTTTGCGAGAAGTGAAATTGTTAGGGTTGTTTCGGATCGCGTGCGGAGCGGAACTTGCGCGAGAATTTGGTTGTGAGATCGGCGATCGTTGCTTCGGGCGAACGGCGGTGATTTACTGCGACGGAGCTCCTGCTGTGGAGCTGCTAGAAATCGTATCGGTGTAGGGGAAATCGCATTGGGTGCGGCCGTTGCGATCGGTGCCGTTAAGGGTGCGACTAACCATTGCCAACACATACACACAAATTCATATGCAAACCGTTTTCATATAGCAAGTCGCAGGTTTCCGCCGCTATCTAATACATTCAAAACCAAGCAGAGCACCGCCGGAAACGGAGCTGAGTTTGTTTTCTAGCGACATTGGGTTTTTACCGGGATGCGTTTGGGCCGACGCGGCGGTGCGATTAGACGGCGAACAGCTGTGAATCGTCTGCGAAGGCTTTGAATTCCAGTGCGTTGCCTGATGGGTCGCGAAAGAACATGGTGCGCTGTTCGCCGGGCTGGCCTGCGAAGCGGATGCGCGGTTTGATAACCCAATTGATGTTGGGCGTGGATTCCAATCGCTGTTGGAGTTCTTCAAATTGTTGGATGGTCAAAACGACGCCGAAATGAGGGACCGGCACGGCGTCGCCGTCGACGGCATTGGTGGCTGCTGGCGAGGGCGGTGTTTTGGATTGATCCCAATGAGCGACAATCTGGTGTCCGTAAAGATCGTAATCGATCCAATGTGTGTCCTCGCGGCCTTGAGGGCATTGCAGAGTGCTACCGTAAAATTCGCGAGCCGCTTCGAGGTCGTGAACTGGAAAGGCGAGGTGGAATGGACGAATTTCTGGCATGGGTGTTTGCTTTAAGAAGGACTACGCTCGTTTTCTCAGGCAGCACGCTTTGTACTTTTTGCCACTGCCGCAAGGACACGGATCGTTTCGGCCAATCTTTTCATCTCGATTCCGGATGGTTTCGACTCGTTGATTCTTTTTACCCGCATTGTCAGCGGCATCTTGTCGATTGTCGCTTTCGTTGCCAGGTTGTTGTTGCTGCGGGATGGCTACTTCGCCGGGATCTTCGTGAATCGCCGTGGTTTCGGTCAACGTGTTGCTGACGAAGGCTTCGTTGAGTTGTTCCATGCGGAATACGAGGTCGGTAACGCGTTCGCCGATGGACGTCCAAAGCCCGTCGAACATCCGCATGCCTTCGCGTTTGTATTCGACTTTGGGGTCCAGTTGAGCCATGCCGCGTTGGCCGACAGCCGATCGCAGGTAGTCCATGGCAAGCAAGTGATCTTTCCATGCCGAATCAACAATCTCGAGCAAGACCAAGCGTTCCATGCGGCGGAACTCCGGGTGGAAGTGGTTTTCGACCACGGCTTCGAGCGTCGGTTCAAGTTCGTCGCGATCAAGTTTTTCGATTCTTTCGAGGTCCAGATCGTAATCAAGTTTTGACTTGAACCAGCTGGACAACTCGTTTGCTTGACCGTTCGCATTGACCAGCGGCAGTAGGCCTTTGCTGGCGAAATCCGTTAGGTGGCCGCGAAGTTCTGCCAAAGCGGCTTCCGCTTCGGTTTGATTCTCGCGGCTTTTAGAAACCAGCATTTCGCGGATTTCGTCGCGTTGCTTATTTCGGAAATCGTCGACGGCGATGTCGGTTTTGAATCGTCGACTGGCCCATTGGCTCAGCCCTTCGCGATTGATTTGGCCTTGGGCACCGCCGGAACCTTGCCGGATGAATTCATAGAATCCAGCCATGACCGGGTAGATCGCTTCGCGTTCGTCGTAGGCATTGATGGCGGCCTCTTCAACGATTTCTGAGGCGGCATCAATGGATTTGTCGACAAACTTCTCCGGCGCGATCTCGATGCCGAATTTAGCGGCCGCCCAGGCTGACAACGTTTTGACGCCGTAGTCTTCGGCCAGCATCACATCGGCGCCTTCGATCTTGACCTTTTGGATCGCTTGACGGGCTTTATTAACCAGCAGTTCATCGACGCGATTACGGCCGGATTCTTTTAGTTCTTTGTCGCGAACACCGATGTTGTAACGCGAGTTGGCAAAGTGAGTCAGGGACGACCAGTTCCATTCCGATTCGTCTTCGCTGAGCGGCAGGCTTTCTTCGATTTGCTGAACGATGTCAAATTCGGCTTGTCGTTCGGCTTCGTCCAAGGCCACCGTGATGGCTTCGCCTGGGGTGAGCTTGCGGAATAGCTTGGCATCTAAATTGACTTTCAGCTGGCTGCCGGCGTAGGATGCAAACGTTTCGTTGGAGAAATTCTCGTGTAAGAAAGTCGAAACATTCGAATCGATTTGATCGCGAACCATGTCTTGGACGATTTCGCGGCAGCTTTGCCCGTCCAAAATACGCTGGCGGAAACGATAAATTCGCTTTCGCTGTTCGTCCATGACTTCGTCGTATTCGAGCAACGACTTGCGGATTTCGAAGTTGTATTCTTCGCGTTTCTTTTGGGCGGCATCGATTCGGCGCGAGACCATTTTGCTTTCGATCGGAACATCGTCTTTGAAGCCGCCCATCTCTAGCATGCGTTTGACGACGGGACCGGCAAAAATTCGCATCAGGTCATCGTCAAGGCTCAAGAAGAACCGGCTACTACCGGGGTCACCTTGACGACCACAACGACCGCGAAGCTGCAAGTCAATTCGACGGGCGTCGTGACGTTCGGTCCCGATCACGTGCAGACCGCCCATTTCTTTGACTTGGACGCCCATCTCTTGCATACCGTGTTCTTTGTCGATTGAATCGACCAGTTCGTCCCATTCGGCTTTGGGGACGTCCAGCCGAGTTGGATAGGTGCTCTGCAATCGAGCCCAGGCCATGGTTTCTGGGTTACCGCCCATGATAATGTCGGTACCACGACCGGCCATGTTGGTTGCGATGGTGACGGCACCGTAGCGGCCGGCTTGGGCGACGATTTCGGCTTCACGACCGTGGTTTTTCGCATTCAAGACTTCGTGTTTCACGCCCCGCTTGTCCAGCAGCTTGGAAATGCGTTCGCTTTTTTCAATCGAAACCGTACCGACCAAAATCGGGCGGCCGCGGTATTGGACCTTGGCAACTTTGTCTTTGGTGAAGGAGTGTGTGGTGCCGTCGTCTTTGTCGTCAATCACGACCTCTTGTTCGTCGGCTTTTTTGAGTGTGCCGGCGCAGTAGTCGCCGTTTTTCAAAAACACCATGTCCCAGCGGTTGTAGTTTTCGACCTCGTCGGCGATCGCTTTCCACTTGAATTTCTCGCTACTGTAAATGATGTCGGGATGAGCGATCCGTTGCAGTTCGCGATTGGTTGGGATGGCGACCACGTCCAATTCGTAGATCTTGTAAAATTCTTCGGCTTCGGTCATCGCGGTACCGGTCATACCGCAGACTTTTTCGTACAGCTTGAAGTAGTTTTGCAGTGTCACCGTGGCCAGCGTTTGCGTTTCTTCTTTGATCTTCACGCCTTCTTTGGCTTCCACCGCTTGGTGCAGCCCGTCGCTCCACTGTCGACCATCCATCAGGCGACCGGTGAATTCATCGACGATCACGATCGCGCCTTCTTTGACGACGTAGTTCACGTCTTTTTTGTACAGGCCGTGGGCTTTGAGGGCGTTATCGATCATGTGCGGCCAGTCCATGTTGCCCGCGGTGTAGAAACTTTCGACGCCGGCAAGTTGTTCGGCATGGCGAACGCCTTCGTCGGTTAGCGTTGCCGTGTGGTCTTTTTCGTTGACTTGGTAGTGCAGGCCTTTGGTCAGTTGAGTCGCGATGCGGTTGGCTTCGGCGTAGCGAGCTGGGTTTTGGTGGGCTGGCCCGGAGATGATCAGCGGTGTTCGGGCTTCGTCGATCAGGATGTTGTCGACTTCGTCAACGATGGCAAATGCGAGAGGGCCTTGAGACTGTTGCCGCGACTTGGGAAAGTTGTCGTCGCCGCGAGCCGCGGGTCGCATGTTGTCTCGCAGGTAGTCAAAACCAAATTCGTTATTGGTTCCGTAGGTGATGTCTTTGTCGTATGCCTTTTGGCGTTCGGCGACGGGCATATTGCTCTGGATGGCTCCGACGGTCAGACCGAGCCCCATGTACAGGGGTGCCATCCATTCCATATCGCGGCGGGCCAAGTAATCGTTGACGGTGACAACGTGGACGCCGCGGCCTTCGAGAGCGTTCAGGTAAGTCGGCAGGGTCGCGACCAGCGTTTTACCTTCGCCGGTTACCATTTCAGCGACGGCACCCGAGTGCAGGACCATGCCACCGATCAACTGGACGTCGTAGTGTCGCATTTCTAAAAAACGTTTGCCGCCTTCACGACAAACAGCGAACGCTTCGATCAAAATGTCGTCGGTCGTTTCGCCTTTTTTCAATCGCTGTTTGAATTGCTCGGTTTGTTCGCGAAGTTGATCTTCGGTCATACTCGCGTAGGTGTCTTCGAGCGCATTGATCGCGTCGACTCTGGATTGGAGCTTTTTTACGGTACGTGCGTTCGAGGATCCGAACAGGCCCGTGATCAGCTTGCCAAAGCCGCTAACCAATCCGCTAAAAAAGTCGGAGGTTACGTCCCAGAGGTTTTCCATTGAAGGCATGGTGGATTTCCAAATTCGGATCAATTAACTCAACGGCATGGAAGTGCCGCGGTCGAGACCCTGCTATTTTGTGCTATCAGAACGACCTAGTTCAGGGCAATCGGCAAGGAGAGCGAGAAGCAGGTCGAATGTATTTTTGTCAGGTGACTTAAATCGTTGCCAAGAAAATACTGGAAGTGCAAAACTCAGACCATGCGAGTTTTGGCTCTCAGATTTCTCAGCGAGAATCTTCGAACGTTGGAGAACGCGAAGGAAATTGGTCGATTTTCAAAGCTAGTGCTTTGTCAAAGGTAAAGATTGGGGATTCCACGTTTCCAATCCAGCATTTGAACTGGCGAAAATCAGCTCGAAACGCCATTCATGATTTACCCCCAATCCTAAAACTAAGCTTTGACAAAGCACTAGCCCTGAATTGACATTCTAAATCGGCACCTGCCATCGCCAAAAGGCCTTACTTGATCGAAAACAGCGATTTGCAACAGTCAACTGAATATTCTGGGTGGCTTTTCGATCGAGCCGATGTCTTGAGGCGATCAGCAGTTGAATTTCTACCGCTGATGTTTGCAGCGATTGCGGATCTTGGGCATATTGCCCGGTAGTTTCTCAATCGCCTTTCGCCTCAGGCCCTGTTTCGCCTCAGGCCCTGTTTCGCCTCGGAGCCTTGTTTTTGGCAGTCTTGGGCAACACACCGTCGAAATTCGAGGCGATTTAAGCCAAGGGTTGAGTTTTCGTTCCGCTCAAATGGCGGTTTTAGGGATAGATTTAACGTCAAGCCTTTTCGTATTTCGTTGGCCTAAGTACAACCTGCTGTAAACATCTGCCCCACTGGAGTCCGGTCTTTCGGAGCCATTTTTTTGAAGAAACAACCTTATACCATCGACATTTCGGGCAAACTAATTTTGCTGGGGACGGGAACGAGTGTCGGTGTGCCGGCTTTGGGCTGTGGCTGCTCAGTCTGCACTGGCGGTAAAGCGAAAAACAATCGGACTCGTGCCAGCGCTATTCTGGGGCTGCCCGAGGGCAATCTTTTGATCGACACTTCGCCGGACTTACGTACGCAACTGCTGCGTGAAGGAATTGGAATCGTCGATTCGGTGATCTACACGCACGAGCATACGGATCACGTAATGGGGTTTGACGACCTGCGGCTGTTTCAATTTTATCTGGATCATCCGGTCCCGATTTATTGTGCGAAAGCTGTCGAGGATCGTTTGCGAAAGGCGTTCGATTACGCTTTTGACGAACGGCCGGCGACTCATCGCGGTGCGGCGCCGTCGGTTGATATCCATCGAGTCGAAACGGAATCGGTGGAGATTTTGGGTGCCAAGGTCACGCCGATTCCGCTCAAGCACGGTCCTCGATTTAACGTACTGGGGTTTCGTGTGGGGGACGTTGCGTACTGCACGGATACCAGCGAAATTCCACCGGAGAGCTGGCCGCTTTTGCAGGGGCTGGATACGTTGGTGTTGGACGGTTTGCGATACGAGCCGCACGTGACTCATTTTTCAATCCCGCAGGCTGTCGAGGTGGCTCGTGAGCTGGGTGCCAAGCAAACCTACTTCACTCATTGTGCCTGTCGGATGGACTATGACGAAGTGAACGCAAGTTTGCCGGAGAATATGGAGTTGTCGTACGATGGGCTGCAGATTCCGTTTTCGATCTAGTGCTGGAAACCGGAATTGTGTACGAATTTAAGAT